>JAFMJG010000025.1 GCA_017853605.1 bacterium
TCACTGCGCGGCGGTCCATGAGGCGGAAGTCACCCGTGTCGCGCGGAACCTTGAGGCCGGCAACCTTCTCGAAGATGCGATAGAAGGCGAAGGCAAAAAACTTCTTCGAGAGCGACTCGCCGTGGCGCTGCCTGCGCTGGCCGTACACCACGTCGTAGCCGTCACTCCAGTCCTTGAGCATCTCAGGGATGAGCTCTGGCGGGTCCTGCAGGTCAGCATCAAGAATCACGACAACCTCCCCGCGGGTCTGGTCGAGTCCGCAGGTAATTGCGGTCTGGTGCCCAAAGTTTCGCGCCAGCCGCACCGCCTTCACAAAACCGTCCTCACGCGCGTACGAGCAGATGAGGGGCCACGTGTTGTCCTTGCTGCCGTCGTCGATCAGGACAACCTCAATCGGAAAGGAATACTGCGAAACGAGCTCCCTAAGGCGGCGCCGAAGCTCAGGAAGCACCTCCTGCTCGTTGTAGCAGGGAATAACGAGAGACATGCTCTTCGGATCGCGGTTGCGCGGCACTCTCATTGAACAAGGGGTGGCATTCGTGTTCACGACAAATCCTCATGCAAAAGCACCGTCTAGGCACCTGATACCACGGGCGTATTACGGGCTACAATTAAGGGATGCGACCTTTGACACCTTGGTTGCACCCCTGGATTTTTGGCGTCAAATAGTTGATGCTAGCGCGGCTAACTTGCGGAGATTACAGATGAGCGATGGTATAACGGCGTGTCGGAGGTGTGGGGTTTCCGTCACAGGAGCGATGCGCTTCTGCCCCTCATGCGGGGCGAGCCTGGCTGTGCGGTCAGCAGGCTTCTACCGCGCGGTTGCCGGCACCACCCTGGTGGTCTTCGGGCTAGCCGTTGGCCTCCGTTATGTAGTGCAGCCGCCGCGCCCCGAGCTCATTGCGGGTTCGGGGGGACTCCCGCAGCACGCTGCGCCTGAGGTCAACGACCCGCAGCTCGAGGCGATGCGAAAGGAAGTTGATGCCAGCCCTGATGACCTTGGCAAGCTTAGGGTATTCGCCGGAATGCTTGGCGACAAGCTGCGGGCCAATCCTGATGCTCCGCAAGGACTGGTCTTTGAGGCCATCGACGTCCTTAGCAGGATCCTTAAAGCCGAGCCGAACGATCCTGGGGCGCTTGTGATGATGGCGGACCTCTCGTTTGACCAAAAGGCCTTCACGAAGGCGGTGGACTTCTACCAGCGATACCTCAAGCTGGAGCCGAACGACCTGGGCGCCCGTGCCCGGTACGCCAGCACTCTCACCTTTTTGGGAAAGTACGCTGACTCAGTGAGTGAGCTCAACGCAGTTCTCGCCAAAGATCCCAAGAACTTCCCGGCCATGGCCTACCTTGCTATCACCTACGCCCAGAGCGGCGACCTCGCAAAAGCTAAGGAGATGGGCGCAAGTGCGCTCAAGGCAGCGCCCTCTGAGGATGCGCGAGCCAGGTTCTCCGCTTTTGTTGAGTCGCTTGATGAGGGCCCGGTTGCGCCAGCCCGTCGGGGAGCGCCCGAGGCCAGGGGGGGCGCGCAGACCGCGCAGCCACAGGCAGGAATTGAGGGTTTTGTCGCGGTGTTGCGCGCCAATCCCGTCGCTGGCCCTAAGTTTGTGAGCTACGAGCTTGGCAAGCCGAATACGATTAGGCTCCTCTTCCGCAACTTCCCCATGCAGCAGATGCCCCCCTTCGCCAAGGAGAAGTTTTTTTCGGGGCTCAAGAAGGCGGCCAAGGACGCCCAGCTCGATGGAGTGACGACGCTTTTGTTCGTTGACATCGACTCAGGGGCGGAGATGGAGTCTTTATCCCTCCAGTAGCAGGTTTTTCTGGAGGCCAACGCCGGAGTGCCGTAGGATGCCAGGATGAGAACCGTCCGCGCGCTCTTGGCCTGCTGCTCCCTCCTGTTTTTCGCCCGCACCGCTATGACTGAAGAGGGATTCTACGACATCTCGGCGACCACTATCAGCGGATCTGCGCAATCGATGGGGGAGTACCGGGGGAAAGTTGTGTTGGTCGTTAACGTCGCTTCCCAGTGCGGCTTCACGCCACAGTACGCGGGGCTCCAGAAGCTCTACGAAACCTACCGCGAGCGGGGGCTCGTTGTTCTTGGCTTCCCCTGCAACGATTTCGGGGGCCAGGAGCCCGGCTCTGACGCGGAGATACAGGGCTTCTGCAAGAGCAAGTTCGGTGTCACGTTCCCCCTCTTCTCTAAGGTCTCAGTGCTTGGATCTGGCCGGGCGCCGCTCTACACATTTCTCATCAAGAGCTCCGGTGGCACCGAGGTCGGCTGGAACTTTGAGAAGTTCCTCATCGACCGGTCGGGACGGGTCGCAGGACGTTTCGGGTCAAACGTGAAGCCTAGCGATCCCGAGCTCTCATCGGCTATTGAGCGCGCGCTGGGCTAACCCCGTGAGGGTTCGTGGTCCTAATCTCATCGGGAGCCTTTGCTGCCAGACTTTGTCCTTTTTTGGATGTGTTTTAATGCTTAAAATATGGTTAGGTAGAATAAGTGCCTATTGAATTAGCATAATTTAATGATAAATAACGCTAACTTTTTGATTCTTAGCTAAGGAGATGCGCTATGGAGAGCAACCTTCGGAACTTCCTTGAGATCCCGTACGACGAGCTGGAGCAGCTAAACCTTGAGGCTAAGGAGAAGGTACAGCGGCGGGCCTCAGACGGGGAGCTGCGCGAGTACTACCTAAAGTACCTCCAGCAGGAGAAGCGAATTAAGGCGGTGACGGTGTGCTTTACCGACATCGAGGGCAAGTTCCACATGCTCGACTACGACAAGAAGTTTCTCATCAAGTCGTACGACAACCTGACCTTTGATGGCTCCTCAATTCGGGGTTTCTCAGTCGTAAAGGAGTCGGACCTGAGGCTCGACGTAGACTGGGGATCGTTCCGCTGGCTCCCAAGCGATGTGTTCGGCCCAGGCAAGGTGCTCGTGTTCGCCCTCATCAAGGACCGTGACGGCAAGGGCTACATGTCAGACATGCGCGGACGCCTCAAGGCCTTCTGCGATGACCTGCACGCCTCAAAAGGAATAACCGCAAACATCGCTGTTGAGTGTGAGGGCTTCCTCTTCGAGGGCCGCGATGCTGAGCAGGCGTTCAACGAGATTCACGGCTTTAAGCTGGTTTCGGGCAGCGGCTACTACAACTCGCTTCCCAAGGATCCGCTGAAGGTCTTCATCGATGCGCTCGCCGAAGCCCAGCGCGCCATGGCATTCGAGAACGAGAAGGATCATCCGGAGGTTGCGCCCTCGCAGTTTGAGCTCAACTACACCTTCTGCGACGCGCTCCTGGCGGCCGACCAGGTGCAGCTCTACAAGCTCACAGCACGACAGATTGCGGCTAATTCCGGAATGACGGCGAGCTTCCTTCCAAAGCCTATCGCCGGCATAAACGGCAGCGGCATGCACACCAACCTCTCGCTCTCACAGAAGGGCAAGAACCTCTTCTACGACCCGGCGGGCGAGGAGGGGCTCTCTGCGAGCGCCTGGGACTTCATTGATCGGCTGCTCAACAACGCCAACGACATCTGCCTGACGCTCAACTCAAGCGTAAATGCGTATCGCCGCCTGGACCCGAACTTTGAGGCGCCAAACCAGATTCGCTCATCGCCCGTGGACCGCACCTCGATGGTGCGCATCCCGCTCGGCAATGCCAAGTCTGCCCGCATCGAGGTGCGCACGGTGGCCCCGGACGCGAACCCGTACCTGGCATTCCTCGCGATCCTTCACACCGGGCTCAACGGCCCGAAGAACGACCAGCAGGTAGCCGAGAACCGCCGGTCGCGCACCCGGTTCCTGCCAGGCAACATCTACGACGCTGTGCGGCTCTGCAAGTCGAGCGACTACGTCACCGAGATGCTCGGCGAGATTCCGAAGGAGAAGTTCATCGAGCGCAAGGTAGCCTCGGCGGACCGGTGCCCTCGGGAGCTCGGCACACTGGTCAAGACTGGCGAGGTGGTCTTCCACCATGAGGTCGCGAACCAGCACATCTGGAAGAACTTCTAGCGCGTCCAGCAGTAACATCTTTTCATTGATGTGGCGGGCGGCACTGCGGCGCGCTACCATGCCTGCCATGAGCGACTCTGCCGGCACCGCACGGGAGGCATCCCGCACGCGCACCCTTCTTTGGGTCAATACGACCTACTTTGCGGAGGGCCTGCCGTACATGATCGTGCGGCTGCTCTCCAGCGTGTTCTTCACCCAGCTGGGGGTGAAGGAGCGCTACCTCGGATACCTCAATTTCCTCGGTGTGCCGTGGAACTTTAAGTTTCTCTGGGCTCCCTTCCTGGACGGCTGGAGCTCCAAGCGCGCGTGGCAGATCGTGCTCCAGGCGCTTGTGGGGGCGCTCACCTGCGCGGTCGGGGCGCTAGCTTTTGTCGCGGGCGGGGCGCAAGACCCTGCGAGCTTCCTCGGGCCTATTGCTGTCCTCTTTGTTGTTATGGCTTTCGTTGCAGCGACGAACGACGTGGCGATCGACGGCTACTACCTGCAGGCACTGCCGCGGCGGGAAGACCAGGCGCTCTACTCGGGCTACCGCGTCCTGGCGTACCGCCTCTCAATGGTGTTTGCGCGCTCGGGGATCGTGGCGCTGGTTGGATGGCTTGCGAGCTCCCGATTTGGGGGCTCTCCGCACTACTCGTGGGCAGTCGGCTTCTGCGTGAGCGGAGGCGTCATGATCGCTCTCGCATTGGCGCACGCCAGGATCCTTCCTGCAGTTGAGCCGGCGGCCCGCACCGGGACGCACATGGCCCGGGCAGCAGAGGCGTTTTCCAGGGGCTTCACGACGTACCTTGCGCAGCCCAAGGTCGGGATCGTCCTCGCCTTCATAGTCCTCTACAAGCTTGGGGATGAGGTGCTCTTCTCGATGGTGACCCCATTCATGCTGCGGGAGCTTAAGGTCACGGCCGAGCAGTTCGCCTGGATCGCCGGCATTCTCGGCGCATTTGGCACCGTTGCTGGGGCGATGGCCGGGGGATGGTGGATAAAGCGGGTGGGGCTCAGGCGCGCCCTCTGGCCGCTCACGATATGCATGAACCTCAATATCTGGCTCTACGTCTGGCTGGCCGTTGCCAAGCCCGATCCTGCGACATCTTGGGGGCTGGCAGCCATCGCCGCCATTCACGGCGTCGAGCAGGTTGCCGCCGGGCTCGGCAGCGCAGCGCTGCTGGTCTTTCTGCTGACTACCTGCTCGCAAGAGTTCAAGGCAACCCACTACGCCGTGGGTAGCGCCATCATGTCGGTGCCCGGCACGATCGTGGGTGGCATGGGGGGTGTTATTGTGGAGTCCCTGGGCTACACCAACCTGTACCTTATCGCATTCGCTGCCGCTCTTCCGAGCATGGCGATCATTCCGTGGGTGCCGATTCGGGAGGCAGAGGGCTAGGAGTCGCTCTCAATAAACACGTCCACAAGCTGCCCAACGAAGACAGGCAGTGCTCCCCGGTCAAACGAATACATCACCTGGAGCACCCGAGTGTCTACGCGCTCCGTGCTTTCGCCCGTGAGGGATCGCTTGGGGATAACGTAGGGCTCGAAGCGGACGAACGTAAGCGGAAATGAGACAGCGGTGTTCCCGCGCAGCACGCCCGCAGCGCGGCTTCCCTCCTTGACGCGCCACGCGTCGTTCTCGTCAACGTCGACCCGAACCTCTAGGGGGGAGGTAATGCCAACAACCATGAGCGGATTAAGGAGCGCCTGGGCTGGCGCAAACTCGCCTACCCGCGCCTTAGACTGGAGCACTGTGCCTTTCAGGGGCGACCGCACCGTCATGCGATCCAGCGTGGTCTTTATCTCATCGATGCTCGCCTGGGCCTGCACAACAGCAGCTTTTGCCACCAGGACGGCAGACTCGCGCCTAAGCAGCTCTCCCTTGGTAATGGCGCGCACGTCCTCAACGCCCCTGTAGATCGAGAGCTGGGTCTCGACGTCAGCGAGCGATGCTTTTGCCTTCTCAAGCTGTGCTTCAGCCACGGCGAGCTGCGCACGGGGCTCCCGATCGTCTAGGGAGAAGAGGCTGCTGCCCACGTCTACCGAATCGCCGACCTCAACGAAGACCTCGCGGATGATGCCGGAGAGGGGCGAGGCTATAGCTATGTTGCCGTTTGTTGCCTCGATAATCCCAGACCCGGCGACGAAGTGCTGGTAGGGGGCCCGGGCCGGCTCAACCACCGGCGCGGCGACCGGAGGGGGAACGCTGCCGACGATGACCGTGCGAATAACGAAGGCGAAGCCGAGGATGCCGATAAGCGGGAGGAGGTAGAAGCGGGACATGGTGTGAGTTACCTATTTTTTGTGGGTTTGATCAAGGTGAACTTCGGCTGCCGAGCGCGCTATCTGCACTATCGTCCCGTCATCCATGACGCCGATGCGGTCGGCAAAGTGAAAGATTCGGGAGTCATGGGTGACGATAACGAGGGTGCGGTTTCCATTGAGGGCCTCGTGTCGAAAGAGATCCATGATTTCAAGCCCAGTTGCGTAGTCGAGCGCGCTCGTTGGCTCGTCGCACACGATCAGGCGCGGGTTGTGCGCGAGAGCCCGGGCGATAGCGACCCGCTGCTGCTGGCCGCCAGAGAGCGAATTGGGGAGGGATCGGATCTTGCCTTGCAGCCCCACGCGCCCGAGCATCGCTTCCGCCTTGGCAGCGGCCTCCTCTCGGGCGTAGCCGTTGAGCAGGAGTGGTATAGAGACGTTTTCTGAGGCGGTCAGCGTTGGAATGAGGTTGTACGACTGGAACACGAAGCCTACCGTGTGCCCCCGGTAGGCGGTGCGCTGCTCCTCGGACATCGCCTTCAGGTCCTCCCCAAAAATGCGGCACTCGCCCCCGTCTTGGTTGAGAATTCCGGCTATGACTGAGATGAGGGTGGTCTTGCCGCATCCTGAGGGGCCGACGAGCATAAAGAGCTCCCCCTCTTCGACTGCAAGGTCAACGCCACGCAGGGCCCGGGTGGCGGTCTTGTCGGTTACGTAGCTCTTGGTGAGCTCCTTGCAGAGGATAGCGGATCCCATTTCACCCCTTAAAGACGATGGCAGGCTCAAGGGAGAGAACTTTGCGAAGGCTAAACGCTGAGGTAATCAGCGTAATCAGCCCGGTCGCCAGGAATGTGACCACCGGCACCTGCCACGGCATGTAGAAGGCGAGCTCTGAGTTCTTGGACACGATGCTCGTGAGGGACGCTATGCCCATGCCCAAGCCGCACCCGATCACCCCCACGAGCGCGGTTTGCAGCAGTATCATCCGGAACAGCAGCTGGTTTGAGGCGCCCATCGCCTTTAGTATGCCGAGGTAGCGCATGTTGTCGACGATGAAGCTGAAGAATGTCTGGCCAACGATCGCCACTCCCACGAGGAACCCAAGGCCCACCGCCATTCCGAAGTTAATCGGAATGCCGGTGTTCTTCATGAAGTAGCGAATAGTGAGGCCGCGAAACTCTTCGGCGGTGTAGGCTGCCAGGCCCGTCTGCCGGCGAATCCGCGCAGCAACTTCGTGGACATCCTGCCCTGGCTGCACCTCGGCGAGCACAAACGAGAGGAGCTTTCGCTCGCGCGGGGCAAAGCGCATGGCACGCGAGTACGTGGTGTAGATGATGGGCTGTGACTGAAACGTGCGGGTTGCCCGCGCGATGCCCACGACGATTGCGCGGTTGTCGTTTAGCTCAAGGGTGTCGCCCACCTTGAGCGGCACAGAAGGGGAGTCGGGCCCCTGGCCTTGCCTGGCGAGCTTGCCCTTGGCCGCTGCCTCATCGACGATCACGCCGTCCGCGCGGCGAAGGTCAGCGAGCGTGCCCTCCACCATGGTTGGAGGGCCCGCAACGAGAGTGGCATCGTCGAGCCCAATAACGTTGCAGGTCTGGAAGAGCCCGTTTGACAGCCGAGCCCTGAGCTGCCCTTTATACAGCGGCACCGCCCATTGGACCCCCTCAACTCCGCGCACCTGAAAGAGCTTGGTGTCCTGGAGCGGCTTGATGTCATCCACGAACTGCACCTTCGGATCCATCACCCAGAGGTCTGGCTGTGGGGTGTCAAAGATGAAACCCACGGTGCGGGACATGAGCCCGATGAAGATTGATGACTGCTGGGTGATAATGAGCGCAGTCAGCGCCACGCCGAAGAGCATGGCGAAGAACTTTCCCCGGTTCCCGGCGAGCATTTTGAGGGCTATCACGTACACGCCGCTATGGTAGCGACAAACTGCAGGCAGCGAAACTGAGCGGTTTCCAGGACAAGGCCCAAAGGGGCAGGAAAGGAGGGGCCAGCTAGCGGGCTGGGCGCACCATTCCGCAGGCGAGGAGGTCCTGGATGTCGATCAGCCCAACCGGCTTTCCGTCACTGGACACGACCAGCAGCTGGTCGATCTTTCGCTCCTGGATGATGTGGGAGGCCTCCTGGGCGAGCTGGTCCGGACGGATGGCGATGGGCGACCGGGAGCACACCAGCCCGATCGGCTTATCAAGAAACGCCGTGTCGTGCTCAAGGCACCGGCGCAGGTTGCCGTCAGTAAAGACCCCCACGAGCAATCCGCCGTCGTCCACCACAGCCGCTGCGCCCGGACGGCCACGGGTCTCGGTGATGGCATGGAGCGCCCTCTTCGTCGGAAGCGACTCGTGCACAACGCAGTGGGCATCGCCGCTTCTCATGATCTCAGACACCAGCATGAGCGATCGCCCGAGGTCTCCCCCGGGATGGAACGCCGCAAACTCCTCGCGCGAGAAGCCGCGCTTCTTGATGAGCGCCATTGCGAGCGCATCGCCGACCGCCATCATGATCGTTGTGCTCGTTGTCGGCGCAAGCCCAAGCGGGCCAGCCTCACGATACCGGCCTGTCTCGATGACTATATCGCTGTGCTGGGCAAGCGTTGACGACCGGGCGCCTGTAATTGATATGACTGAGCTGCCGTGCTGCTTCAGCGCTGGCAGCACGCGAAGCACCTCGCTTGTCTCGCCGGAGTTTGAGAGCAGGAGGGCTATGTCGTTCTTCGAGAAGCGGCCGAGATCGCCATGCACTGCGTCAGCGGGGTGAAGGAAGAAGCTTGGAAAGCCGAGGCTTGAGAGCGTTGCAGAGATCTTCATCGCCACAAATCCCGCCTTGCCCATGCCTGACACGACGATGCGGGCTCCCGGAGCCTGAGTAAGGATGGCGTCCACTGCCTCAGAAAAGCTTCCGTTGAGCAGCGTTGCCACCTGCGACAGCGCGGCGATCTCCTCGCAAATAATAGATCGCCCGTACTCTACGGTGCTGGCGCTCTCAGCGGCTTCTTGTGGTGTGCGGGCTGCGTCTGCCATAAGCGCCTCATTATACATGCGAGATGGGGCCTAATCCAACATGTGCGGCCCAGCTAAGTGACCGGGCCCCCTCGTTTTTGGCCGCCAAACGGTGGGTTGCGCGGCAGCCGGCACGCGGCGGGGAGCTGGACCAGGGCGTGGGGGAGGCGCCGGCGCGCCCCGCCGTTTCAGAAAAGAACTCCGAGAAACGCTGCCTAGAATCCCCCTGCTAGCCCCTAACGCCCGAGAAACATACGTGTGGGAAGCTGAACGCGGCCAGCTAAGGCGGACCATGCCCAGAACAGCCACGGGGCTAGTGGACCGGGCGGGCGTATACTGCACCTGCTGTGCACATGACTACTTCAAAGGAAAACACTATGAAGCGATTCTCTGAGGGCATGATCGTTGAGCTGAAGGCTGATGCAAATGCGATTCCGGCGGGCCGCTACCGTTACCTCGGAGAGGATGACAACTTCCTCATCTTTTCAATCGGAAGAAAGATTCTTTTTGGGGTCTCGGCTGCGCACTGGGGAGAGCACCTCGAGCGCGTGACCGACCTGCAGCGGCCGCTCACGACCAAGATGGAGTTCCTCGACCGCTACTTTCGGCTGTGCGACGCGCTGACAGGCGCACAGGATTCCTTACAGCGCCTCACCTTTTGCGCTCTCGACCCGAGCGTGATGTCCGAGGCTGCCTAGCGCTGGGCAACAGCATGCCTCGGGCTCACTTCAGCGGCCGAACCTTAATTCGCAGCGAATTCCCGACTATCACGACGTCCGAGAACGTCATTAAGAGCGCCCCCTGAAGGGGGCTCAAGAGGCCGAAAGCGGCCAGTGGTATGCACGTGATGTTGTACAGAAAGGCCCACAGCAGGTTCTGCTTGATCGTTGACACCGTGATACGCGAGAGCTGAATCGCCTCGGGGAGGTGGGCGATTGAGTTTCCAGCGAGCAAAACCTGCGCTGAATGCATCGCGACATCTGAGCCGGAGCTGAGCGAGATCCCCACGGATGCCTCAGCAAGGGAAGGGGCGTCGTTGATTCCGTCGCCGACGTAGGCCACTCCGCCAGGCGATGATGACTGCAGCGCCCGGAGCACAGCGAGCTTTTCGTCCGGGAGCCTCTCGGCCTCGATTCGGGCTATGCCGAGCGCATTTCCGACCGCAAAGCACTTCTCCTTGGTGTCGCCGCTGACAAGCGAGGTCCCGAGGCCCATCTCGCTGAGCCGGCGGATGACTGAAGCTGCCTCGGGCCGGGCGTCATCTCTAAGAGAGAGTGACGCGATAAGGGCGCCGTCCTTGAGCAGGATGAGATCATCCTCGGTTGAGATCGCGTTGCGCGCTGCAACTACCCGGCCGCCACAGGTGTAGACTGCCCCGTCCTCGCCTCGCCCCTCGATCCCTATCCCCTTGGTTTCGCGCACGAGCGAGAGGCTTACCGCCTTCACGGACGGATCCTGGAACGCCTTGACGACAGCCTGGGCAATCGGGTGCGAGGAGTGCCTCTGCAGCGCCACGAGCAGCGCCTTCGCCTCTGCCTCTGTGCAGCCGTTGTAGGCTCTCACGCCCTCTACCCGCAAAGCCCCTGTCGTGAGGGTGCCTGTCTTGTCGAACGAGACGTGCGAGACCTTCGCGAGCCGCTCAAGGGTGTCTCCGCCCCGCACGAGGATGCCGTTCGTCGCTGCGCGGCCGAGCGCGACCATAATGGCGGTAGGGGTCGCAAGTCCCATAGCGCACGGGCACGCAACCACCACAACTGCAAGTGCCCGCACGAGAGCCTCGCCCGCCGAAAGGCCGAAAATAAACATTCCGGCGCCCAGCACAAGGATCGCTACTGCCAATACTGCTGGAACGAACACGGCGCTGACGGCGTCGCCAACACGCTGGATAGCTGGCTTTCGCTGCTGCGCGTCCCGCACGAGCTGCACAATCGATGCGAGGACCGTGTCGTCACCCACGGCCGTGGCGCGCAGGGTGATAGCCCCAGCCGTCAGGATTGAGCCGCCGATTACCCTATCTCCTGAGGCGCGATCGAGGGGCAGCGACTCGCCTGTCAGCATCGACTCATCGAGAGAGCCGGCGCCACGCACGATAACGCCGTCAGTTGGAACCCGGTCGCCCGTGTTGGCCTGCAGCAGGTCCCCGACAGCAACGGCCCCGACAGCGACCGTCTCAAGGGTCTCAGCGCCCGAGGCGAGGGTGATGATGCGGTTTGCGCGCGGAGGCTGAAGGGTCGAGAGGCTCTCAATAGCGGAGGTCGTCTTGCGAACGGCCCGCTCCTCAAGCAGGTTGCCGATCAGGACGAAGGTCACGATAGAGGCAACCGCCTCGAAGAAGATCGTCTCATGGCCAAGTCCCAGGGCCAGGGTTGCGACGCTTGAGGCGTAGCCAGCGAGGATGCCCGAGGCGATGAGCACGTCCATATTGGCGACGCCGGAGCGCAGTGATCGCAGCCCGCTTAGCCCAAAATGCTGCAAGCCGATTAGGAAGACCGGTGTTGCGAGCGCCCCCTGCACGAGCGGGCTGTGAAAAAGCCCGGAGCCGGTGAACATCGCTGCAAGCAGCGGCAGCGTCAGCACCGCCGAGACGGCCGTCTTGGCCAGCAGGGCGTGGTGCCCTGTGTCAGCTGTAGGAGCTGAGTCAGCCGCTACTTTGTACCCGAGCCTCGATATGCTCTCAACGATGTCCTGGATGCGAGAGGTGTCGGTGACCTTAAAGGTGGTTCGTCCGGTGGCGAAATCAACCGCTGGAGCCTCAGCTCCTACCTTGGCGAGGTGCCGCTCGAGCGAGAGGGCGCAGTTGGTGCAGTGCATTCCCGAAACGGTGAGCGAGACCTCATTTGGCGGGCGCCGAGGGTGGTGAGTGTGAGAGTGATTGTGAGAGGTGCCCATGGCGAAACCCTAGCATGGGAGCGCGCTGAATTGCTATGCATCGGGGCGCTAATCAGCAATTAGGCCAGAGAGTTGGGGCGTGCCTCCGCAGGATGGGGCTACCACCCAGGCGATGAGCGCCACAGCCCACGTTGGGCGGTGCGGCTCTCGGACAGGGCCTTCCGAAGGCGGTCTACGTGCCTCACGTTTGGAGGCATGGTGAGCAGGTTCGCGAACCCGCCGGACACGATCTCCTCGTTAAGCATCCGCCCGTCTGGCAGGTACACGTAGGCGAGGATCCTGCGGTACCTGTCCCGCTTCTCGACATCGTACTCAAGCGAGACCCCGGTGCCGGGCGGCGCAAGGCGCTCGGTGTTGCGGAAGGCCTCCTTGCCCATGGCGATGATTGCGGCCTCGCTCGCGGCAGCACGGCCCGCTTGGAGGCGGGCGCGCTTGTTGGGCTTGCTCTCGGGCGTGTCGATGCCGATAAGCCGCACATGCTCCGCCCGGCCTGGAGCGAGGCTTACGACGAGGGTATCGCCGTCAACAACCCGCGTCACCACGCCGCGGTCGCGCGGAGCGGTGTCAGGCGCAGCGACAGCTGGCGCTGCGGCGATGGCACAAGCTACCAGGGCCGAGAGTGGGGGCCACACGCGCAGATGCCGCAGGGCGCAGGCGAGAGGTGACTTCATGGCTCAGGTGTATGCCGCAATCGCAAAAGGGGCAAGCCGGGCCCTTTAGTGGGCAACGTGCTGTGGCGTGCCCTCTCCAACGAGGATGGCCTGCAGCATCGTCCGGTAGTCGTCAACCCGGTCTGACCAGCTGTGGCGGGCCGCCAGCGCGCTAGAGACTAGCTCCCTGTACACGGCAGCGTTGCGGGTCTCTGAGAGCGCCCAGTGGCAGGTATTGGCGAAAGCGCCGGGGTCGTAGTCGTTGCAGAGGAAGCCGTTCCCCGCGCCATTCGAGGGGTCGAAGTTGCAGATGGATGCCGAGATGCCTCCCACATTTCGCCCGATGACGAGCGTCCCGGCCGCAAGCGCCTCAAGCTGGGTGATCCCGCCCGGCTCAAATCGCGACGGCATCAGGAAGAATGTGCTGCCGAAGATGATCTCCAGCGCGGTAGAGTGGGGCACATAGTCGAAGACGGCGCGGATCCTTCCGGGGTAGAGGGCGGCCAGGTAGTCGAGTGTTCCCCGCAGGTGCGCTGCGGAGGGGTCGCCCTCGGTCATTGGGCCAGCCACGAGGACCTGTATATCGGGATGGGTTGAGAGGAGATCCTCAAGTGTTGAGCAGTTTCGTCCCGGGACGAATCCCGAGAGCAGGCTTAGGCCCTTCTGCTCGGCCATCCGCCCAACGAAGCTGATGAGCCGTGCGTTCGGCGATTGCGCCAGGCCGTAGCGCTCCTGGATGCGAAGCTTTGCGCCCTGCTTTGCCTCTAAAAACTGGGTCGTGGAGCCAAATGGCGCCCCGCCCCGGCTCGCAACGAGCGAGAGGTAGCGGTCGATCTCAGGCCGGCTGATCCCGTTGCTGATGCCGAACACGCGGTCACGCTTGTGCACTAGGACATGCTCAAGCCCATCACCTCCTGAATGCGTGAGGAGCTGCTCGGCATAGGGGCGTGACACGGTCAGGATTCCGCCGGACGCGTGCTGGGCGGCCGCCATCGAGAAGTTTAGGAGCCCGTAGTTGTGCGGGTCACGGAAGCCGAAGAAGTGCTCGGGCGCCAAGTTGAACATCGGCCAGAGGTCCTCGCCGTTTGTGTTGTTGGGCAGCCGGCCGTGGTAGTCTGCGCCTCCGTTGTGGATCATATGGATTGTCTTGCAGCTTGCGAGCCACGGGATGCTCCGGTACCTCTCGTCGAGGGCACAGAATGCCGGCACACACGCTGTCAGCCAGTCATTCGAGATGAGGGCTGAGGGCCTAATTCCGAACTGCCTCGTGGCGATCACTTCGAGCGTGGCGCGCGAGAGGATTATTGCGCGGCGAAGCTGCTCGTCAGCGTGAACCGGCTGGTAGAGGCGGTCAAACACCGAAGGATTTGAGAGCAGAAACATGCGGATCGGCCCGTTTGAGGCCTCATACACCTTGATGTGGATAGCCGACGGCGCGCGCCGCATGTGCCCGGTGCCCGACTGCACGGTGGGGCCAACATGTACTGTGACAGAGCCAACGAGGGCCGGCTTTACGGTGGCGTCGCCGAGCTTGACGCCAGCAGTGAGCACCTGCTGCGCCTCTCCATGCTTGTTGCCGTGTGCGTAGCGGTAGAGGGGGGAAATGATTGTGGTTGGGATGCCGGCACGCGCCAGCTCTGGCGGGAGGCCCGAGATGACCTGGGCCAGTCCGCCTGCGGCGGCGTGGGGCCCCTCGGGAGTCGCAAAGACCACCTCTCCGATGCCAAAGTTTGCCCGCATCGTTCCGGCGAGCCCGGCAAGGGGGCGTGCGCTGCATGCCGCGCCGAGGGACTGCTTGCCTGACGCCTCGGCCCGTGCGAGCAGCTCGCCGAGCGGCGCCCGAGGATTTCGGCGGAGTATCGCCGCGCAGGCCTCCTCAAGACCGTCGTCGCGGCTCAGCGCGTCGAGCAGCGACTGGTGGCACCATGCATCCAGCTCATCGAGCTCACGCTCCTTCCGCCGAACGATATCGAAGTCGTCGTGCAAGACTGAAAACCTGGCGTCGCTGCCCGACGGGCCGCCGATCCAGGCCTGCTCATGTGAGCCGCGCACCTGCGCGAAGATGGTCGCGCCATAGCTGCCGTGTGTTGGGATGTGAAGCCGGTGCGTGACGAGCAGCTCTCCACGGGGGCCGGGCTGAATCGTCGCTTGTTCATCCTGCCAGGCAGGGGCAAGGTCCTCGTACGAGCCCCAGTGAACAAACACGTCTACAGGCAGCCCTGCGAGCTCTGGGACGCGAAGGGCTGCGCGCAGGGTCACCACGTTGCCAGTCGTGACGCTCGAGAGGGGCGAGAGCACTGTGAGCGCGGCCTGCAGCTCGCTCGATGCACGAGCGAGGAGAGCATCCTGCGAGTCGGCGATCACCAGCGTTGGGGCCTCGTCAAGCTCAAGCGAGAGGGTGGGGGCAACCTCAGAGAGGAGCCTTACCGAGAGCAGGGGCGAGATTGCGGGAGTGAGCCGTGCGCCCGTCCGTATCTCCAGGTCCTGTCGCCTAAGGAGGAGCCCCTCATCCTGCAGCTGCGGGGCCGCATCGATAATCCCCTTCAGCAGCGAAGCGGCCCCATTGTGCAGCTCTTCCTGCACCGAGCGCGCGATGAGCCGGCTGAGGCTGTCGTGGGTTCGGCTTCCGGGCTTGACCTCCAGGGCGCTTGGAAGGCGGTGGCGGCCAAGGGCAGTGACTGAAAACTGGCGGGAGGAGAGGTCGAGATCAACGTGAGCTCGGATCGAGCCGCGCGGAGGACGGCCCCCTGGTTGGCGGGGCAGCGGCGAACCGCGCAGGCCGGAGACAAGAGAGCGATACGCCTCGCCACTAACCGGAATTTCAAACCGCAGCACCTCGGTGCCGCTTCCCTGCGCTTCCATCACCTCACACCCACAAACGTCTTCAGAGTGGTTGATGAGGCCCCTAAAAGAAGTGGTGCCAGGTTTTTGGCACACCACGCAAAAGGTACAATTTTGTTACAACTATGGGCTTAGTTAGGGGGAGCCCTGGCGCCGACATGGGGCCAGGCGAGCGCGGAGACCATGCGGCTTGGGCATGTAAAGTTCGAAAAACTTATCGCGACGACCGCATGTACGAGAGGATAATCGGCGCCCGCAACACCAGGTTGGAGGCGTGCATCACGACGATGCTCCAGGCGCTGGGACCGATCTGGAGGCCAAACATCATGCCGGCAAGGTCCTTTGCATACAGTGCCAGGTGCATCGGGAGGGAGACCGCCCCCCTCTTCTTGGCGCGCCGAAGGATCAGGTATTGGGAGATGTTCCCTTGCGCCATCAGCAGCGTGGCGATGCATACGATGATATTCGAGGCGCCCTGAGCAATTGGAGAGGCCCGCACCCCGGTTGCAACCAGGATCACCGGAAGGATGAGGGAGAACGAGCATAGGCGAAAGACCGTGCGCGCTGCCCCAGCGCGCCGATCCTGAAAGAGCTCAAATATCACCAGGTAGAGCAGGAGGCCGACGATCATGCGCGGGTAGGTTAGGAAGGGATCCGGAGAGCTCGACACCAGCCCAAACAGGAAGAACGAATATACCGCGCAGTACGAAGAGAATACTTGGTTGAGCGATATGCTCTGCGTGACGGGCTCAAAGAGCGCCCCTTGGGCGGCGAGCACCTTTCTTCCCCATATGACCCGCACCTGGTGAAGAATCGCCGGAATCGCTGACAGGAAGAGCGCCGAGCTTGTAACGCCCCAAAAATAGTAGCCAGACATGGGTACAGTGTAGGTTCGTGGGGGAGGGCAAACAAGCAGAGATTGGGTCTGTCACCACCGCGAAGAGTTCCGATAGTCTGCGTGGGCAACAGAAATCACCTGTGGAGTCATGCCTTAGCGCCAGAGGCGGCTTCCCAGCATGCCGCGGCTTGATTGTGCGCAAAGTCATGCGAGGAGGGGAGCATCGATGTCCAACGAAATAGATCCGCGAGTTACGATCGGGCACGTCCACCTGAAGGTAGCTGATATCGAGCAAAGCCTCTCCTTTTACTGCGGCGTGCTGGGATTCAAGGTGGTCGAGCGCTGGGGCAAAGATGCCGCATTCATCGCGGCAGGGGAGTATCACCACCACATAGGCCTCAACACGTGGGAGAGCCGGGGCGGCAAGCCGCCAGCACAGGGGAGCACGGGACTCTACCACGCTGCCATCCTCTATCCGACACGGGCGACGCTGGCGGACGCCCTGCGCAGGCTCAGAAGAGCTGGGGTGGCGCTTGATGGCGCTGCAGACCACGGCGTAAGCGAGGCCCTCTACCTGCGTGACCCGGACGGAAATGGCCTTGAGCTCTACTGGGACAGGCCGCGCCACGCGTGGCCAAGGAACAGCGGCGGCGAGATCGCCATGTGCAGCCTTCCCCTGGACTTGGAAGCGCTCGCGAGAGAGTAGCTGCAGCTTTGTACAGGCAGCCGCGGCTCCTCTAAGCGCTTTTTCGGTGTTGCTGAAGCTCTTTCCCTAGGGAGAACTCAGCCAACTCGTCGTGCCGGGCTAAGATGAGGCCAAGGCGCAGCAGGTGACAAGCGCCGATCAGCTTGCGGGGAGGCCGCCCCTAGGATCTCCCAATGTCCCAAAGAGTGATATAGTTGGAAGTTCCGGCCGCCCATGACAAGCAAAGGATCTTCCTTGAGGGTAGCGCTCCCTCAGCACCGTCTGAAGCTCCGACTGGCCGCTCAATACTACCCATACTGCATCCTCAGAATCGCACCTAGCGATCGCTTCATGAGGGGGCGCCGGCGGAATCTGGCGCAAGTCGCGGTTGCGCGCGAAGAACCTCACCTCCCATTGGTCAAGCCGTAGTGAGTCAAACGGGATGCCGCAAATTCTCGACCCAGGCTTCGCCTGAGCGGCGCACCTGCCCAGAATGGCGACGCGATTGTTGTCAGCACTCGCCTGCCGGCCGTAATCCGTCCAGCCGCGAAATCCGATGATGCATGTGGCGACCACTGCGCACAGCACTGACGAGAAACGGCCGACCTGGCTGGCGCTGACAGGCGGCAAGCCTGCCAAAAGAGCGGCGGATCTGAGGAGCGAGCCCAAGGCAGATAGAAAATATTCCGCGCCTATGCTTATGAGGATTCCAGCAACCAACAGGGCTAACATTGACCGCGGCCAATATGAGTCATCCGAGCTTGAGATCGCCGCATGGCCAAAGACAGCCAAGAAGAACGCCAGGGCCATAAAGGCACAGAAAGGATCCCGCCTAAAATTGACGATGCAGAGACCGAGGCCAAGCCAAATAAAGGGAGCGGCCAGGTGGTCTACGAAGGGAAACTTGTAGTTTGTCTGGCCGCTGGTGTCTATGTTTGCCTGGAATATGGCGAGCGATTCCTGAACTTTGTGAAACACAACCTGAGCGGCTGACGCAGCGCCAACCCTTGCCGCATAGCTGTCGTAGTTCGCTTTAAAAAGGATCGTGCTATCGAGCCGATTGGACCTCTCCCATGTGGCAAACTCCCTATAGGAGTCGATGCAGTTCGGTCCCCAGCTCACGAGTATCCCCAGGACGAAGAGGAGCGCCCCGCGCCGCAGCCGCCAGAGCAGCTTGGAATGGAAAGCCAGAAGGTAGAGGGCAAATAGCGGCAACAGCACCACAAGGATGCGGCTAGAGAGGTACATCTCGAGCGCAAAACCCATCATAAGCCCCGCAACTCCCAAGCTCCGCTCGCTGGAGGCCCTGTAACCGTGAACGAGGAAAAGGGAGGCAGCAGTAAAGACCGCCCAGGGATCAACATTAAAAACGTGCCGAGAGAAATGGATATGGGGGATGCTCGTGGTGAGCACTAAGCTTGCAAGCACGGCCATTCGGTGAGAATCAAGCCCACGCCATACGACAAGGTACGTAAAGAGCACCATCGAGGTGCCGAAAAAAACATCCGTGAGGCGAAGGCCCACTAGGTCTTGGCCGAACAGCAGCATCGAGAGGGAGGCAGGTACCGTCGCAAAATTAGGGGACTGCAGGAAGCCGGTCCCAAAAAGTCGCCACCCTTGCTCAGACAGGTTCTCTATAGCCATCAGGCCCACAGTTGCCACGTCGGGCGATATGGACAGCGGCAGATCCCTCAGGTTCCAGGCCCGGGCAGCGAGGGCGACGAGAACGATTGCGCCAAGCCCCACCCAATGTGCCGTCGTAAACGGAGGTGGACTGGAAGGTGGGGCGCCAGAGCGCCGTATTGAGGCCATGCCGGAGCAGAATACGGCGATGCTGAGGAGATATAGGGCATGGGTGCCAGGGGTCTCCCCGCTTTTCAGGAAGAGTATCTGCGCCGCTATTCCGATGAGGCAGCTCGCCAACACCAAGAGATTGGAGACCAGGCGGCCTACCGGAGGGGCATGCGAGCCGTCAAGCCTGCTAGCCGTGACGTCACGAGTCGTCGGCAGGATTGCTATTCGCCGTGGCGCAAGAAGCCCAAAAAGGATGCCTATCACGATCGAGCCTATCAATCCAAACCCCCGAAGGTTGGAATCGCTATTGGTCGGAAGAGACGGCGGATTAGGAGATACAAGCTTGCCGAGGTGGAAAGCCGGCCAGCCCCATAGAATGATCTCCTGGGCGAGGAAAGCGAGAAAAACGCACGTCAAGATGAGGCACGATCTCCGAATTGGCAGCGCCAGAAACGAGGGGCTCTCAGCTTGAATCGTCACAAGCCGGCCCGTCTCAACAGCGCCCCCAGCATCTAGATCGGAGTCTCTCGGCATACGGTGGTTCTGAGCGGTCATGCTGTTTTCAGTACCGCGCCCTTGTGGTGCCCACTGGGAGCCTAAAAGCTGAAACAAATCTCGCCTATGAGAGTGTCAAATGCTCCTCTGTTGCACAACAGGTATTGGGCCAGTTAGGCATGGCACGCACCCTGCTCGCACGGAGCAGACAAGAGCTCCCTGCCAAGTGCATTCCTCCTGCGGAAGGGTGTTGGCACACTTTGCCGTTTTCCTGGGTAGTTGGGGATCACAAGGAGGGGCAGGGGACGGACAACTATAGAAGCCGAGATATTATAGTCCCTCTCGGTGGGGGGTAGGAATTAAACCGCTGCGAGGTGCTCAAGGGAGCCCTCGAAATAACCCCGTGGCTCAAACGGATTGAGCCGCCGGTAGAGGCTGACGGTGCCGCTGTCCTCCAGTCGGCCAAAGTATCGGCCTCCATCGAGGAGCGAGTATGAGCGCCGGCCGAGATCCTCTGCCGCTGCGGCGATCTCTGGCGTGACCAGCCCTTGGTAAAAAGGGCGGCCCAGCACAGAGAAGCCGTCGAAGATCATGGTAGCCATCGCCCCCATAATCCTGCGCTGCTCGTCGAAGCCCACAATTTTAAACGCCCCTGCGGACTCCGGCCCGACGTACGCGATGTTGATCGCCTCGTCAGACTCCTTAGGGGGCCCAAACGCCGTGACCCAGAAGAGGTGATACTCGATCACCATCTTCCGATCAGCCACCACCTCCCACATCGGCTTGCCGATGCGGCGATAGTAGCCTGTGCGCAGGTGCAGCTCCTCAAGCATCTCACGCTCAAGCGCGCTCTCCAGCGTGGAATCCTCGGGCTCTCGGATGCCGCCCGGAAGATCAAACTTCCACGGGTTGGGAACACGGCCATTGCGCTGCTTTATAAGGACCAGCGGATCATCAGCCGCCTGCCCGCCAAGCTCCCGCGAAACGATCCCGAAAGTAGTAGTCACCCTCTCGAAGCCGCCAGGAAATTGGGGGCGCTCGTACAGCCGTTCGTAAACCATGTGCTCCTCTCCTGGGGCTAAGCCCCGGAATGAGAAAAAAACCTTCGTCCAGCGAGCGAGTGTGAGGCTCGCCAGGGTGAAAAGCAAATTGGAGGATGCCGCTCCAGGCGGAATAGCGCGTTTAAGTCGGGTTCTGTTCCCTTCGGCAGGAAAAGGATCCTAGTCCTGTTTGACTCTAGGAGTTTGCGAACTCAAGACCTAGCCGCTGAGCCTCAAGAAATCCTTTGGGAGTTACCTTGTCTTTGAGTTGCCGAAGCACCCGGCCCATGCCGCTGCGGAAGAGGAGCCTCCGCTCACGGTCCTGAAGCCTGCCTTCCCGGATAAATCGGAGCGTTTCGTCGCTGACTGCGGAGAGGACCTCCTCGGTTGCTTTCTCGGGGCAGTAGTGAAGCAGGGGCTGAAAGAGGCAATCGAGCCCAAGGTCGTGCCAGAGGAGGCCGAAAGGATTTTCAATGAGTTCGGGGTAGGGATCCGGGTTGCCCCACGGCCCTGAGTGGGGGTCAATCACGCCTGCACCCTCGGGGCGTGTCGTGGGAGAGTTCTCAGCGCCCCTCTTGGCGCAAAATGCCCTCTGAGCGAGCTTGATCGCGGCGTTGGCAACCTCGCGCACAGCCTCTGGCGTCACACGCTCTTCCAGCTCGTGGTAGGCGCACAGCACTCCGGAGATCTGCAGTGCGTGGAAGGTCGTTGCATCCTGGCGCAGCTGGGGCATCACGTGGGCGACCCGAGCCAGCTCAGCACCGTGAGCCAAGAGCGACTCCTTAGTCGCCAGCGGGCCAAGCTGCCTGACAACGTACCGAAATACATGCTCTATTCCGATATCACGCCTGCTGAAGGCTCGAGAGAACTCGTTGCTGGCGCCTGCCACCTCCTCAATCTGCTTGCACGATGCCCATGGCCCGAGATCCTGTATCGCGGCGCAAAAAACGGCGCCGAAATCGCTGCGTGGAGCTCCCGCCGGCAGGGAGATGAAGCGCCGGATAAAGAGATGCCCCACCATCTCAAAGCTCTTGGGCAAGTCGGCTTTGATCCTTTCGGCTCTCTCCTCCGAAAAATCCTCCCAGTGCCTGAGAACCTCTTCGAGCCTCTTAATCGAGAAGCCCCCGAAGAATGCCTCTGACAGCTTGTTGATCCAGCCCAGCAACTCAGCTCTTGCTTCTGGGTCGCTAGGCAGCAAGACACTTGTGTGCGTCACGAGGCTGTTAGCCGCTTCTGTGGCCCTACCAAGCGCCTCTTTCGAGAAGCTTGGCCCCAAAGCTGTCGCAGCGCTCTTGAGCGTGCGTCGCACAAGCTCAAAATCCGCTGGCTCATGTGACAGGGCCAATGGTGAGCCAGGAGAGCCCAAAGCCTGCATTACTGCGTCGCTCAGCGAGCCAATTGCTCCACCGTGGAGCTCCCGTCCCCAGGAGGCCACGACGCCCTCGAGCACAGAAACGACGATCTGGTGTGCCTCGGCAGATTGCTTGGCAGCCGTCCTGCAGCTTCGCACGACAGCGTGCAGCACGCCTGAAATCGTCGACAGGTCGCCGATGGCCCCAGCATTGGCGAGGATGCCGCGCACTAGTTCGGCACTCGAGCCCCTGCTGTTAGGGGAGGGTTCCAGGCGCTCGCGGCTGCTTTCCTTATCGAGCGCAAAGGTTGCGATGCTTGAGAGAACCTGCCTCAGGCCATTCAGCTCCTTGATCGACACCGGCTCTCCGTATCCGCTCGTGAGCAGCTGGACGGCTACCTCAACGGAGCTGCTGCCGAGGTAATCAGAAACCTCTTTGGGCATGCCTGATAGGGGGATGGAAACCGTTTTTGGCGCGGCAAGTTTCAGTGAGTATCCGTGCAACTCTGACACCCGCGCTGCTCCGGGTATCCAGCGATCAAGATAGTCGCCCGCAGAAACGACTGCCGGAATGCGCCCGCGCCAGCTGTCGGTCTTGGGCAGCGGGGCTCTGGCTGCCCGGGAGAGCGCCTCCTGCCTCTCCACGTGGAGCATTATCACCTCTGTGTCCTGTGGCCCGACTGCCCAAGGGGGGATGGGCAATGCCTCGCGCGCCAGATTTGTCGCCTCATCGTAGAAGCCCCCAGCCGCGAGCGCCGCGATTAGCGTTTGAATCGAGTCAGGGGAGTGCCCGTCCCGAAAAACCGTGTGCGCTGCCCGGGCGATATCAGGCCCATAGTGGCGCTCAAGCAGCGTGCGGCCACGCTCCGGCAGCCGGAGGCTGTCGTCATCGTCTTCAGGGCCGCTGTCTCGTCCGGGGTAACCGAAATCTGCCATGAGGTGAGGATTACCACCCACTCGCTTGCTTACTCCACACCGAAGAGTCCCGAGGATTCAGATGAATCTTCCGAGAGCACCATGGTGAAGGCATCTGCCGATGGTAGGGCGGCCGGGTGATGCTCCGCCGCTCACGGGCTTGTCGGCCCTCAGATGGGAAAAGAAGAGCCTCCTCCAGGCCTGAATTCGGCAGCTTGCCGCAGAGGGGAGAGCCGCTAATCGGCCTAGTTGGGAGGACCGGCGCAGTCAGTTCGCTGCAGGATCCTCGAAGACTGGAAGGGCGGGATCGGCGCAGGCAAACAGGCCGGCGTCTGGGCAAAATTGAAGCAGCTGCCAGGTGTCAAAGCCCATCACGCGGCGAGATAAAGAGCGTCCTGTCCGGAAGACTGTGCGTGGGGCGCAGCACGAGCTGCTGGGCCGGAAGAAAAAACGAGAAGAACTCGGCGACGTGAGGGGCTGAGAGGAGGGTCCCGATCCCGCTTCTCGACTGGTGGTAGATGACGAGGCTGTCCCCGTTGCGCCAGCGTGGGTCGGCAGCGACGCGGAGCGCGACGTGCCGCATGGCGATGAAAGCAGGCCGCAGCAGCTGCACGCTCTGCCCCTCGGAAGCGCGACGGGACCAAAAGAAGTCGCCAAGCTCAAGGAGACGCATCGGCACGATGGCGCAGGCGAGGGCGGTGAAGACAAGCCGGTAACCCCTCGCACGAATGGTCCTAAGGAGGTCAGCGACCAGGATCGCCGCCAGCGGCACGATGCCCGTCAGCCGGTACGCCTGGCCGGCAAGGTCGGTGATGGCGCTGTTGGTGAACAGAAGAGCGGCGATGAGCCCTGCTGAGATGAGCGAAAGAGGCGAGCGCGTGAACACGGCCGCCACAGCAGCAGCTGCCGAGAGGAGAGAGACATCCCACGGAATGAGAGCCCCGCCGCCCAACCGAAGCCCCGGCGGGGCTCCGAAGAGCACGAGGATCGATTGCCAGTAGCGCTGAGCGAGCTGGACAAATGTGAGGGTTGTCGTCACGGTACCGGACCTCATGAAGCTGTCTGAATCAAGGTAGAGCAGCTGGGGCCCAAGCCCGATGAGAGCTCCAAGAAGCAGCGCCGCGAGGGCAGGGACGGGGCTTGACGACAACCGGATGCGCCTGCCCCTCATGAGCGATACCGCCACGAGGAGCGCCCAGAGCAGCGCAATCGGCGCTCGAGCTGAGGCGTGCTGCCCCACGGAGAGCCCGAGGATCATTCCGCTCGCTGCCGCCAGCACAACGATCTGAGTGCCGCGAGCGTCAAGAAACCGCACTGACAGGAGGAGCATCGCCGTGATCGTGAGCGGAGTGAGAGAGATGAGCGTCTCGGTGCGGGCAAACGTCATGCAGCAGGTGTTCGTGCCAGCGATGAGCGCAGCAATGAGCGCGGGGCGCGCCCCGATGACACGCCCGAAACCGGCGTAGATGAGCCACACCTCAAGCACGCCAAACATAGCCCCGAGGGCCCTATAGGCCAGGACATCCGGGCCCGTGATCCGGTACAGGAGGCTGCCGAGGGTGGCGAAGTAGAGCCCCTGCGACCAGTCCCTGCCGAAGATATTTCGAAAGCTGCCGTTAGCGATCTCTTGGGCCCGGAGCCCGCCATCCCGGACCTCGTCGTGGATCGCCACAAACGGATACGAGGAGAGAAACGCCACGTAGCCCAGGCACACGGCCAGCAACAAGGCGCGGTGAAGCAGCTTCTCGTGCCTTGAGATGGGTGATGCAGCCGACGCAGCACACCCTGCGCAGCTTCCCGAAAAAACAACGTGGCCGATCGCCAGCACAACAGTCGGGAACCAGAGCGCAAACATCCACCACCGCAGCGAGAGATCGGGGGCGAGCAGCCCGATAGCAACAGAAGCGGCAGAGCACAGCGCTGCTGCTGCGATGAAAATCAGGGATCGCCTGTCTGCTGAAGAGGTACTTTCGTTTTGCACTCTCGGTGTCCTCCGCTCAATCCGGGGCGAGATGGCCGGCAGGGTGGCCCCGCAGAGAACGCGAGGCGCCGGCTCACAGGCCCACTCTGGCAGATGAAATTGCGGCAGGCTAGCGGCTCATGAACTCCGTCGACGAGCCCTCCTAAGCTGCTGGCCCGCCTATTGGCAGAGGACTATTCACGAAGCATATTGCCGCAAAGCGTCCGGCACCGGGCACTATGTCACCTTTTTGCTCCAGCGCCTCATACCCTCCCTGCCCTATACGGCGCCGGATCCAGGCAGGTTCCAGGGGAGCGACACCTGCCGCCGAAGGGGCTAGCCATTTGTCTGATGAGTTGTATGAATATCTCGAGTGATATCGCCCGATCATTTCCCGGCGAGCGAGTAGGAACCAAGTTTGCCTCTAAAGAGCTGGTTGAGGCAAAAGTCGAGCTTGATGAGATGATTGCAAAAGCTGGACTGGTCGGCAAAGTTGTCTCGGTCATCACGCCCGACAATACGCTAGGAGCAAGGGCGAGGGGCCGCGGTGGACAGCACCTGCTCACGCTGTGGGGCCGCCTGCCGAGCTCCGACGCGCCAGCTGTCTCTCGGCTAGTCGGCGAGGCGGAGGAAAAGTTTGGCAGCATCTTCCGCGCGCTGGACGGACGTTGTGGCGCTGAGGATGATATCGTGCTTTCTCACCGCCTGCTTCACTCGAACGATCCTCTCCCGCCCCGAGGCTGGAGGTAGGGCAGCCACAACGATTTGGAAGCTTCGGGCCATGCGGCCCCCTATGCAGCACCCTTGCTGATCAGGAGCTCATCAAGCCTTGCGACGACGCTTTGCTCCATGTCCGAGAACTTGCGCGCGAAGAGGGCCTCCCCGGAGCCATACACATCATCGAGCACGACTGCCGGCGCATCCGCAAAGCGCTCAATGTGTGAGCAGTTGAGCCGCGCAGGATGTGGGCCGCCAGCGCTCCAGTCGGCGTACGTCACGTTTCTGCGCATGCGGGCCCTAAAGGGCGAGTTGCCGAGGATAGTGTGAAAGAACGACTCATCGGGGCAGAAGGTGTTCCGGTAGAAATCAGCGAGGCGGGGCTTGCTATCCACAAAGCTCCTCACGTATTCACAGGCATCTCGGGAAAGCGCCCACCACTGGCTTCCGCCAAAGGGAAGGAGGCCGCCGAAGTGCGGGCGGTAGTCCCGCGTTCTTGGGATGAGGCCGGCAGCAACGAGCAGCCTGCGTCCAAGCCGAATGGCGCTGGGGATTCCCGGATACGGCCTGTAGTTCAAGAGGCGGGCGATCGGCTTTCGTGCAGCCTCGCACGGCATCTCAACGATATTTATGAACTCCGCGCCCCGGTTGCTTTCGAAGAATCGCTCGATGTAGCTGGCGGGCTGCAGCGGGTAGTCACAGCCGCTGAGGAGCACGAAGTAATCGAAGCGCCTCGGGTCGGCGAGCGCTTGGCGGAGCAGGATCAGCGTTGCCTCAACGATTGAGAAGTCAGCCCAGTAGACCGGGATCCGCTCCCGAGAGACCACGATGCCATCCCCGGAAAAATGGGGAAACCTTGAGAGACGGGACTTTTTGTCGATGTGAATAAAGAGCGCCGATGAGCTAGAGGAAAGCGCCCCGACGAGCCTCTCAAGGTGCCTCGGGCTGTCGTGAGCGAGCACGAGATACGCGATCTTCATCGGGCTCTCCTCATATGGCAGCGTGGCCTGCGGCTGGCATGCCTACAGGTGCCGAATCGTCGGCATAAGGTACGAGCTCACGTAGTCGGTGACTCCCTCCTCAAGGGTGTGCATCTTGGCCGAAAATCCCGCCGCACGGAGCTTCTCCATGGGGGCTTCAGTGAAGTACTGGTAGTGCTGGCGGAGCTGCTCAGGCATGTCGATGTAGCGAACGTTCCACGGCTTGCCGCTGGCCTTAAAGACCGCGGCAAGGAGGTCGTTCCACGATCGGGCCTTGCCCGAGCCAACGTTGAAGAGCCCGTTGACGCCTGGATTGTTGAGGAGCCACCACATGGCCTCGCAGCAGTCCTTGACGTACACGAAGTCGCGCTTCTGCTCTCCGTCGCGGTAGTCGGGGCGGTGTGACCGAAACAGCGAAAAAGTTCCGGTGTCCCTGATCGCGTTG
>JAFMJG010000026.1 GCA_017853605.1 bacterium
TTAACGGCACCCCGAGCAGCGCTACGCGCTGACCCCTAAAGGTTTCCCGCAAGCGAGCCGAACCAAGTTGATGGAGGGGCGGGGATGAACCTACAGTTCGGCGACGTTCTCATAGCAGCTTTCGTTTTGACTGGCGCGCTCTCGATGGGGCTCTTTGCCCTGGCGATCTTGGGTGCATGCCGTTGGGGGGTCGACGGCCTCATGGCGCGTGTCTCAAACGCGCTTCCTGGCAATAAGCGCACCGCCGCATGGCAAGCGGCAGAGGAGTTCAAGGGGCAGGTAACCGCGTTCCGAAGCCGCCTGTCTGTGCTTGAGGAGTACTCCCCCGACTACTTCAGCGCCTTCCAGGCGTCCCACTGGGGAGAAATAAACAAGACGATGGCGATCCTAAACTCCGCCGAGGGGCAGCTAGACGCGCTCCTGTCGCAACGTGATTACCGCTGGGCCCACCTGCTCGCCACTTTCCTGCTCGACAGGTCATCTCCGGAAGATCGCAATGCTGTCATCGCTGACTTTCCGCAGTACGAGCCCCTCGGCGGGTGGCTGGCCAACACCAAAGAGCAGCTCTCGATCCTTATCGAGAACTTAAACGACTCGGCCGAGAAGAACGCCGAGGTCGGGCTCCACAGGACCCGTGAGCGCAAAGCCACGATGCTGATGCTGCGCGAGATTCGGAAGACGCTTGAATAGGCGCGCCGCCAGGTGCGCGCGCAGCGGACCTACAGCCCAAAGAAGCGGCGAATACGCTGGCGAAGGGCGTTCTCGTCAACCTTCAGCCGCACCTGCTCTTCAGCCAGGGCGGCCCGGTGCCGCTCTCGCACCTCATCGGCCTGCTTGAGCCGTGCTGACATGCTCGCCACGAATGCGTTTATGAGCTCCTCACGGCTCTCCAGAAGCCCGGCTATCGCCTCCTTGCCGACCCGCGCAACCCGCACGTCCATCAGCGCCTGAGCAGACGCCTTGCGGGCCTCGCCGGTAAAGAGCGCCATTTCGCCGATCACGTCGCCTGGGCCGAGGGTCGTGAGGCTGACCGGCTGTCCCCCCTCGCCTGTTATCTGGATATCCGCCTGGCCAGAGATGAACACGTAGAGGAAGTTTCCCTCGTCTCCCTCCTTGAAGAGGAACTCTGACTTGGCGAAATGCTCAATCCTTGCGCCCTCGACGATCTGGCGGCACTCGTCATCTAAGAGGCTACGAAAGAGGTCTGCTCGCCGCACGAGATCGTATACCCCTAGGTCCCTCTTCAGATCTGCAGCCACCGCAGGCACCTCAGTCTTGTAAACGGTGTGTATCGGGAATGGGATAGAGATGCCGTAACGCTTCGCGGCGTACCAAACGCGGGACATAAAATCGCTGCGAATTCGGTTGAGCGGGCCGTAGTCCGAGATAAAAAAGAAGCTCTCGTAATCAATAGTGTATGCGCCGTAGTTATGGGTGCGGATATCTGGGTAGGGATCAGGCACAACACCTGGCGTTGCCAAGGCCACCTCTGTGAGCATCTGGCGCACTAGGTTAGGCGGGGCATCGTACGAGAAGCCGATGTTGATGCGCATGCCGTGCAAGGGGCTCGGGCTTGAGAAGTTAAGAATTCGCTCCTTCCCCAGCGTGACGTTCGGGAGGGTGATTTCGTTCAGCTCGCGCGTGATCACCCGCACAGAGCGCCAGTCAATCTGTTTCACCCGGCCAATGACGTCGCCGATCTGGACCCAGTCACCCACCTGGAATGGTCGGTCAAACACGAGCGCCAGCCCCGCAAAGAGGTTCCCGAGCGTGTCCTGGAGCGCTAGCCCAAAGACGAGCGAGCCGACGCCGAAGGTGGTCAGGAGGGGCGAAAGGTCCTTCTTCCACACGGCCGCGAAGACGCACAGGCCTCCAATGACAACGAAGAACAGCGAGAAGATGCCGAGCAGCAGCCTGGGAGTCCGGCCGCGGAAGGAGTTCTCGTCCGCATTGCGCAGGTAGAGCGCCTTGCAGGTGAGCGCAAAGGCCCACAGGGCGACGATGCCCAGCACCGTGCTCTCTGCCTTCAGCACGAACGAGTCGCGGCTGATGTTGAGAACCTGGTCGCAGAGCCAGAAGATCACGAGCAGCGGCGCCAGCACGTTCGACAACATGCGCACCGCATCAGCAGCGGGCTCCTTGAGGTGCCGCACGAGACGGGAGCAGAGCAGCCAGAAAACAGCTGCTGCCGACAGAACGTAGAGGTCCTCAGCTGCTATGTCGATGCCATTCATGCTGCGTCACGCTCCTTTGCGGGTGGTTTCACAAGCGACAGAAGGATCGAGCCGACGATAATTCCAAGCACCACGAGCAATGAGATCTCCGTGGGCACATCCTCGCCGAGCAGCGGGTCGAGGAAGGCCATCTTCGAGCCGATGAAGATCAGCACAAACGAGAGCCCCGTGCTGAGGTAGTGGAAGCGGGCAACAAACGCCGCCAGGAGGAAGTAGAGGGCCCTTAGGTCGATAACTGCAAAAATGTTTGAGGTGAACACCACGAGAGGCTCGCGCGTGAGGCCAAAGATAGCCGGCACAGAGTCAAACGCGAACATAATGTCGGTGATCTCAACGAACACGAGAGCCAGAAACAGGGGAGTGACGAGCAGCTTGCCACTCTCCCTTGTGAAGAACCTCTGGCCATCGAGCTGCTTGGACACCGGCAGCAGCCGGTTTAGGGCCCTCAAGACGCGATTTTTCTCGGGATGAATCTCAGGCTCCTTGCCGCGAAGCACCGATATCCCCTGCCAAATGAGGAAGAGGCCAAAGACGACGATGACCCACGGGATCTCCATCACTACCGCGCCGGTGGCGATAAAGAGCGCCCGCAGCAGTATCGCGCCAAAGAGGCCGTAGAAGAGCACTCGGTGCTGGTACTGGGGCGCTATCGAAAAGAAGCGAAAGATGACGATAAACACGAAGAGGTTGTCAACTGCCAGCGACTTCTCGACGAGGTACCCTGAGAGAAACTCAAGCGACGTCCGGCGCGCCAACTCGTCGGGAGTCGAGCCCAGCACCATCGCCAGGGCGGGCTCCGCGCTTAAGTGCCACCGCGTATAAAAGAACAGCAGAACGTTGAACAGAAGCGCAAAGCCGAACCAGCTCAGCGCTGCCACGGTTGCCTCGCGAATCGAGACCTCATGGGACTCCGGCTTGAAGGTCCGCAGCGAGATGAAGAGCACAGCCCCAACGCCAATCGAGAAGAGGATGTAGAAGGGCCAGAAGTCGGCAAAGGGATAGATGTGGGGCATACGTGTCTACTTCTCTCCAGCCGCCTGCGCCGCGACCACAAGCTTTGCGATAGTAATCATGGTGAGGGGCGAGTTGCCCTCAGCCTTGTTGTTCGCAGTCACAAAAACTCTCTTTCCGGTTGCTATCGCGCGCCTCACCAGCCGGAGCACGTCGCCGCGCATCTCAGGGCTGGCCCTGCGCACCTGCTCGTACGGCTCGAACATCTTAGCAGCCCCCTCGTAGCTCACACCACGTGGAGTTAACAGTCTTGCAACGTAAAAATCCGCAGTCAATCCGCCAGCTTCAGCGGCACTAACCATCTGCTCTCTCAGGCTTGCCATGGTGTTCCAGTGGTTGAACACGTGCGTTGCGCCGCTCTCGTTAAGCGCCTGGAAGTAGTTTTTGGCGAGCAGCTCACGGTTTCGCACCTCGACCCCGTACTGGAGGCCGCGGGGGAGCTTCTGCAGAAAGTCGGCCAGGCGACTGACAAACTCTTCATACGCCATGGCTGTTTGCGAGAAGGGCGCGAATTGAAAGATGAAGGGCCCCGTCCGCGACGTGACTGCCGAGCTTTGGTATGCCGAAAGGATGCGCTCCTTAAAAAGCTCCACGTTGAGGAAGTCAGGATTGGACTGGCCGGCTAAGGCCCCGTAGCGGGGGTGCTTCGGGTAGCGAATGATAGTGAGCCGCTCCCACACCTTTGAGACCCACCGGAAGTGCTCCGGGACTTGGCTGGCGTACCGGGCCATCGTCTCGGGCTTAGGGGGCGTGTAAAAGAGGCTATCGATACACACCGTGCGAAACCAGGATATCGCCGCGTACTCTTCGAGGCTGTTGTGGGTGAAGTCCCTCTCGCTCCGGTAGTTGCGCTTGTACACAAGCCCCTTCCAGCCGGGGAAGGCCCAGGTGCTCGTGCCGAGGTACACATTAGGCGGTATGCCCTCTCCCCCTTCGGCGAAGATGTCATCCGGACTGGCCGTAGTGGTAGAATCAAGCTCCATGCGGGGTGTGCTGCCAACCTTAGTCGAGGAGACACCTGATCGACAAGCAGCGCCTAGCGGCTGACAGAGAAGCCCTGCTTATGGTCGCTGGTGACTGAAACCAGCACCGTTCGGCGCTCAAAGCGCGTGCCCGCCTTGTTCGCTGAGATCACGTACGACCCAGGAGCAAGGCCTGTGATGAGGAAGGAGCCGTCGCTGCCTGAGACGCTCTGGCGGCTGCCCTGTGTGCCGCTAACCGGCCGAGCCCGAACGGTAACGCCAGGGACTCCGAGAGGTCCCCTTCGAACGCGCCCGTAGACCTCAAGCTTCCTGCTCATTGACACGGACTTCTCGACAGCAGCACCTGCGTCTGCCAGGCCTCCCCGTGAGGTGCGGCCCGCAAGGGCCCTCAACGGCCTCGTGGTGCCGAGGATTAAGGATCGAACCTGCCGCGCGGTGATATCCGGATTAGCTGCTGCAATAAGCGCCGCGATACCCGCCACGTGGGGGGATGCCATCGAGGTGCCGCTCTTGGTCACATAGGCGCCACTCGATGAAGCCAGCGGGTAGGTGCTCAAGATCCCGACTCCTGGGGCGCCGAGGTCGACAGACTCCTTGCCGTAATTGGAGAAGGATGCCAGCGCTCCCTCGCTAGATACTGCGGCCACGCTGATGATGTTCGGCAGGTCGAAAGCCGCAGGGTACTGCGGCGACCGATCGCTGTTCTCCCCTGCATTGCCGGCTGCCGCAATCACGATCAGGTCAGCCTCCCGGGCCCGCTGCAAGGCACGGTACCAGGCGTTGGAGTACTGCAGCCCCCCTATTGAGAGGTTTACAGCCCGGATCGGCGCCCCCGCACGCTTCATGTCCACCACATAATCGATCGACTGCAGAATGTCGTAGTAGCTGCCGAAGCCGCTGTCGCCCATCGCCTTCACCGGCAGGATCTTTGAGCGCCATGAGACGCCTACAACTCCCGCTGCGTTGTCTCCAGTCGCCGCGATGATGCCTGCAACGTGGGTGCCGTGGCCGAAGCCATCCATGACATCGTTGTCCTCCCCGGTGAAGTCATACCCGCGCACATCGTCAACCACCCCGTTTTTATCATCATCGATTCCGTTGGCCGGCACCTCCCCTGGGTTCGTCCAGATGTTGCCGACAAGGTCTGGATGATTGTAGTCGAGCCCCGTGTCGATTACCGCGATTACTTGGTCGGCGGAGCCCTGCGTGATGTCCCACGCCTCTGCTGCCCGAATTCCCTTGGCCCCGATGAGCCCAATGAGCTCTAGCAATCGGGCATCATTAGGGGTGTAGGAAAGTGAAACCTCGTGGTTGGGCTCAACCGACTCCACCCTGGGATCCCTCTGCAGCTGCTCCGCTTGCTCGCGGGTGAGCAGCGCTGAGAGCACGCGGCTCCTGGGCCGCCTCGAGGTTACGCTCCCGGCAGGCAGCCCGAGCTCGCTGTCGTCGTGGCCGGCCGCATTCGGGAATCTCTCATTCTGCACGAGCTGCACGATGTACGAGCTTCTCTCCTCAGCAACAACCGTTGCGGGCACGAACGCGGGGAGCAGCAGTGCCGCGGCGGCCAAAACTACCGCATGGCTCGCCGCAAAGGCAGCCTTTCTGAAGGGCAGGAAGGGTCTGATGTTAGGGCGGCCCATGACTTTAGTATACGGTGCTACGTCCCAATAAGACACCTCTTCTTGGGCATCTAGCCAAGGCACAAGGCATCCGGCGTGACCAGGGTCTCACCGAAATCGGCACGTAGCGCCTGGAGCAGCCGCGCTGCTGAACGCTTAGGCGCGGCTGTAGCGGTCTTATTTAAGGGGTCCCGGCAATGGCTTGCTTTTCATGCCCGTGGCGCGACTCGGCACAGGATCCCCTCGGGCATCTCGAGAACAGACGCGCAGAGACCACTTGCAATCGCCTCTCCCTGCACCGTGTCACGGGGAGCAAAGATCACGTAGTGAACCCCGAATACGCTGCACAGCTGCCGCAAGGCCTCCAGGGAGCGCATGCTGCCAAAGAACGACCGGTAGATGTCGGCGCCAAGCATCGTGTTTCGATCATCTAGAACGGCGCGATGCTGCGGATAAAGAGCTGCCGTAATGCGCCCCCCTAGGTCTGGGGAGGCAAGTACCGCCCCCGGCACCGGATCCCCTTTAATGTGGCTTAGCGCCTCTGCCACAAACGGGCTCACATGAGGCCCAGCTGCTGCAAGCGTCCTGTGTGACGAGAGGACCCCTAGTAGCCCCACCACGAGGGCAACACCCGCCCATCTGGGCGACCGCCCCTCCAGCCGCTCCAGCTCCGCCACAAACCGCCGCGTTAGGCCGAAGCTGCTTGGCAAGGCGATGCCCGCGAGGAGCTGCCGATAGGCGCTTGCAGCCAGCGGTGCTGAAGCGATCGCCGCATATGGGAGGCAACGGACCATCTGTATCGCCTGCAACGAAAAGAGCGCCGAGCTTAGAAGGTCATACATCCATCCAACGGGCATGCGCTTGCGGAGGGCCATGGAGAGCGGAAGCGGGACCACGCAAAGAAAGAGGAAGAGGGCCCCCGCGACACCAAAAATATTTGCGCGTTCAACCAGCGGGCGCCACTCATTGTTGAGGCGCATCAGGTATGGATCGAGGGCAAGGGATACGATGCTCCGGTGGAGCCCTGCGCCTTGTGGATTGCAGAGAGTAGCAGCCACGCTCGTGCAGAGGAGCGCTGAGAGGCCAAAAAAACGGCGCCGGGTGAGGCGCCCCTCGAGCAGGGAGGCCGGAAAGGCAAGGAGCAGCAGGAGAAGCCCCTGCACGAAGGAGGGATGGATATTTGCCCACAGAAGAAAGAGCGCCGCGAACACTAGGGAGGATCGCAGCACGGAGCGCACGCTCGGCGCCTCAACCGAGAGGAAGCTCCCGATCGCACAGTGCACGAGCGCGAAGAGGCAGATGCCCAGCACGGTTGGGCGCATTATAAAGTGCACCTGCGAGAGCTTGAAGGCGGCGGCAGCTGACGCGAGCGCTAGAAGCGCCGAGCCGCTTCTATTCAGGGCTGCCGGAGCCACCACGCCAAAGAACGCCACCAGAAAGGCTCCCCCCAGGAGCGCGCACACGAGGGGGTATCCGCCTGCCTCCTTTGCCTCGAAGAAGGCGAGGTCTGAGAGCCACTGGTCGCACACCCACCGGCGCTGCTCACCGGGCTTGAGCCCGAATGCCTCCCCTTGCGGCAGCGCCAGGAAGGGGTCCTGCCGCGGCACCTCGCGGGCGGCTGCAATAAGCTCGCCGGTTTTTAGGTGCCATCCAACACCCGGATCGTCCGCAAAGTTTTGCTGCTGCTCCTTCAGGAGCGAGAGGTAACCGCCAACGATCAGCAGCAATGCGATTGGGGCTAAGGCTCGTTTCATGGCGTTGCTGCGCAAGCATAGCGCCCTGCCAGGATGGCGGGAACCGGCAAAAGCTTTTAGGAGGCTGCTCTCCTGGCAGGTCCTGGCAACTAGCCTCTAGGCGCGCGCCTCACGCCGGGCACGGATGACCTCGATTACAGCCGGCATGATTGAGATGATGATGATCGCCAGAATGACGAGCTTGAAATTCTTTTCAACGAAGGGAAAGGAGCCGAAGAAATACCCGGCGTACGTGAAGCTGCCAACCCACAAGAGTGCCCCTGTCACGTTGTACACGGCGAACTTGGCGTAGGACATCGTGCCTACCCCAGCCAGAAACGGGGCGAAGGTCCTTACGATAGGCACGAAACGGGCAAGCACGATCGTCTTGTTGCCGTACTTCTCAAAGAACTTGTGGGTTCGGTCCAGGTACTGGCGCTTGAAGATCTTGGAGTCCTTCTTGTCAAACACCGCCACGCCGATCTTGCGCCCGATCGCGTAGTTCACTGCGTCGCCGATGACTGCCGCGACAAAGAGCAGGATAGCCAGCACATTAACGTCAAAGGCTCCCTTCGTCGCCAAGGCCCCCGCAGCAAAGAGCAGCGAGTCCCCCGGCAGGAATGGAGTTACCACTAAGCCGGTCTCGCAGAACACTATCACGAAGAGAATCCCGTAAGCCCAGGCGCCGTACTGCTGCGCCACCTCGGTGAGGTGCTTATCTATGTGCAGGAACCAATCTACGAAGGTGGCAATAAAGCTCATGGTCTTGTCTCCTCGGTGCTTCGGCAGCCCAAACGAAACTGTAGCTCGCTTGGCGACCCTCAGTACAGACGTGAAACGCAAGCCGCCTGGGCGGCAGATATCTTAGGAATCGAATTCCGTGAGGGGGAGGCCACGCGCCTTGAGCGCCTCAATAAAGGCCTGTTGGCCCTTGCGCTCGGCCCATTCAACGGCGTCGAGCCCCTCCTCGTCCTGGATCGTGTGGTCTGCGCCGAGCTCTATGAGCTCAAGCGCTATCGCCGCGTGCCCGTTCTTGACCGCCGCCATGAGCGCCGTAGTTCCGTTCGGGCTCTGGCCGTTCACCTCAACGCCGTCATCGGCGAGGCGCCGAACTGTTGCCAAGTCTCCCATCGCGGCTGCCCGCATAAATACTGTCCAAAAAGCGTCGTTAACCATAACCTTCGTTGCCTTCTTCGGGGCTTCCTGCCCCTCTTCTGCTGCCTCGGCTTTTGCGCGCTGCTCTTGGGCGGTGACCTTTGTGAGGCCGAACACCTCCCGTAGCGCCGGATCCGTCTCGGCCTCGGCCCACGTCTTGCCGCTCCAGCCATCGAAATTCTTAATCTCCCGGTCAGCGCCCAGCTCAAGGAGCAGCCGCACCGTCTTGATGTCGCGGCGCATCGCCGCTGACAGCAACGCGGTGTTGCCGTTGTTGTGCGGCATGTTCACGTCCGCCCCAAGCTCCACGAGCGCGCGAATGGTGCCGTGGTGCCCCCTCTCACACGCTTCAAGCAGCGCTGATCCGCCAAACTTATTGCGGCGGTTTACCTTTGCCCCGGCCTTAACGAGAAGGCGGACGGTAGACTCCTTGCCGCGCGAAGCCGCGATCATGAGGGCACTGGAGCTGTACTTAAGCTCGCAGTCGACATTTAGCCCTCGGTCGATAAAGCCCTGTATAGATGCATCGTCCCCAGTCCTAGCTGCGGTGATGAGGGCCTTCTGTTCTTCCGTGTACGTAATTCCCATACCGTTTCACTCGCTCTCTGAGTGTCCTTATGAGTTAACCAGTCGGCTAACCTCCTTTAGAACATGAGCGAAAAATGCCCTGGGCACCCGAAAGGTACCCTGACAATGCAATAAGATGCAGGCTTTACGGGATAAGGCTCAGCAACTCTGAATGGTTGAGCCCGTTTGAAGCTATAAGATATTGAATATTCAGGGTTCCTAGGCCGCATTTTACTTCTCGGCCCCCCTCATCCGAGACCCTGCCACCGGCCTCCTGAATGGCCACAATCGGCGCTGCGATATCCCACTCGCCGAGGGTGTTCATGCGGATCACCGCGCCATCCAGAGCCCCCGTTGCGACCCTAAAAAAAGCCTGCCCTGAGTCCATCATCGGGCTGGCGAGCTCGGGGCGGCGACCCTCGAAGTTACGCAGGTACACGTGAGATCGACGCGACTGACTCTCCCCAGAAACTTGCATCACCGCGCCATTTACCCTCGCTCCCCTCCCCTTTTCTGCAACAACCAGCTGGCTGCGCGCCGGAAAGAGCTGCACACCGAAAACCGGCTCGCCGCGCTCGCAGAGCGCCAGCAAAAGCGAAAATTGGTCCTCTCCGTTGAGAAAGCACTTGGTGCCATCGAGGGGGTCGATCACCCATGTACGGGGTGACTCCGCAAGGATCCCCCGATCCGGATGGACCTCTTCCGATAGGATCGCATCTCCGGGAAAGAGCTTGTGCAGGGCGCGCATCAGGATTTCGTTCGATGCCAGGTCCGCCTTCGACACAAGGGTCCCGTCACGTTTCTGCGCAACTTCAAGCTCGCCAGGGCTGCCAGGTGCGCCGGGCCAGAGCGACAGGAGCAGATCCCCTGCCTCACGAACTGCCGCCAGCAGCTCCTCTTTCGCTTTGTGCGGTACCCTTTCTTCTGGCATGCCGTATCCCGTATTCCGCCTACCGTGAGAGCTTAAGAGCCCTTGCTGCCACGGACAGCGTAGCCTTGAGGCTACGGTGCGAGATGCCGGGCAGGCGATCAAGCGCCTCCCTGCACTCCCCTTGAATAACCTCAAGCTCAGAGGCGGCGCGCTCGCCATCATCAACATCATCGAGCTTCTGAAAGAGCACCCCCAGCATGACTCCCCATTCAGCGAGCGCACGGACGATGTTGTCGGTTGCTCCAGCCACGATAGCGCCCGATGCGAGCGCAGCCCCGAAAAGGGTTCCGGTCTTGAGCTCAACCATGCGCTCCCGCACCTCGGGATCCTGGGGAGACTCCAGGTCTAGCTGCTGTCCCACACAGAGATCACGCCAGGCGCACGAGAGAACCCCTGAGAGTCGCGCCTGCTTGTCCAGGGTCAGCTCCGGGCACTCAAGGGACGCAAGAGCAGCTCCGAGCAGGAGGTCCCCGACCAGGATCGCCGTGGCCTCGCCGAACACCTTGTGGCACGAGGGCTTGCCCCGGCGCATGTCATCGTTGTCCAGGGCAGGCAGATCGTCATGCACAAGCGATGCAGCATGTATCACCTCGATAGCTACTGCTGGTTTCAGCGAAGCAGCCAGCGGAGCAGCCCCGTTTGAGAGGTCGTGGCACACTGAGACCGTGAGGAGAGCCCTCAAGTGCTTCCCTCCCCCCTCTAGCACGTAGCCAGCGGCCTCCCTCAACCGTTGTGCGTCGGGTGAGAGGCTGTGAGCCAAAAGGCTGAGCCCCTGCTGAATCGCCGCCAAAGCACCCTCCAGGGAGAGTTCTGTCGCTTGCATTTTCATAAAACGTCGTTATTTTTCTTTGCGCTGCCAGAGACGCCGCTGCGGGACTGATAGCATGCTGCGTAGCTTTCCGACCATATACATCGAACCGGTTACGAAGGCAGGCTTGCCATCGCTTTCCTGAAAGATATCCCGCAGGCAGCCCTCATAGTCGTCACGGTAGCTCACCACCCTTACCTCAGAACCCGATACTCCGATCGCTTCCCTGAGGTCCTCTGCCGGTAGCGCCCGCTCTGAGCTCGGTTGCAGCAGACGCCACGTAGAAACCCAAGGTTTGAGGGCCGCTATCATCTCAACCCAATTCTTTGTGTTGAGAACTCCAAAAGTTAGGTCTATCCCTGAGGCGCCCTCCTGCCTCAGATACTGAATAAATGCATCGATCCCCGCTGGGTTGTGTGCGCAGTCGAGCACAATGCGCCGGTTCTGAGTCTCAAGGAGCTCAAGGCGTCCAGGCCAGAAAACTCCCTCTATACCAGCTTTGCACACGTCCGGAGATAACCCCATCGTAAGGCCGAGCTTTGCGGCAACCGCCATGTTGTGTCCCTGATGGTATCCAGGAAGGGGTGCCTTAAACTGAAATAGGTCCCCTACTCCTGAAGCAACGCCCTTATCCCAATACCCGAATGAAGCCTTTCCTGCTGACGGACAAGGAGCCGAGCCAAAGTCTGACCCAAACCTGTAGAGCTGCACCCCTTGTGCCTTTCGAGCAACGACCTCAGCGGCCTCCCTCGGTAAAAAACCCGTGATTAGGGGCGAACCAGGCTTAATAATGCCCGCCTTTTCAGCCGCTATCTTAGCGAGCGTTTCGCCCAATATCGCTTGGTGATCATAGTCTATCGTCACGATTGCGGTTGCTGCTGGTCGTGAAATGACATTAGAAGCATCGAGCCGACCTCCTAAACCGACCTCTATTACTGACCATTCAACTCCCGACTCTAGAAAGCCCAGAAATGCGATGGCTGTGACCGCCTCATGAAAAGAGAGCTCGACAACCTCCCTGGACGCTGCGCTCTTAATCGCATAGGCGAACTCCCCTAAAAAATCATCTGAAACGGGGAGTCCATCTATAACCAGACGTTCATTAATCACCTGAAGATGTGGCGATACGTTCATGCCAACACGATAACCAGCTGCTCCGAGAATTGAGGCTGTTGCGGACGTTACTGAGCCCTTTCCGTTAGTCCCCGCGATATGGACAGTTGGAATCGCATCCTGAGGATTGCCGAGACGTTTAAGAACAGCCGTAATGTACTGCAGGGCGAACCCACCCCGACCGTTCCACGGGGTAAGCTTAGATAAATATTCGAGTCCTGACCTTACTCTATTCACTGTCCCACCGTGGGACAGCGAGCCCGCCCCCGACTAGATGTCAAATCACGAGCTTTTACAGTTCTGTCCCACCGTGGGACACCCTAATCGGCTATCAGCTTCCGGAATAGTATCTGAAGGTCACCATCAGTGTAGAACTCAACGGTGATACGTCCGTTCTCTGCGCCTACGTTTGGTCGTGACAGTTTTACCTTCATCCCCAAGGCACGCTGAATCTCGTCTGAAATACGGAGGTCTTCCGCATTAAGAGCCTTCGGGGTCGACGCGACATCATCATTGTCAGTCGCCTTCGATGAGAGGTTCTGCTCAAGCTGTGCCCGAGTGAGCAGATCGAGATCCTTGAGATACGTTGCCCTGATCGCCTCATCCTCAATCTTTGCCAGCAGCAGTACCTTCGACTCAGCAGCCCCCTGTTTCAGCGCGTTGAGTAGGTCGTGCGGTAGCTGGAGTATCTCCAGGCTTCGCTGCACAGCGCTCTTTGAAATGCTGAGCTTATCCGCGATATCTCTGATGCTCAGGCTATGGGCATCCCGCAAAGCGCCAATGGCGTGCGCGCGCTCTATCGGCGTCAGGTCGTCCCGCTGCAGGTTCTCCACGAGCTGTATAGCGAGCGTACGCCCGTCAGCGTCCTCTCCCTGGTTAACGATCGCAGGGATAGATGAGAGCCCGGCAAGGTGAGCTGCCCGAAACCGTCGCTCTCCGGAGATAACCGTGTAGCGCCCCGGTAGCTGGCCAGCACGGACAAGTATTGGGCTCAACACCCCATACAACTTAATCGAATCGGCAAGCTCTCGTAGCTTCTCCTCATCGAAGTTTTGGCGCGGCTGATGGGGGTCTGGCTCGATGGCTGATAGCGGAATCTCACGGTATGGGATACCTCCCCGCGAACGCTCATCGAGCGCCGGGCCAGCCATAAGCGGGTTGTTTGCGAATGAGAAACTACGCTTTGACATACAGAACCTCCTCAGCTAGCGCCGTGTAATCCTCGGCTCCACTCGACTTTGGCATGTACTCAAAGATGGTCTGCCCTTTGGCTGGAGCTTCGGCGAGCGCTACATTCTCACGGATAACCGTTGTAAACACCAGCTGTCCAAAGTAAGCGCGAATCGTATCGGCAACCGCCCTTGCTAGCCTCTTGCGGCTATCGTGTAAGCAGATAAGAACACCGCCAACAATTAAGCTTGGATTGTAGATACCCCTAACTTGATCAATGGTATCAAGCAGTTGCCTAACGCCGTGTAGAGCAAGGTACTCACTCTGAACCGGCACGATCACCTTGTCTACCGCCGCCAGGGCGTTAAGCGATAAGAGTCCTAGGGTCGGTGGACAGTCTATAAGTATGACGTCATAGCTATCCTTAACCTTCTCAATGGCCCGCTTGAGAAGAAGCTCTCGACCTACCATACCACCCAACTCCAGGTCGGCCGCACTAAGGAGTAGGCTCGATGGCACAACATCAAGGGTGGCAGAACGCTTAATTACAACATCTTGCAGCCTTTTTGAGCCTTTGAGGACGTCGTAAATGGTCCACTCCGGCACTTGCCTCGGTACGTCCTGCAGGTCCTGGGGGTCCTCCTTTAAGCCGAGACCGAGGTGGGTCGTCAGGTTGCTTTGCGCATCGATGTCTATCAGGAGGACCTTCTTGCCCCGCTCTGCAATGGCAGCTCCGAGGTTTACCGTCGTGGTAGTCTTCCCTACCCCGCCCTTCTGATTTACTACGCTGATTACTGTGCCCACACACCACCTCAAGAATCGTGAATCGAGATAAGGAATCTCGCAAAGTTCTCTACCAAAATCCACTCTTAACTCAATACACGATGCGAAAAATCGCGCGCCCCTAAACTTCGCGCCACTGCGCCTTGCGCCGCCTGACTATCGTGCGCTGAAGTAAGCTTTTCTCCCCACCTACTAGTCCTCAATTCACGATACCTCATAGCTGGTCCTGCTTCGAAGGCCGGCTTTGCGAGTTGATTCGGGCTTTGAGGTAAGGGAGCTCGTGATTCGACGCTCACTGTATCGTGTGTCCGCCAGCAAAGCCTCGTGAACTGACAATCATGTAATCGAGAAACTAGATAAGTGGGTATCGTGATCGGGAGCAAATTCGCTCGTGATGTGAAATAAATAATTTACACTAACGGCTTCGTTTAATTGTGGTTTTTCGCCGCTCATCTAGTAACATGTCATCTAGAAAAGATTGTTTAACTAACTAAAACTAAGCTATGGTCTCGTCGCTTTTGATCGGGAGATGTGGAAAGCAGATCTCCAAGCAGGGCAGGGGGCAAAGTGAGCGCGGGAGCCAGGTGAACACGGGAGCAGGACCACGACTCGATGGGCAGTGCTGCGAGCCTCGCACCCCAGCAGTGCGATGGCGAACGGCTCCTGTAGTCGCAATGCAAGCCACTTTGCCGCCGGCGCAAGCCGCGTCCCCGAGCAACATCGCCTCCAAGCAAGTTTTTGCAGGTGGGGTTACGCAGTCAAACCAACAACGCCGTCAGTGTAGCGCATGATTCAGCCAGCCACACTTGAAATCGAAACTGGGAACGCCGCTGGTAGAGAGGCGATTCCGTCAGAAGCGCCCCCGGTAGCGGGCAGCGCTCACGGATCCTCGCCGATCCCCCTCCCGATCAAGGTATCTCGCGACGAGATGAATTTGGCCGAGTTCCCCCTCACGGTGCTCTCAAAGCGGGCGGATCCATCGGTTAAGACGCTCGAATTCAGCGACGTAGTGAAGGGCAAGAATGGGGAACCTCTAAACCGCAAGTGGATCATCACCGGGGCAGACAAATTTGGATTGCCGACCTCATCCGATGATGAGGTGCTGCTGGGACTGCTCAAGCTCACAGCGGATGACGGCCTGCGCAGCCGCAAAGTGCACTTCACGCGGTATGAGCTGCTCAAGATTCTGCGCTGGACTACAGAGGGACGGAGCTACTCGCGCCTCCAGAATGCTCTCGATCGGCTGAGCGGCGTGCGAATTAAGGCTACCAACGCATTTTACGACAACGAGACGAAGCTCCATAGCACCCGCAATTTCGGCATCATTGATGCCTACGAGATAAACGATGGGCGGGATACCCATCCGAGCTTCTTCACCTGGAGCGAGGTGCTCTTCAAGTCATTCCAGGTCGGCTTCATCAAGAAGCTCGATCTTGAATTCTACCTCGATTTGCAGAGCGCCGTGACCAAGCGCCTCTACCGCTACCTCGACAAGCACTTCTGGTATCGCTCCCGAATCCAGATAAACCTCTTCGTGCTGGCGCACGAGAAGATCGGAATATCGAGGAACTACGTGTACGCGAGCTCGCTCCGGCAGCAGCTTGAGCCGGCGCTTGAGGAGCTGAAAGAGAAGGGCACCTTGAGCGATTACGAGTTTATCGGGAAGGGCAAGTCCACCGAGGTAGTGCTCGTTGCAGCCCACGCTCCGCGCAAAACCATCGCCAATGGGCAGCCGTCGGCAGCGGCGCACGGAGGCGCCGCTAGCGCCTCAGGAGCCAGGGGCACTGAAAGCGGTGCCGTGCGGCAGAAGTTCGGGGGGACGAGCGAGGATCTCGCCCAGCAGCTCGTGGCGCGGGGGTTGGCAGAGAAGCAGGCGCGGCGCTTAGTGGAAGGGCAGGGAGAGCAGTCCTTGGCGCGGATGCAGGCCATCGTTGCGCACTTCGACAAGCTGGTGAGCTCTTCGAGCCACCTCGTGAGCAGGAACCCGCAAGGATTTCTCTACCGCGCGGTAGAGAGGCCGTTTGAGTTTACGCTGCCGGGAGAGAAGGGGGGTAGCCGCTCCCCGCACCAGCAAGAGCCCCTAACGTTCAGCTCCCCCAACAGCGAGGCGCAGCGTGCACGAGACGAGGCTGCCAAGAGCAGGCGCAAGATGGACTCCCTGAACCTGGAGGTTGCCTACCTGACCGAGCGCAAGGGGGCTCTCGATACGATCCTCGCGACAGCTTCGCCGGCAGACGTAGCTGGGTTGCGCCGGGATGTCGAGGAGGCGCTCGCCAAGCTGCGTTCGCACATATCCTCACAACGCTTTGTAGAAGCGGTTCAGCACGGAGTGGAGCAGCGCCTATTGGAGCAGCACGGGTTCCCGGACTACGAGGCCTGGTTGCGAGAACGCCATTAAGTGCCCTTAGGCGCTCTGCGGCTGCAGCGGCTAAAATTACCAATCGTTGCGGGCAGTTGCTTATTTTTTGCACACTGTGCCAAAAACACCCCATAAAACAGGGGAGTTTGCGCCTAGCCCTGTCGCCTTGGAGGATGTATGCGCCAAGTGATGATCGCCACATTCGCTCTCGTTGGAATCTCGATGCTCTCTGGCTGCACGGTGGTTGACCCGGAGTACAACTACCAGATGGGGGGATTCCCGATGTACTCAGCTGTTAAGAAGGTCAGCGATTCCACCACCAAGAAGTCCACAACGCCGCACAGCGTCCAAAGCTAAGAGAGACGATCGCTTGCGAGCGCAAACGAGAAGGTGCTTCCCTTGCCGGGGCTGCTCGACACCGAGCACTTCGACCCGTGTGCGCGCAGTATCGCCTGCACGGTCGGAAGTCCCAGCCCATGTCCCGCTTCCGGCTCTGTCGTGCCTCCAGTTTCGGTCCGGGTGAGGCGGTAGAACCGTTCAAAGATGAGCGCCTGGTGCTCAAGAGAGATGCCGATGCCGGTGTCGTGCACCTCAAAGCATATCAGCTCGCCATTTCGGTAGGCCTTGAGCTGAATCCGCCCCCCTGAAGGGGTGTTATCAAGAGCGTTTGAGACGAGGTGGCTAAGCGCAAGCGTGAGCAGCTCCTCATCGCCATACACTGTAGACGCGTCGGTGGCCACGGCCTGCTCTAGCGACACGCCACGATCCCGCGCCCGACGCTGGAAGGTCCTGACGACGCCCTCTACTAGTGGTGCGACAGCGGTTTCGGAGCGGTTAGCAGAGAGGAACTCGTCGCTGGTGATGGAGAGGCTGCGTATCCCTGCAATGAGGAGCGAGAGACGGTCAACTCCGTCCTGAATATCGCGCTGCATCCGCTCACGTAAGGCAGGGTCAGCCAGCGGGGACTTTTCTAGCTCGGCGGCAGAGCCGCCGATGAGCTGCATCGGCAGGCGGAATTTGCGAACGATGAGGCTCATGAGCTCATTCTTGCGCTGGTCGAGCAGCTCGAGCTGCCGGTTGTGGTCCCTGACCGACTCGTGCAGCCTGGCATTTTCGATCGCGAGCGAAATCTGCCCCGCAAATTCCTCCAGGAACTCGAGATCCTCAGTCGAGAAGTCTCCCGGCAGCTTGTTGAGCACCTCGACAGCCCCGATCCTGTCTGCCATGCGGACCGTGAGCGGGGCACACATCAGGTTGCGGGTTGTGAAGCCCGACGCTTGGTCTACCTCGGGAAAGAACCGGGAATCGCTCGCTACGTCGTTGACAATTAGGGAGGCCTGGTGCTCAAGCACCCACCCGACGCACCCCTTGTTTGCGGCGATCTTGGCCCGCTCTAGGCTCTCGTTACGAGGGCCGTGCATCGCCCAAAAGCAGAGCGAGTTGTCCTGGTGGTCGAACAGGAAGATCGTGGCAGCCTCAGCTCCGAGGCGGGTCTTGAGCTCGTTGAGGGAGGCCTTAATCACCTTGCGGCTGTCGAGGCTCGCGTTGAGCAGCAGGGGCAGCTTGGCGAGAAAGCCGACCCGGTCAAAGCTTAGCGTCGGGCCATCGGGGGCAGGGGACACCATTGACTTGAGCAGCAGCAGGTTTGCCTGCTTCTTCTTCTGCCGCAGCGCCCGCGCCGCATCCGTAAACCAACGGTGGGCCGACAGAAGCTGCAGGGAGCGCTTGCGGAAGTGCTCCTCATCAAGGTTGAGCTCCTTGCGCTGCAGCTCTCCCTTGTCAAAGAAGTCTTCACGCCCCAGGTTGCTCAGGTCAGCATCGAGCAGGTAGCGGGAGAGGTTGGTGGAGGGCACCTGCTGGGGCCCATTCGGCAGTTCAACGAGCGCCGTGTCGAGGATCATCTGCTCGATGAGCGCAATCTCGGACGGTGAGTAGCCCCCGATCTGCATGAGGCAGCGGCGCGCGAGCTCCGCCCCGATTGACTCATTGGCAATTGGCGTCTTGGTGAAGCCCGCATCGTGAAACGCTGCAGCTATCGCCAGCAGCTCCACCTCCCGCTGTGTGAGCTGGTCCATCACCGCAAAGCGCACGGCTTCATTGAGGACGTCCTCTGTGTGGCTCTTGGCGTGGTAGCTCAGGTATGGGGGGAGATTGCGTGCCAGCAGGTCTAGCGCGGCAGCCACTGCCGGCAGGTTGCGCACCCGGGCTATCTCCGCCTTGAGCGCACCGTCTGCCACTGGGGCTTGCGTTGGCTTGTTCATCATCACAGCTCTTTTGACCGGTGATCCTTGTATAAGGTATCGTCCGGCTCTCTCAATGACATTACACCAAATACCAGCAATGCCCGATCCCCTAAAAAGCCGTTCTGCCGGGGTGGGCCCGCAGCCCTCGCTCACCCGGTGGCTTGGAGCCATGGGAACGATTCTGGCGCTGCTTGCCCCCTACCGGGGGCGCTTCTGCGCGGGACTCTTGGCGCTGCTCATCGGAAGCGGCATTAACCTTGTGTTCCCCGAGGTGGTGCGACGTGCGCTCGAGCCGGCTAATTTCCCCTGGGTGCTTGAGCACGTGGGCCTCATGACGGCCGTTGTGGCGGCCCTGTGCGTGGTTCAGGGGGTGGCGTTCTTCCTGCGGTCATACCTGTTTGGGGAGGTTGGGCAGAGGGTTGTTGCGGATCTCCGGGGACAGCTCTTTCGGGCGATCCTTTGCCGCGAGGCTAGCTTCTTCGACCAAAGCAGGCCGGGGGAGCTCGTGTCGCGGATCAATTCCGATGCGGGACTGGTGCAGGACGTCGTTGCCGTCAAGCTCTCGGTTCTTTTGCGGTATGGGCTGCAGGTCGTCGCGGGCATCGTCCTCATGGCGTGGATGTCGTGGCGCATGACGCTGGCCATCGTTTCAAGCGTCCTATGCATCGTTGTCGTTTCAACGCTCTTTGCCAAGAGCCTCAAGGCGGCTTCCCGAGCCTACCAGGCTGCGCTCGCGCGCCTCACCGGCTTTGCCGCGGAGTGCTTCTCGGGCGCGAAGGTGGTGAAGTCTTTGGGCGCCGAGCATGAGGCCGGCGCGAGCTTTCTGGCCGTGAACAGCGAAGTGTTTGCGCGGGGCCAGCACCGCGTGCGGATCAGCGCAAGTTTCTCCTCGGGCGCAAGCCTGCTCCTTAACCTGCTGCTCCTTCTCGTCCAGTGGTACGGCATCCACCTGGTGATCTCTCAGCAGCTTCCGTTGAATGACCTGGCGGCCTTTGGCCTGTACGGCGCAATCGTTGCTGTCTCCTTTTCATTTCTCGTTAATGCCTACGCGGAGCTGCTTCAGGGCATCGGCGGGCTCGAGCGGGTGTTTGGCCTGCTCGGCGCCCCTGTGAGGGCCGCGCGCCGGATGGATCCCGAGCGGGAAGAGGCCCCAGTAGGGGTGACGCTAGAGAACGTTTCGTTCTCGTACCCGGGCCGGGAAGCGCTCGTGCTTGAGAACCTCTCATTCGACATCCCGGCGGGTCGCGCCACCGGGCTGGTGGGCCCATCGGGGTCCGGAAAAAGCTCGCTGGCTCAGCTGCTCCTTACGTTTTATCCCCCCACGGCAGGGCGCATCCTCGTTAACGGGATGCCCTTGGTGATGGAGGAGGGGGAGCGCATCAGGGACTCCGTTGCGTGGGTTCCCCAGGAGCCTTGCATCTTCGGCTTTTCGGCGTACGAAAACCTGGTGTTCGGCAACAGCGAGGCCCCCAGGACAGAGGTCGAGAGGCTCGTTCGCTCGTGGGGATTCCTCGATTTTGTTGATGCCCTGCCGCAGGGCTTCGACACGGTGCTCGGAGAGCGGGGAGCACAGCTAAGCGGTGGGCAGAAACAGCGGCTGGCGATTGCGCGCGCCCTGCTGCGAAGGCCGGGCCTGCTCATCCTGGATGAGGCGACATCAGGACTCGATAGCCATACTGAGGCCCAGGTCTTTCGCGCCATCAGGGCCGCCATCCCCGGATGCACGCAGCTGGTCATCTCCCATCGGCTCTCCACCGTTCGTCACGCAAGCTCTATCGTCGTGCTTAACGAGGGGAGGATATTCGAGCAGGGGACCCACGAAGAGCTCATGAAGGGCAACGGGCTCTATTCCCAGTACGCCATGCGGCAGGCGCTAGGCTAGATCGGCGATTACGCGAGCGGTTGCCTACCGGCTGTTGAGGGGGGCAGCATGCGCCCGGCCACACATAAAAAAGCCGGCACAAAGGCCGGCTTTCTCCTCAAGCTCCGATCCCGAGCGACCGTATTAGTCGCCCTGAATCGACGTGTAGGCCATCAGCCCGAGGCTCTGGGCGCGCTTAATCGCCTTCGACACCTTGCGCTGGTTGTACGCAGTGAGACCGGTGAGCCGGCGAGACAGGATGCGACCACGCTCGCTGACAAACTTTGAGAGCATCATCACATCCTTGTAGTCGATCGACTTGGTTGGGTCCTCCGTGAAGGGGTCCAGCTTGCGGCGGCGCTTGAAGAGCTGCATGCGCTGGATCGAGGGGAGCGGCTCGAAGCGGCGCTGTCCACCCTCGCCACCCTCTCCGCCACCGGCCGAGGGACCGGCATTCTTGCCGCGATCCTCGCACACCTTCATCGGCCGCCCGTTGACGACACGGTTGTTGAGGGTCTCGATCGCCTTCTTGGCATCATCCTCAGAATCCATCTCAACGAACGCGAAGCCCTTTGAGCGCTTCGTCTCGCGGTCAGAAGCCACGACTACACTGATGCAACCGCCGATCTCCTCAAAGAGGCCACGGAGCTGGTCGCTGTTAACCTCGAAATCGAGATTGCTGATAAAAAGCTTCTTCTTGCTGACACCCGAATTCATGAGAACTCCTCGAACTTTTAGAGCGCTGGAGGGTATCCCTGAGGGGGAAAAATGTCAAACGAGCGGCGAGGCGCCACAGCGCGTAATAGAACGACGTCTTACTTAAAGTAACTTAAAAACACTATTGACGTTAGATTCCAACCAGTATACCTTCCCGACCTGGATTCGTGAGCGAGCGCGGGTACTTGCGCCGGTACTTTCTCAGCCGGGAAACCAGGTTTTGAGGGTGCGTTTTGGGAGGGGTAGTGACCTCGGTCATTCTACCAGTCTCCCGCAGAGGAGGGGCTCTTAATGGTCGTTACTCTCGGTGCCAGTTCTCTGGAAGTTGTTTCTCTCGATTCCATCCACACAAACCGACTCGTTTCGAGTGCTGTTCCAACCCAATACAATCCCTAACTAGCTGTAAGAAGACTGGAGAGCGTTACACCGTATGAGTAATTCTGCGAACAAGTTCATGCCAGAGGACGAGGCTGAGGCATCTTCCCCCGTAAAACCGGAGAGAAACCTTCTTGCGGCAGTCCTTGCACGAGCGATCTGTGACGCCTTTGGAACGGCCCACTGTGAGAGGCACGTTGTCCGGAGCGCCCGGCAGTGGCTGTTCGGCAAGATTACTCCTAAGCGCCCCTTCAGCTTCGCCTGGGTCGCGCTCCACCTCGACCTTGACCCAAGTTCGCTGCAGGAGAGCCTTAGGCAGTACGAAGGCAACCCTGAGGCGATTCAGGAGCGTCTCAGCCTCCTCCGCTAGAGAGGGCGCTCTTCCGAAAGACGGCGGCCTGTTTGGAACCGTTGTCGTTGGCGCGTAGAGATTTTTTGCCGCAACAGCTATTGTCACCGGCATGACTCCTGAGAGGGCCACGCAGCAAAACCGCAACATCGCAGCTGTCGTGCTGTTCGTAACATTCGCGTGTGCCTTAAAGCTCTTCTCTACAGCGAGAGAGACGAACAACTGGCCTGGAGCGTGGTTTTCCTTGGCGCACGTGGCCCTGGTGGGCGTTGGGGCTTTTTTAGCCCTGCGCGAAAGAGGGTAACCGCTTCTCCTTTACCGCTGCGAGGCCCTCCGCGAATTCCTGGCTGCCATAGTTCACGCTCTGGCAAAGGGCCTCGCGTGATAGGGCCTGCTGCAGCTGAGCGGGATCAGGGCGCAGCGTCTCGATGAGCTGCCGAGTGGCGAGGGGACCGCACGAGAGGATCTCTTTGGCCACCCAAGAGGCTTCACTCATCAAGGAATCCCCCTCGCACACCTTGGAAACCAGCCCGATGCGGAGCGCCTCGTCTGCGGCGATGATTCGTCCTGTCACGAGCAGCTCAGTAGCGATGCTGGAGCCTACGATGCGAGGAACGAAGAATGTGCCCCCCATGCCGGGGTGAAGCCCAAGCTTCAGGAAGGTGAAGCCCAGCTTGGTATCCCTGCTCGCAATGCGGATGTCGCAGGCACACGCCAGGCACAGCCCCGCGCCGACCGCAGCCCCGTGGAGCGCCGCGATGAGCGGAACCTGAAGGCCGAGCACGTCGAGGAACGAGCGATAGAACTCCATCATTTGTGTGCGGTTCTGCTCTGCCGTGAGGCCTCGCTTGGCGTCCAGCATCGCCAAGTGGCCGCCAGCCGAGAAGGCCTTGCCAGCGCCGGTGATGATGACGGCCCGCAGCCGGGGCTCCGCTTTAAGAGCGGCGGTAGCGGCCCGAAAGTCACGAGCCATCTCCTCGCTCATGGCGTTTAGGTTGGCCTCGTCGTGCAGGGTCAGGGTGGCGATTCCGGCACTATCGAGGGCGCTGGTAACGAGTGGCATCGGCTGCTCCAGAGAGGTGGCTAATCGTTAAAACTGTTCTATCATCTGCCAGAATGACCGCCGAGCAAAAGAAGCTTTTTAACCGTTCAGTTTCTCCGGCATGCGGCGCTGGCAGCAGCATGCCGAAAGGCGCGCGGTGGAGGCCATGATCATGCCAAGGGCGAGAGGGATCGGGTCGCTGCAGGAGTTCCTCGCGGTGCTGCGCCGGGAGCAAGAGATCGTCGAGGTCACTGCCGAGGTAGATCCGCACCTGGAGGTGGCAGAGGTGCATCGGCGCGTGATCGAGCGCGGCGGACCCGCGCTGCTCTTCTCGCGCGTGAAGGGATCCTCGTTTCCGCTCGTCACCAACCTCTTCGGCACGACGCGCAGGGTTGACCTCGCGTTCGGTGGCAGGCCAGAGGCTCTCATGCGAGAGGTAGCCGCCATGCCCCACTCGCTGATGCCCCCAAGCCCGGGCAACCTGTGGAGGCATCGCGCAACGCTGACTGGCCTGCTGCGGGTGGGCCTCAAGCGGAGACGCTTCAATCCGGAGCTGATCATAGACCAGCCCCCCCGCCTCAGCCGGCTGCCGATGATCACCTCTTGGCCTCTCGACGGAGGCCCATTCATCACGCTCCCCCTGGTGTACTCCGAGCATCCTGCCACGGGCGTGCACAACCTCGGGATGTACCGCATCCAGCGCTACGACGATGAGACGACCGGCCTGCACTGCCAGATCGGGAAGGGAGGGGGCTTCCACCTGGCGGCTGCCCAGGCCCTCGGCCGCAAGCTTCCGGTAAACATCTCTATAGGGGGCCCACCGGCGCTCATTCTTGGGGCGATTGCGCCCCTGCCTGAAAATGTCCCTGAGCTGCTCTTTGCCTCTTTCGTCCTGGGAGAACGCCTCGCATTGGCCGATAACCCGATCGGGGAGCTGCCCCTCGTGGAGAGCGCCGAGTTTACCCTCGTCGGCGAAGTCGATCCGCAGGAGAGCAGGCCCGAGGGCCCCTTCGGTGACCACTACGGCTACTACTCGCTGCAGCACGACTATCCGGTGTTTCGCTGCAAGGGTGTCGTGCGCCGGCCAGGCGCAGTGTATCCGGCCACGGTCGTGGGCAAGCCGCGCCAGGAGGATTTCTACATAGGGGAGTACCTCCAGCGCCTCATGTCACCCCTCTTTCCGCTGGTCATGCCGCAGGTTCTTGACCTGTGGTCGTATGGCGAAACCGGATTTCATGCGCTCGCCTCGGCTGTTGTTCAAGAGCGGTATGCGCGCGAGTGCCTGCAGTCGGCGTTTCGGATCCTTGGGGAGGGACAGCTCTCTCTCACTAAGTTTTTGCTGCTCACCGACAAGCGGATCAATCTGCAGGACTTTAGGGCGGTCCTTGAGCACGTGCTGGCACGGGCAGACATGCGTTCTGACCTCTTTGTGTTTTCAAACACAGCGATGGACACGCTCGACTATACAGGCCCAAAGGTGAACCATGGAAGCAAGGGGGTGCTGATCGGTTGCGGCGAGCCGAAGCGCGCGCTGCCGAGGGCCGTTCCGGCAGAGCTGCCGGGCGGGGCTCGCGGTGCCGGGGTGTTCTGCCCCGGGTGCCTCGTGATCGAGGGCCCTTCCTTTGAGCGCGAGCGTGATTTTGCGAAAGCTGTGGCCCGCCACGGAGCGCTGCGTGATTGGCCCCTCGTTGTGCTCGTGGACAACGTTCGTGAGAGCCTGCGGGATGCGAGCTCCTTCCTCTGGAGTGCCTTCACCCGCTTTGAGCCGGCTGCCGACATCCATGCCGGGGAAGAACGGCTGGAGAGGCACCACGTGAGCTTCACGCCGCCGATAGTAATCGACTCGCGCATGAAGCCCTGGTATCCCGCAGTTGTCGAGTGCGACGCGGCAACAGCCAAGCTGGTTGACCGCCGATGGAGTGAGTACTTCTAGAATTGGGTCTCGCCCCAGGTTGAGATGAGGTAGCAGGTTCCGGGCTCAACCTTAAGCTCTGCGGCCCGAACGCGCGCAGTGATCTGCTCGGCCAACTGGAATTCCGAGACCTCAAAGCTGGCCCTTGCCCAGGATACGCGCTGGTCAGCGGACTCCGAGCCAAAATCGAGGCGGCTCTCCACCGTTGCCGCAGCGGGCAGGGAGATCGGAGAGAAGAGAGGTGGCGGTGACTCGGCTGTCTGGTGCTTCAGCGTGACCGTTGGCGTGGCGCTAGAGACGTTCTCTTTCAGCCACGGCGAGGGAAGCGGGACTCCGGCCGAGCCGAGCACGCTTGCGACGATCTTTCCCTTGGTCCCAGAAGGCGGAGCAAAGAGCCCGTCGCCCTTGGTCTTGATGAAGTAGCGGGCAGCAACGGGAGCATACCTGGACTGCACCAGCCCCTTGGCCGGCTGGTACGTGCGCGAGCAGATGACGATCGCCCGCGTGCTGCATTCGCGAACGGTCGGCAGCAGGACGAGGAAATTTGTGCCCTCCTTGCCCTCGATCCACATCGGGCGCGTGTGATCGGTCGGAAAGGGGACTGAGAGCCCGGCTGCTTCCGAGTTAAAGCGCGGGCGTGAGGTCTTTATCAGGACCCCGGACTCGTCCATCCTCAGGAACACCGAGAACGTGTCGCCCGGAGTGTCGATCCCCGGTCGATCACCTTTTCGAAACTCGATCTCGCCATGGATCGATGCTTCATTCACCGCCAGGGCGGCCTTGATGGCGAGCTGTGCTGGATCGGGACGGCGCACGAGCGCTGGACAGAGCTCCTTGCGCACATCCTCTCGCTCCTTAAAGTCAGCGCGCGATGAAAGCCGGAGCAGCTTCAACAGGAGCTCTGCGCGTGAGGGCTCCATTGTGACTGGGCGGATCTCCGCGGAGGTTGGGTACTGCAGCTCGCTCTGAGCGCAGAGTTCGGTGCCCGGCCAGAGAAGCACTGCGCAAGACAGGGTGAAACGCTTAAGCCACATATCTCTCGTCATGGGGGCCCCTCAGGAAGCTTGAATGAAACGACTCGCGGGCGACCCAGGCTGGGAGCTGCTCTCTGTTGAGAGCAGCGCACCAAGCTAAAGACCCTCGCTCGTACGCCCGCAGCATCAAAGGGCGGGTTGTTCCGTCAAGGCCCAGGGCGCAAAGCCCCAAAATGGTCGCCAGCACGGCATATTTTGGCAAGTACCCAGGGAGGGGGATCGTTCTCAAAGCGGAAGGTGTCAGGCCTTAGCTAGCTTCCCCAGGTCCTCCGAGGGTGAAACGGGTGCAGGCGTTATGGGGCACGGCCGCTTCCGATTCCCGCAGAGAGCCCCTAGGTTCCTTATTATACTGGCAATAGTGGGGGTCCGGGAGGCGTGCCAAGCCCCAGAGAGAGGTGTGGCATCAGTGATTTGCGCAAAGACGTGAGCCCTTCCGTACCCCCACCTCATCAACATAGTTGGAGGAAAAGCAGGAAGAACGCCGAGTGCCATCCGCTCGCCGGAACGGCCACAACACGCTCCGTATGGTGAAGGATCTATCAAATCCAGAGAAGGCGGCCCTGGCTCTCTTGAGCCTAGGGAAGGAGCTCGCCACACAGGTCATGCAAAACCTGAGCGAGCATGAGGTCAAGACCGTTAGCCGCGCATTCCTCAACGTCTCAGGAGTGGACCGGGAGACGCAGTTCCTCAACGCCAGGGACTTCCTCAAAATGCTCAAGGCGAGCGACA
>JAFMJG010000027.1 GCA_017853605.1 bacterium
CCTCTGGCGCTCCTCGATTCGGCAGCGCTCCAGCAGCCGAGGATCCTCGTGCTTCAGCCCCGGCGGGTTGCCGCCCGCTCGGTTGCGTCGCACATGGCTGCCTTGCTCCAAGAGGCGGTCGGCGAAACCGTCGGCTACCAGGTTCGGCTCGAGCGCGAGGTCTCCCTCAGGACTCGCATTGAGGTGATAACAGAGGGCCTTCTGGCTCGGCGCCTCATCTCAGATCCCGATCTCCCTGGGGTCGGCGCAATTATCTTCGACGAGTTTCACGAGCGTAGCGCCCACGCTGACATCGCGCTTGCGATGGCCCTTGAGGCGCAGCAATCGCTGCGCCAAGACCTGCGGCTGGTAATCATGTCGGCAACGCTTCCCGACTCCGCCGCTGGTCCGGCCTTCTCGGGTGCCTGGCGGTATGCGTTTGAGGGCCGTCCCCATCCTCTGGAGGTTCGCTACCTTCCGCCCCCTCCAAGAGCCCCGATGGTTGAACACGTCTCCACCGCGGTGCTGAGGGCCTTGGCAGAGCTTCCAGGGGATATTCTGGTGTTTCTTCCTGGGCGGCATGAGATCGAGCGAGTTTTCTCCCTTATCCAGGAGCGCGCGCGTCCCGCTGTCGTCATGCGGCTCTTCGGCGAGCAGCCCCTTCCTGAGCAGCAGGCGGTGCTCGAGCCCCCTCGAGGTGGGCAGCGGAGGGTAATCCTAGCCACGCCGGTAGCCGAGACGAGCCTAACCATCGAGGGCGTGCGGGTCGTTATTGACAGCGGCCTTCACAAAGTCGCCCGCTACTGCCAGGATACAGGCTCTACCCTGCGCACTGAACGGATTACCCAGGACGCCGCAAGCCAGCGTGCCGGCCGCGCTGCGCGCACGGCACCCGGAATCTGTCTCCGGATGTGGAGCGAGCACGACCACCGCACGTTGCGCCCCAGCCGCGAGCCTGAAGTTCTGCGGGTCGACCTGCAGCCGCACCTTCTCGACCTGGCGTGCTGGGGTGTTGTTGATCCCCTGGAATTTGGCTGGATCACTCGCCCCCCTCCCGCTAGCCTCGCTGCTGCCCGAGATGAATTGCAGCGGCTCTCCGCCCTGGACGAGTCGGGCCGAGTTACCGATAGGGGCCGGGTGCTAGCCGGGCTGGCAACTCACCCCGCGCTCTCCGCCATGTGCCTTGAGGGGGCGCGCACTCGGCTGCACGATTCGTGCGCTGCACTGGTTGCCCTGCTGGACGAGAGGCCTCCGGGAGGACGCAGCGCGGATGCCTTGCCGTTCTTGGATGCTCCGGCAAGGTCACCCCGTCAGCGTCAGCTGCGCGAGCTCTGGCTGCGGCGAATTCGCGCCCTTAGGCCCGCTGGCGAGGTGAGTGTGGAGATCCCAGAGGGGCAATCCTTTGGGCTCCTGGCCGCTGCTGCGTTCCCTCGGCAGGTTGCGCGACGCCGCGAAGCCAACACCGGCCGGTATATCCTTGCTTCGGGAGAGGGCGCAGCGTTAGCGCCGGACGATCCCCTTCGGAGGCATGAATTCCTGGTTGTTCTTCACCTGCGGGCGGAGGGTGACGACTCCCGTATCGTCTCTGCCGTGCCACTTGAGCCCTCCCTCTTTAATACGCACCTCTCTCACCTTGTCCAGGAGAGGTCGGAGTCTCGCTTTGATGACGAGCGTGGTTGCGTGCTGCGTGTAAGGCGGCTGGCTGTCGGGGCCATAACCCTTAGGGAGGGGGCTCCTCAGCTCGCCCCCCCTGACGAGCAATCGGCTGCCCTCGTTGAGTACCTGCAGAGCCCCGAGGGGTTTGCGAGGCTGCATTTCTCCGGACCATTGCTATCCCTCCGCTCGCGGGTAGCGTGGCTGCGGAGTGCCGGCATTCTGCCCGAGATTCCGGACCTCAGTGACGAGTGCCTTCGGGGAACGCTCCCCGATTGGCTCGGCCCCTTCATCCTGCCCGGCGCCCGACTCTCTAGCATTACGAGCTCGATCCTCGATGACGCGCTCGCGAGCCTACTGCCCTGGAGCGTGCGACAGCTTGTCGACCGGGAAGCTCCAGCCTCACTGCTGCTTCCCTCAGGCAGAAGCCGACCGATCTGCTACCCCCCTTCCGGAGACCCGTGCGTCGAGGTCATTCTTCAGGACCTATTCGGTGTCAAAGAGACGCCAACAATCGGGACGAGGCGAGTGCCGCTCTCCCTGAGCTTGCTCTCGCCTGCGCGGCGTCCGGTGCAGGTCACAAGAGACTTGGGGAGCTTTTGGCGCACGGGTTACCACCAGGTTCGCAAGGAGCTTCGGGGCCGGTACCCAAAACACCCTTGGCCAGACGACCCGGCCGCGGCACTCCCGCCATCAGCCCGCCGCCCGCGCCGGCAAGACCGCGGTGACTAACACCGTCTGAATCCTCTTTCCGTCCATCTTGGCGACCTCGAACCTGTAGCCGAGCGCCTCGAACCACTCCCCGACGGCCGGAATGCGCCCGAGCGCGCAGATGACGAATCCCCCTAGGGAGTGAAAGCTGCCCTCGCTCCCGGCCGGCGTGGGCCGTAGGCCCAGCGCACAAAACACCTCATCCACGTCGCTCGTGGCGTCGATGAGGTGCGAACCATCGCCACGCACCACGTGGCGCGCCTCGCGCTCCCCGGAGCCGGATAGGTCGCCTACCAGCACCTCGAGGACATCCCTGATCGTTACCACCCCGGCGAACACCCCGTACTCATCCACAACGAGGGCAAAATACTCTCCGCGCGCCCGCATGAGCTCCAGCAGCTCGAGTGCGCTCATCGACTCGGGCACCTGGAACACCGGCGACAGGCACGACAGAAGCGAGCCAATACAGCTATTTCGGGCGTGCGAGAGCTCGACGAGCGCATGCAGCGATGCCGTGCCTATGATCTCGTCCTCGCTATCGCCCGCCACCGGAAAGAACAGCAGCCTTGTGCGGGCAGCAAGCTCGAGGGCGCGTTCGACGGAATCCTCTGTCCGGAGCGACACAACAGATGAGCGTGGCGTCATTACCGAGGCCACCGGCTTGTCGCCAAGAGCAAAGACACGGCGCAGGATCTGCCGCTCCCCCTCCTCGATTCTCCCCGCCTCCGAGATCTCCTGGGCAATCACCCGGATCTCCTCTTCGTGCGATGCCTCCGCTCCAGCCTGGAGCGACTCTCCGGGCATCCACTTCTGAAGGCCCAGGTGCAGGGCAGCGCCGCCCAGAGAGAACAAGCGCACTAGCAGCGCTGCAGGCCTGGCAAAAAGGCTAGCCACCCTTGTGGGGTAGCGCCGTCCTGCATAAGCCGGCACGAGGTCCCCAACGAGGAGGATTGCAAGCGACAGGAGCGCTGTCCGCTCCGCTGCCGGTCCGCGCCCGAATGCAAAAAAAGCGAAGCCGCTCCCCAGGGCCGCCGCGAATAGGATGCTCCAGACCAGCCGCAGGGTCACCATCAGCCGGTCGTGGCCGGAGACACCCTTGCACTGCGGCCCCTCCACAAGATTCTCAGCCCACCCCTCAGCAGACGCGACCGCTGAGCCCCGCAGCGTAGAGAGCGCGCCAGACAATGCAGAGACTGCCGCCAACAGGAGCAGGCTCGGGATGAAAAGAGACAGGTATGTCACAGGCTGCCAGTGTGGCGCAAAAGTACCCAGTGGAGGCGCAAGACTAGCGCGCCGCGCCGAATCTGCAAGCGAAACGCGCTAAGTGGCTGCAAAGGCGCCCAAAACCGCCCCGGCGGCTACAGCTCGGCATCGAGTTCCACTGTCCCCTGGCTCGGCTTGCGGAGGCCCTCTTCTGACGGGCGCCTTGCCTCGTCCAAGAGCGAGAGCAGGAGCGACTGGCGCTCCTCGCTCATGTGGGCCAGTGCTGCCCGGTAGAATTCAGCTACGGGCTCGCGCAGTAACTCTACCGTCGCTGTGCCCTTCTCGGTGATCGTGACGCGCACCATCCGCCTGTCGGCCTTGCTCCTCTCGCGCCGCACGTACCCAAGCCTCTCAAGCCGGTCGAGCAGCCGGGTCATGTCGGGCACCTCCGCGATAAGCTGCTCGGCGATCTCGCCACAAGAGCTACCCTCGTGGCCGCGGACAGAGAGTATTCTCAGAATCGAGTGAGTTGCGTGGGTGAGTTCGTGAGCCCGGAAGAGGCGATTAAGCTCCGCCTCAAGCCGGGCAGCGGTCTTCACAAGCGCGACACACAGCCGCTCTTCAACTGGCCTCTGTGACAACTCCTGTTCAGCCGCTGGTGTCATGGTCCTCCGGTAGCAGTTAAGCACTCTACCAGTAGCGCGGCGCTCCGGCGGCATCCATGACTCCAGTCACTTTCCCCCGTCTGTGGGCTCGCTTGCGGAAGAGCGAAGATTGCTGTCTTATAGCGCGCATGTGCCCGCTGCCCGCCCTGCAGATGATCGCCGTGGCGATCGCCCTTGTATTCTCAGCATGCGCCCCTGCGCGCACGCCAGCGGGCCCAACTGAGGAGCGCGCCTCTCCTGGGGACGATCTCCCAAATATGGACGAGCTTGAGAGCGAGGCGGCGCAGGGATCCGCGCGCTTTCCGGCGGGTGACCCGCGCACATCCAAGATCAGCGCCCTCTGGATGGCTCATGCGGGCCGCCTTGCACAGGGCAGCCCGGCAGGGTCCGAGGCCGCGCTCCTGCGCGCGGCGCATATCTCCAGCACGGCCCTGGCCACGGACAGCTGCGCTGATCCCTTCAACGAATCGTGCGCGGAGCTGCGCGTGGTCTACGAGCAGGCTCTTGAGGCGATTGTCCGCTCGGCGCGAGCCGCCCAGTGGCGTGCGCCAGACCTCGCGCCATCCCGCTACCGCCTCGCCTTCTCAGGAGACGCAGCCTCTCTTGCCGGCGAGAGCTGGAGCCTCGACCTGCCAAACGGAACAGTAGGCAGCGACCCGCAGTACAGGCGTTCAGGCGTAGGTTTTGAGGCAGCAGCATGCCGGCCCCTGCAGGCTCGTGAGGCTGGCGGCGCCTCAATCTCTCTCTGCTCTCCAATCACCTTTGTGCTCACGTTCGATGCCCCACCGGAGGCGGCACGCATCACCGCCACTCTCGCGCCCCTCGATGCGTTCAGGCGAGACAGTGTTGAGATCAGCGGCCGTGAGTTTTCGCTCGCCGGAGATATCGGAGCTGGCTGGAGGCTACTGAAGAGCTCCGCGCGCGATCCCCGCTTCCGGGGCCTTGCGTGCTTTGGCGAGCCCACGGAAGACATGGTGATAGTTGTCGGCCTCTTCGGACAGGCGGCGACTGCCGGCAAGCTGCCCGCCCTGCTGTCGGCGCCGGTGCTGGATCCTGCGCTCTCTGCATCATCAGGGGTATGCCTCTTTCCCCTTTCAGCGCAACGCAGCCCGCCAGCGATGGGACGGGAGCTCGCGAGGCTTCTCCGGGACCTCTCGGACACGATACCTGCCCCCCTGGCGAGACGGAGGGCCCGCGTCTTCTTTGTCGGGGAGGGGAAGGCTGCTTCATCCGCACTTGAGGCCCTTCTTGGCAACGTGAGGCGCCACACCCGAAACGGCATAGCCCGCCGCAGGCGCGGACCGGCGCTCTCCGTTGAGGGCATTCTCCTCGTTTCCCCTGCAGGCCCGCCCCCCGAGCTCGCCATGCGCGCATCGGCGCTGGGAGTTCCAGTACACGCCGCAGAGCAGGGCGCAAGGGACGCCCTGACCTCCGCGCTCGCGCCCCTTGTCGAGGGGCATCCCCCGGTGGAGTCTCAGGAAGGTTCGATTAGCGAGCTCGAGCTCTCGCCAATCTACTGAGCGCGGCCGGCACATCTCCTGCCCGTTCGCGGCGGCGTCGCTGCCAAGATCAGGGATTCAATCGGGGAGCAAATCGGCTATGAATCCAGAAGGGAGTCACTGCTCCATCCTTCACGGCCATCGGCAGCGCTCTTCACTGTGTCAACCGCGTTGGAGGCCTCTTCCTTTCACCCCCCTGCGTTAGCGTGCACTAAGGGCCTGTGAACGAGAAACTAATGGGGTCGACCGCATCTAGAAGTGCGGTCGTTGTGTTTGTTCTAGATCCCTGGGCCACACGCTGGCTCCGAAGCGCCGTACTAGAGAGCTGGCCGGCACCAAAAGAGCGTGCGCAGCTAGTGAGACGACCGCTCTCATGGGCGAACGCCGACAGGCTTTAGGCTCACTCATCCAAGAGACAGTTTGGCGCTCAGGACCCCTTACCATGCCCCTTGCCTGCTGGAAGGTGCCGTGTCACGAATGCTCCCATGGAGTCGGACTCGCGCCCTACTGTAGCCCTTCTCGCCTTGATAGCCCTCTCGGGTGTTGCTGCGCGACTAGCGGTCAGCACCCTTGGCGAGAACTACGACATGGAGTCGTGGTGGCTCGTTTCATCGCTTGTTCTAGACGGCGAGTCGTTTTACGCAAGCACCCACCGTTATAACTACGGCCCACTGTGGGCGGTGCTTCTCGGTGCAGCGCGGGCGCTTTCCCGCTGGAGCGGCGAGGATACGATACATCGCTTCCACTTTGTTGTTGCCGCCCTTCTGTCGCTCTTCGACGTGGCGACGGCGGGGCTGCTCCTCCGGCGCTGCGGGCGAGCTGGTTTTGCCTTCCTGATGCTGAACCCCGTTTCGGTGCTGATCACCGGCTACCACTCGCAGATGGATGGCGTGGCGCTCTTCTTTGCGGTCGCTTTTTGGCTGCGCTTTGCAAGCGCTCCTCCCACCTTGGGAGTCTCACTCTCTACTGGGGCCCTGCTGGGCGTTTCTCTTGTGGCCAAGCACATCCTCCTTCCATTTGTGCCCTGGATGCTCCTGGTCCGGCGCCCGTTTTTAAAGTTTTTTCCAGGGGCCCTCGCGGCCGCAGCGTGCGCGGCTGCGGTGTTCGGGCTCAGCTTCCTCCCGTGGGCATTTGACCCTGCGAGCCTCGCTGGCTTGCGCGCCAACGTTGTCGAGTACCGGTCTACTGAGGGACTCTCGCTCCTTGCCATGCTCTGGCCACTCCCAGCGTCAGCGTTCCCCATGCGCTCGGCCTTCCTTTTGCTCCTCTCGCTGGCAGGGGTCGCCACGGCATGCTTGCGGCACGCGTGGCGCGATGACCTCTTCTCGTACCTGCTAATACTCGTGGCGCTCTCGTCGGGGGTGCAGGACCATTACCTGGCTATCCCGCTGGTGTCTCTGGCGCTCAGCCTTGCGAGCCCTCTTGCCTGGGGTTACGTATTCGCCGCCACCGCCACGCTGCTCGTGAGCGGGTGGAATATTGGCTACCTTCTGGGAATCCCGCCGGCGCCCTCCGCACATGCTGCGCTCTTTGTGACAGCACAGGGCCTAGCCCTCCTGTTGGGGATCGCAACCGTGCGCCGGGCAATGAGGGTTCCGCCCCGAGCTCCTGCTACGCGCTAGCGCGCGCTACTTGCAGACGGTCTCCGTGCGCGGAAGCTGATCGAGATTGGCAAGCCCCTGACGCTCAAGCTCCTTTGCCTGCCGAACGAGAGCGTCCTTGCGGTTCGTGGCGCCCGTCTGCCGGAAGTAGGCACGGGCCACCGTCCTCTGCGCCGTATTTCGGGCCTGGATGTAGAGCGATCTCAGCCGGTCAATCGTGGGCCCCCGGTCGATCGTTGAGCAAACCGCCGGCGCCTCTGGGCAGTTCTTCACCACGTCGGGGAACTGAATGGTAAGCGCCCTAGACTCAACAACATAGGCATCTGCCTTCGCCCTTGCCCGGTCAGCATCCAAGCTCGCCCGCTCAGCCAGCGCGGCAGCTTGTCGGCGTGCTGCCCGTGAGCTCGTCTCTGTGCCCGCTGCGCTAGCGAGAACATCTGCCGCCTCGCGCGTTATGTCGGCGAGGGCAACAGCGATATCATCGAGCTCGCCGCGTATCGCGCCGATCGCGGTATCAACGCATTCGCCCGCACAAACCGGCAGGGTCGAGTTAGCCCTTGCAACGACCCCATTGACGACCCAGTCGAGGGAGCCCTCGAGGCTCGCCTTCTGCACCGAGAAGGCGCCAGGATTGCGCCCAGGCACGAACGAGGCCGGCTGGCCACGATTCACCGGCGGAGGCGCAAAGAAGTTTAGCCCACCGTACGGCAGCTCGACGACGAAGGGGTTAGGATTGGTGTAGCCGCCCTTGGCCCGCAGGACTCCATCAACATAGCCCTGACACTCGAACTCCGGCTGCACCATGGGGCACCTTCGGGTAGTGGCTGTTACCCGGGTGCGCGAGGCCGCAGAGCGCGGGGCGCGAACAGACCAGGTCAGCTCCTCTCCCTGGAACAGGACCGCCACCGCGCCGCGCTGCACGCCCGGCAGAAAAAGGGTCGGCTGCCCGCGAGAGGGATTTCCACCCTCGAAGGCGTTGGTTACCACCGGCGAGCCGCTGGACCCGACGGGGATAATGACCGCCTCGGGCGCAACGTTTGAGTAGCTGAAGTACGCCGTCTTAGTGCCATCTGCGTTGTCCATCACGCAATCCACATCAACCGCCAGCCTCAGGGCTTCACCCGACTCGCTGCTGCCCTGCGACGAGGCGCAGCCTGGGTCGAGGAGATCCACCGCGCCATCCCCGTCGTTGTCCAGGCCGTCCTGGCACACTGCTAGCGGAAGGAGCTCGTCGGCATCCTGCGCGCTTGAGCAGGCTACGTCCGCCGGATAGTCCGTCGCCCCATCGCCGTCGTTGTCTATGCCGTCTGCACACTGCGGACGGGGAAGAAGCTCATCCCTGTCCTGCGGCGACGAGCAGCTTGCGTCAGCCGGAAAGTCGATCGCCCCATCGGAGTCGTTATCAAGGCCATCTTGGCACTCCGAGGTGCCGTCACCCTCGCGATTATCCTGCGGGCCTGAGCATCCCGGGTCGTCGAGATCGCCAAGCCCGTCGCCGTCGTTGTCAGCGCCATCCTGGCACTCCGTGCGCGGATTCCGCTCGTCAGTGTCCTGAGCGCTGGAGCAGCTCACGTCCGCGGGGAAATCTACAGCGCCGTCGCTGTCGTTATCGATGCCGTCGGAACACTGCGGGCGAGGCAGGAGCTCGTCCCTATCCTGCGGCGAGGAGCAGCTTGCATCTGCTGGAAAGTCGATAGCCCCATCGGAGTCGTTGTCAACACCATCTTGGCACTCCGAGGTCCCGTCACCCTCGCGATTGTCCTGCGGGCCCGAACACCCCGGGTCATCGAGGTCGCCCAGCCCGTCGCCGTCGTTGTCAGAGCCATCCTGGCACTCCGTGCGCGGATTTCGCTCGTCGGTGTCCTGAGAGCTGGAGCAGCTTACGTCCGCCGGATAGTCGACGGCGCCGTCGCCATCGTTATCGACGCCATCCTGGCACTCGGCGCGCGGGTTGGCCTCGTCGTTGTCCGTGCGGGTTGAGCAGCTCGCATCGCCGGGAAAGTCGGCTACGCCGTCGCCGTCGTTGTCGATTCCGTCTTGGCACTGAGTGGTGCCATCCCCCTCGTTATTGTCCTGAGCGCCAGCGCAGCCAGGATCATCACGGTCGGAGAGCAGGTCTCCGTCGTTGTCAATTCCGTCCTGGCACTGCGCGGCCGGGCTCGACTCGTCCGTATCCTGTGGGCTAGCGCAGCTGAACTCAGCCGGGAAGTCAGTAGCGCCATCACCGTCGTTGTCGAGGCCATCCTGGCACTGTGCGCGAGGCAGCAGCTCATCGTTGTCCTGGGCAGAGCTGCAGCTGGCGTCGGCGGGAAAGTCCGTTGCGCCGTCACCGTCATTGTCTATTCCGTCCTGGCACTGGGAGGTTGCATCGCCCTCCACGTTATCCTGGTCGCTGCTGCACCCAGGGTCGGCCCGGTCGCTCAGGCCGTCGCCGTCGTTGTCGGCGCCGTCCTGGCACTGAGCGCGCTCTAGCAGCTCGTTGGTGTCCTGCGGACTAAGGCAGCTAAAGTCGTTCGGGAAGTCCGTCGCCCCATCAGCGTCATTATCCAGCCCATCCTGGCACTGCGCCCTGGGCAGCAGCTCATCGTTGTCCTGTGGTGAGCCACAGCTGCTGTCGGCAGGAAAGTCGAGCGCGCCGTCACCATCGTTGTCCAGCCCGTCCTGGCACTGGCTGGTCCCGTCCCCCTCGTTGTTGTCTTGCGTGCCGGAGCATCCCGGGTCCTGCCCATCAGCCAGCCCATCCCCATCGTTGTCGTTGCCGTCCTGGCACTGCGCGCGTGGGTTAGCCTCGTCGTTGTCCTGCGGACCAGAGCAGCTGAAGTCTGCTCCGGCGTCCGACGCACCATCTCCATCGTTGTCAGCCCCATCCTGGCACGCTGCGCTTGGGCTCCCTTCATCGTTATCTTGGGCGCTCGAGCAGCTGAAATCGGCCGGGAAATCTGCGGCCCCGTCCCCGTCATTGTCGCGCCCATCCTGGCATGCGGACGTGCCATCTCCCTCGTTATTGTCCTGCCTGCCCGAGCAGCCTGGGTCGTTAAGGTCGGAGAGCCCGTCGCCATCGTTATCCGCCCCGTCTTGGCACTGCGCCTGCGGGCTCGCCTCGTCGTTATCAGCGGCCCCGCTGCAGCTAAAGTCGTTCAGGTCGACTGCGCCGTCCCCGTCGTTGTCGACCCCGTCCGCGCACTGTGCGGCCTCCGTAGCATCCAGAGGGCTTGAGCAGCTCGGGTCGTGCGGCACTTCGCTGTCGTCGTTCGGCGAGGCGCAACCGCTGTCGCCCATGTCGACCCGGCCATCGCCGTCATTATCCCACCCATCGCTGCAGGCTGAAAGCCGGTCTCGGCAGTTGATCGTCGCGATCCAGTTCTTGTAGGTGGCAGACTCGGGCTGGAAGTTTCCGTTGACGAACCTCCACATGTCGTTGTTGCCCGGCGAGTAGAAATTGCAGCGGCCGGAGCCCTCCAAGTCGCGACAGGTTGAGGACACGTAGGTTCGGTATCCTAATATTCTGCACACCGCCTGCACCGTTGGCACACTCAACGTTCCGCCTTCGTTGCTGTGATTGCCGCGATAGGGGCTGTCTGCGTTGACCAAGGCTGAGCCCCGGGCATTAACCGGCATCGTAAGGGGGAGCCGCTTAACGCGGATTGCGTTCTGGACGGCAGCGGCAACCTGCGCCTGGTTCCCGGCACCACCTACATGGAGCGTTTGCCCGTTCAGTACAGCAAGCTCCACGAGGGCGTCGACCTGCCCATCGCCGTTGTTGTCGACTCCATCCCGACACTGCTGCGCGGCGCCCACGGCTGGCATCGCCACGAGTAACGCGAGGGTGAGCAAGGTGCGAGCTGCGAGAAAAATCGGGTTCATTGCTGCCATTGTGCCTCCCAGAAGCCAGTATTGAGGTTGCGAACAACGCCTTAACGAGTCCACGCAGGGGTCTCCCTTGGCAAAAGCGCCCCCAATAGGGCCTGCCTCTCCTATTCGCGCAAAGCGACCTCAGCGGTGCAATAAAACAACCGGGCGAAAAGTGCAAATTAGGCCCCGCTTTTTCTGTGAGTTTTGTCGCGCCAACCGGTTAAAACAACCAGAGCGGCCTAAGGGTGGGTTGCTGAATTAGGCGCAAGAATCGCCGAGGCTACGCAACCCGAATAGCCCGCGATATGAAACCCTCTTAAGGGGGTGGCTCCCTGTCGATAACCACCCTCTGCGCATCGTCCTCGGTGACCATGTAGGTACACCTCGGCACTTCGCTCACAATCCGCAGGTTTGTGAACGAAATTGGCTCCACTTCCTGCCAGTGAGTCGTGCCCTCTGGAAGGTCCTTTGGCAGTTGCCGGCCGAAGGATGTCTCGGGGCCATGTTTCCGAACGCTTGTAAGCGTCAGGTCAACAAGCCCCCCCTCCTTAACCGTCAGCTCAAGGTCGCCGACGAAGTAACAGTCGATGCGAGCTAGCCAATAGTTTTCGTAAACCCAGATCCCTGCCCTCATGGAGAACTCCTTTCAAAAGGGGGGAAGAAAAAAACCGTAACGCCTCGGGAAGAGTAGCAAATCACCTACGCCTAATCTAACCGCCAGGGTGCCCGTATTGGTCGCCTACGGCCCTAATCTGTCGCTATCCTGAAAAATAGCCCCTTCCGGGCACAACGGTGGCGCCAAGAGCCGCTTGCAAGGCTCAGTTTATCGAGGTCGAAAAGTCTCCGACCACCTCCAGCAGGGTGCGGAACGCCACAACAGCCTCTGGGCCGAACTTTGACTCAGGCTCAGCTCGGAGACGGGGAGCATGCACGCTAAGGTACCGCTCATAGCTCTCCATCGAGGGCGCCGAGTACATCACCGCATAGGTGAGTCCCCCTTGCTCGAAGGCGTGCACCCGCAGAAGCCTCGCGCTGCTGAAGCACCCGGTACCCAACACATCGGGTATATGCGTCTCTCTCATCCAGGCAAGCCACCGGTCGTGAACCTCTTCCGACACCGAAACCGTCACGTTATACAGCACCTCTCCCATCGCACACCTTAAAAGCTACGCTTGCTCAACCCGTACGCTCGTCCTAACTTTCTCCTGTGTCAACCTTTCTAATACACCAAGAGCCGGCTTACGTCGTTGTGCTTGCCGATACCCTCGGCACCCGCTCTAGTGCCCGCTCGCCGGGGGTACTGCCACTGACGGCCCCAAAGATCGTTGAGGTGGCGCCCTGTGCATACGCCGCCCACGCCGGAACGTGGCAGCCCGCCCTAGAGATGCTAACTCGCCTCAGGGAGCACCTGCTTGCCCCCCCGGCAGCCATCCCTTGGGAGCAGCTGACTGAGCTCATGCGCTCCATCGGGTCGGACACCTACTCCCATTTCCAGCAGGTTTTTGCCCTTGAAAGCTTCGACGTTAGGGTTGCTCTCGTCTTGACGGGTTATCTACGGCACGCCGAGGACGTGGCCGCTGGCAGGTCCTCGACCCTCGCGCTCTGGGAGTCGGCAAGGTCGTTCCGCCCAGAGCGAGTGGTCGGGTTCCTGCACTTTGGTGGGAGCAAGCCGCTGTCTGATCTCGCCACCCTTGTTCTTTCACAACCCTTCGTGGCTAACCTCCTGCACCAGAGCCCGCTCTCGTGCGCCCAGGCGCTTCTTGCAGCCCACGCCCTCCTAGCGAAGCTCAGCACCTCAATCGGGCCCGAGCCCAGCGTGCTGGTATGCGGGGCGGATGCCGAGCATACGATGATTCACGGCACGCTCGTCACCCTGCCGCAGGGGGCCCTGATCCGCGGCTAAGGGGCTCCGCAGCAACATCCTCTCTTCCAGCAGACGGGCGCCGCAGTTATGCTGCGGCCATGAGGATACCAGCGTTACTATCAAGCCTCTCCCTGGCCCTTGCCGTTCAGGGCTGCGGCGCATCCGGCAGCAATGAACAGCCTGTAGATCCTGACTTCACCGTCGGTGCCCTGGTTGACCTCTCCGGCGACTCAAGCGAGGCGGACCAATACCTCCAGGCTGCCATCTTGCAAGGTGCACAGGCGGCTGCCGCCTCGGGTGTCACGATTGCGGTAGTTACCCGAGACACTCAGGGGGACCCCGCAACCACCGCCCAACAGCTGCAAGAGCTTCTCGACCAGGGAATTCGGGTCTTCGTTGGGCTCTCGTCCAGCACCGAGGCACAAGCGGCACTGCCGCTCGCCAACGCAGCCGGCGCACTCCTGGTTAGCACGGGCAGCACCGCCCAGACACTAGCCATCCCAAGCGACGCCCTGTACCGGCTGACACCGACCAACGACGTGTTGATGCAGGCCGTCCTAGACCTCCTCAAGCTGCGCGGCGTCTCGTCGCTTGTCACGGTTAATCGTCAAGACCTCGGAAATCAGGAGGAGTCCAACGAACTTCGGCGACTGGCCCAAAACGCGGGTATCGCACTGCAGCCTGCCATCTCATATCCTGCCGACACGACCGCTTTCAGCGCCGTGGCAGAGCAGGTCAACAACGCGGTCCTCGCCGCAGGCGCTTCACCCTACACGGCGGTGCAGGTTTCAGGGTTTAACGAGGTGAGCAGCCTTTTTGCAGACTGCAATGTATACGAGACACTTCAGGCCACCTCGTTCTACGGCTCGGATGGCTTTAGCCAGGACAACGACATTATCTCCTCCGCGGGTCCAGCGTTCTTCTCCTTAGGCGCTGGCTCGGTTCCGAGCCCCGTCTTAGCCGTGCCGCCTGACAGGGAGGCTCAGGCCGGTCAGGTAAGCTCCGCGATCGGCGATCCTTATCCCGACAGCTACTCCCTGAACGGGTACGATGCTCTCATGATATTTGCGGACGCTTTCCGCCTCGACCCCTCGTTTGGCTCCGGCGGGAGCAGCGACCGAGCCGCATTTGTTGCCGCGGCTGACGGGTATGACGGCTTAACCGGCACGATCGAGCTTGATGCCGCCGGTGACCGGGTAACCGGCACCTACGCTTTTTGGGGGGTGTGCACCCTCGGCGGGCTCATCAACTGGTACCCAATCGCGAGCTGGAGCCCAAGTTCACCCAGCTCAACGCGGGGGACAGCGGCATTCCAGGGGTGCCCTGCGCAAGGTACCTAGAGCTCAGTTGCTGGCTTGCAGCCCATCTGAAAGCGGATATGCTCGAAGCATTATTCCCTTCAGAGGAGAACCTATGGCCCGCCGCATCTTCGTCCGTAAGCCCCTTAGCCTCATTCAGGCGCAAGCTGACCAGGGCGAGCATGGGCTGCAGCGCTCGCTCGATGGGATGAACCTCCTTCTTCTTGGCATAGGGGGAATCATCGGTGCCGGGATCTTTGTGCTCACCGGCCAGGCTGCAGCACAGTACGCGGGGCCGGCGATCGCCATCTCTTTTATCGTGTCCGGGATCGCCTGCACCTTCGCGGCGCTCTGCTACGCGGAGCTGGCTGCCATGATCCCGATCTCCGGCAGCGCCTACACCTACGCCTATGCAACCCTCGGGCAGCTCATGGCGTGGATTATAGGGTGGGATCTCGTCTTGGAGTACCTCTTCGGCGCTTCGACTGTTGCCGTCGGCTGGTCGGGCTACGTGTCAAGCTTCCTGCGGGACTTCGGCCTTGAGATCCCTGCGGCCTTATCGCAGGCCCCTTTCAGCCACTCCTCCACTGACGGATGGTCGGCAACCGGGGCGATTATTAACCTGCCAGCGATGATCATCGTGGGGCTCTGCACTGCGCTGCTCTACGTGGGCATCCGTGAGTCGGCGAAGCTCAACAACATCATCGTTGTGGTGAAGCTCACGGTGCTGGGGCTCTTTCTTGTGTTTGGGGCGATGCACGTGATCCCTGAGAACTGGTCGCCATTTATCCCAGAGAACACCGGAACGGTCGGGCATTTTGGCGTCTCCGGGATCCTTCGTGGGGCGGGGGTCATCTTCTTTGCCTACATCGGTTTCGACTCGGTGTCTGCCCTAGCCCAAGAGACGAAGAATCCCCAGCGCGACATGCCGATCGGAATTATCGGGTCCCTCTGCGCCTGTACGGTGCTCTACATTCTGGTGTCCCTCGTGCTCACGGGTGTCGTCAAGTACGACCAGCTCAATGTTGCCGACCCGATAGCCGTTGCCGTTAATCAGGCGGGCGATGGGCTGCGGTGGCTTCGGCCCTTCATTAAGGTCGGGGCGATCGCCGGGCTGAGCTCAGTGGTCCTAGTGCTCCTTATGGCCCAGCCCCGCATCCTGTTTTCGATGGCCCGCGACCGCCTCCTTCCACCGGGCATGGCGGCTGTTCACCCCCGCTACAAGACTCCCCACATCCTCACACTTGGAACTGGCGCGCTCTCCGCGCTGATTGCGGGGCTCTTTCCAATCGGGGTGTTGGGCGAGCTCGTGTCGATCGGCACCCTGCTAGCGTTCGTCATCGTCTGCCTCGGGGTGCTCGTGCTGCGCCTCAAAGAGCCGGCGGCTCACCGGCCCTTTAAGGCTCCCTACATCTATCCAGTCGCCATCCTCGGTGCCTTAAGCGCACTGCTCCAAATGGCTATGCTCCCTGGGGAAACCTGGCTGAGGCTGATCGTCTGGATGGGCCTCGGGCTTGCAATTTACTTCTCCTACGGCATCAGGAAGGCCTCCGTGCACGGCTAGCCCCCCCTGAGTGCGCTGATCGCACCTTTTGCAATCAGGACATGACTAGTACCCTTATGCATGGTGCGCCTCTGTTTTGCCTTTGCGTGGAGTTTCCACATGATTCGCTTCTTGGTACCCCCCATACTCGCGTTCCTCATTCCCGGCGTCTGCTTCGCCCAGAGCTGCGACGGTTATCCATACTCACCAGGCATCAACCTTGAGGAATGGAAGGGCAGCTTGCGCCTCCTCTCAACAGCGTCGGCGCCCCTTGCGGCAGCGGAACAGCAAGCAGTGAAAGAGGCCCGAGGGAAGGCCGAGAGCGCCGCTCGCGCCGCCCTTACAGAGTTTCTGTCGGCAGGGATCAGAAAGAACTCCGAGCTGCTCTACGCCGTTGAGTCGACCCCCTCGATGAAGGGCGAGGCGGAGTTCGAGCGTCGAGACGTGGCGGTGGCGCTTGCCTCCTCAATCGCAAACACAGCGAACCAGTTGGTCGCAGAGATAGCCTTTTTTCGCACCTGCACAGTGCCAGGCCAGGAGGTTCGCGCAACGGTCGTCGTGCGGCCAGAGGCTGCCAAGCGCCTATTAGCGGCTGCAAACAGCGCTCAGCCCGTTCAGTAGCAGTTCCCGCACCGCTACTTGGCCGCTCCTAATGGAACCTCGCAGCCGAAACTCCTCGTGGCCTCAGGTAGTTATTGCCAGTGAAACACGGTACCCACAAAACTTCGGGCGCACCGCGAATTATCTTGAGGTCCGGCCAAGGCGAACGTACACTGAAGATCAGCACCGATTGGTGCACTTTGCTCATTGCAATTTGGGGCGCTTCGGAGCGCCCCGTTTTTTTTCCCGGCGCGCTGCATCCCCTGGCGCACCGTATCTCCCGGAAGCCCGGGCACCCTTACAAACGGTCGCACGCAGCGGAGAGTCCTGCAGAGTGGGCGCAGTGCGCGCAGCAGTAAAACGCGCCGGCGCTCTCAACCCCGTGGCCGATTATTCGGCAGCCACAGGCAAGGCACCGCGGAGCGAGCGCCTCGATCGCGCACTCAAACGAGTCGAAGGTGCTGCGCCGCCCGCGCATGATGACCTCAAAGCTCTTATCGTAGTCGTTTCCACAAACAACACACCGCCCCATATGTCCCTTCCAGTTTGCCCGCCCTTCCTGGGCGGCGCCCTGGCCTAGCCTACGCTTCTTTGCCCGATGACCGCATGACGACCCTTTGGACAGGTCGCGAGCTCTTCAGCTGGCCCCTTGAAACGGGCTTAAAATCCTTTATCCTAAAAGGGATAGTGCATTGAAAGCGGGCTCGTCAACTCGTCCGTCATATGTAGGGGGTCTGCTACGCTTTTTCCACTATGACACCTCCCTCTTTCGGGTCGTGTATGAGCTTGCAGCTGAGAGGTCACCTAACATGAGAAGGCACTCAAACCCCTCAGCGCCCCTTGCCTCACTCATGCTCCGAGAGGGTGCTGCCCTTGGCCTGCGGGAGCCGCCGTCTAAGGACTGGAGAGAGCTCGTGCCTGCGGCCGAGGCTTTGCTATCGCAGCTCACCGAGCTACGCGCGGGGTTGCCGGAGCCCCTTGACCTGGGCACAGGCTTCCGGGCCCGCGTGCTGCGCGCGGTCTCCCAGATTCCCCTCGGAGAGACCCGCTCCTACCGCGAGATAGCTGCCGCGATCGGAGCCCCCTCGTCCGCACGCGCGGTTGCCAACGCCTGCGCCTCCAACCCCTACGCGCTTATTATCCCCTGCCACCGCGTGGTGCGGAGCGATGGTGCTGTTGGTGGCTACCGTTGGGGCGTCCCCTGGAAGGAGGCGCTGCTGGCTGCGGAGCGGGGACGTACGGCGCCTCAGGGCAAGGGCTCCAGCAGCCCTTGCAACTCTTAGGCTGTCACGCTATCCCTGTTCAATGACTGAACCGGGATTCCACCGTAGGCAATCAGCAAAGGGGGCGGGAGACGCCGAGGTCACGCCGGATGACGGCTCAAACCAGCCCTCGCGCCTCTCACGGCTCTTCTCTCACCCAAAGTTGGTGCTGATACTCTCGATTGCCATAGCGCTAGCGGTCGTTGCGCACCTGTCGCGCCTTGAATAGCGCTACGGGCCGCCGACCACTTTAATCAATACCCTTTTGGGCCGCCGCCCATCGAACTCTCCGAAAAAAATTTACTCCCACGGCCCGAAATTGAGCCGCCCCTCGGTCACCGCCACCACCAACTCGGCCGTGATGTTCCGGAACCCTAGCCGCTCCGGCATGGTGATAGTCAGGCAACCCTTCAGACTTTTCATCTTCCCTTCTTTATGGGTTTACTTACCCACTGCGGACGGCTAGAGCATACCGTATGTCTGGTATCGCTCGCATCGCCCTCTACGGGCTCATTGGGATCCTCGCGATTGACCCCCTGTTACGGTGCCGTCCCGAAGAGCTCATGACGTTCGTGGTGCTTGCTGCCGTCGCACCCATCGCCGCTCTGTGCCGTTGGAAGGGCTATCAAGCCCTGCTTGGGGCGGCAGTAGCGCTCTGCCCCTTCCTAGGACCGAGCGTGCTGATTCTCTGCGCGCTGCTCCTTGTTGCTAGGGCCCCCTCGGCCCTCACTCACCAGCAGTCGGCGTGGGCCTTGCCGGCTGTCGCCCTTCTCGGCGGCGCCGCCCTGTACCAGCTTGCGCTTACTGCGTTGCCTTGGGGGCTCTCGATCGACTCGCCCGGGCGGGCGGTGGACGTTTTGAGGTCGTTGCTTGAGGTCCGCGTGTCGACTTGGGCCCAGCTAGAGCGGCTTGTTCTCTTCACGCTCCTTCTCTCGCTCTTCGCCGGAGACGCGGGAGTCCGCAACCGCTTTGCCGCCGGCTTAGTCGTCGGGGGTACGGTCGCAGCCCTGCTTGCGGTGCTGTATTCGGCCGGGCTCACCTCGGTCGCGCTTCGCTCGCAGAGCGAATTCTGGACAGGCATAAACCGGGTGTCCTCAACGCTCAGTGACCCGAACGCCCTCGGGGTGGTGCTCGCTCTCATTCTGTGGATAGTCGCCCTTCTCGCGCCAAGCTGGCTACACCGGCCCAGGGTGTTCCTTCCCTGGGGCTTGCTTGTTCTCCTGGCTGGGCTGCTCTCCGGCTCGCGGACGTTCCTGCTCTCTGCGGCGCTGCTTGTGATCGCCTGGGCGTATCAACGCAGCCGGCGTCTCACATTGACCGCCGCTTTAGCGGCATCGTTCGCCGCGGTTGCGGTCAACGTCCTGTCACTTGCTTCCCCGGCCACCTTGGACGCGCTCCTCGGCCTTCCCATGCCCGAGGGCTTAAGGCGAACCATGAGCACCGTCGTCGTCGCTACCTGGCAGGATTCCCTCTTTAGCCGCGCCGTCTTTACTCGGTTAAGCACCCTGCTCGTCCAGGAGAGCCCCCTGTTCGGCGTTGGCGCGGGCAGGTACCGGGACTACGTGGCTCTCTTTTCGGCGCAGCACGGTCTCGGGCTCGGCGCCTGGGTTGACAACGCCAACAACTTCTACCTCGGCGTGTTAGCCGAGCTTGGCGCGGTAGGCATGGCAGCTCTCCTTCTGGCCCTCTCCGGGCGGCGAATCTCTCGCGGCGCCACGTCGCTTGCGGGCCCAGCCGTAGCGTCGCTTGCGCTTGTGCTCCTTACCGGTCCGCACCTTGAGTTCACCGAGGTTCTCGTTGTTTCAGCGCTCCTGCTTGGAGCGGCGACCGAGCCTAGAGCGCTGCGCCCTGAGCTTCGCAACCTCTCGGCCCTGGTGCTCTTCGTGCTGGGCGCCCTGGGCGCCTCTACACAGGAGCAGGGGATATATCGGTGGAAGCTCAACAGCCACCAGGCCTATCGATTGCTCGCCAGCGACGCCATCCTCCACATCCCGTGCGCAGGCGCAAGCGGTCAGAGATCTGCCCCGCTCTCCTTTCGGGCGCTTTACGTGCCACAGTCCGCGCCGCTGTCAGTGCGCGCGTCGGCGCCAGAGGGCTCGGCGACACTCTCCATTAGCGACACCGTTGAGCACACGGTGTCTCTTCCCTGCGAGCCCGGTGCTGAGTCCGCCTCTGTCAAGGTATCGGTTCGCCCTCCCTGGAGCCCCTATCGCGCCTGGCCGGAGCGGTCGCGCGACCGGCGAATTTTGGGGGTCGAGCAGCTCCTTGAGATACGGCAACAGCAGCCGCTAAGCGGCCCGTAGCAGCGCTGAGTAGCTGAAGAGCTCGCCCGCTACTCGGTCCTCGCTGACGTTGACCGGCCTCCCGAGGCTCTTGAGCTCGTTAAAGTCAAAGTGTATCGGCAGCTGCAGGACCACGTTGCGTCCCCCCTTTAACGCCGTGCGAACGAACTCGCCCCCAAGGGGCGTGAAGCTCACCAACTTTGACCGCCGCTGGCCGAGCGTTGACTCTTCGCCCCAACACGGAGCGAGGTACACCGTCTCGCCCTCTAGTGAGTGCAGCAGCTCGCGCGCGTCGCCGTGAACGAACCGAATCCGGTCGTCGACACCGTACAGGGCGGCGTTGAAGCGGGCCATCTCGAGCCGTTCGCGGCAGATGTCGATCGCAGTAACCCTCTTGCCAGCGCGCGCGAAGCCGATGGCGCTCCCCCCGGCTCCGCAGAAGGCGTCAATAACGTGGGTTCCCGGCGTAACAGCGGCTGTGGCGAGAGCAGCCTCCTCTGGGCATAGGTGAGCCAGGGCCTCCTCATCAAGCAGCATGCCCCGCTCACGGGGCGAAAGCCGGTCCCAGTAGGGCTGGAAGGCCGGCCCGAACGGGCAGGGCTCGCCTTGGCGACTCGCCGCCCCAATTGGCGCGCCCCTCTGCTGGGCCCTGGCAAGCTGTGTCCTCTCGTCCTCCGCCACTAACTCCTCGATTAATGAACGCGCCGCTGGAGGGCCGAGCCTTCCCCCTGCCCCGAAGATCTCAATTGCGCTCACGTCGAGCACGTGTTCGTTTACCCCAAGGGAAACTGGGCCCGGCATCGTGCACTCTGGATTAGTGCGCCGGATTAGGCGGTCTATGTTTGGACATCCAGCGCTATCACTCCCGAAGAGCCCAACCAGCCAGTGCGGAGACTTCGAGAGCGCGTAATCTAGCGCTGCCGCCAGGCTCCCCGGGTAGCCAGAAATTACCGGCAGGATTCCCCCCTCGTGGAACGCCACATGCGCCCTAAGAAGAAGGACCGAGAGGGCTCTCATGCCCCTATTCCAGGGGAAGACCCCCTCTTCAAGCGCTCCCCGTCCCAGCGCATCGTGGCTGCGCACCGATACCTGCCGGCCCCCGGTGGAGTTCCCAAACTCAAACCGCTCAAGCAGCGGCACAGCCTTATCAGAAAAGGTGAGTTTCAGGAGTGTTTTCATAGGTGACAGGCCGGATCAATTAGACCGATGCGAACGGTAACGCATCGCTCCCGGAGAGCTACTCCGAGCAGGAATCAGAGATGGATTCTTGGCAGCGGGGCGGGACGACCCCTCGCTTCCGCCACGCAGCCGGCGCGCCTGTTGCCCCCTCAAAGACCCTCAGTCTTCATCGCCCTGCTTGACACGCCTAAGCAGCCTTCGCTCCTGCGTATTCGGCCGCTTGCGCGGCGCCGCGGCCTCCGCTGCGCGGCGCAGCTCGCGGTTCCGTTCGCGCTCCACCTTGCTCCCCTCGGTTTCACGGTACATCTCTGCCGCGCTGGCCCCAGAGCCCCGCTTGGTGCTCACCGCCGCCACATCAATCACGTACCGGCCACGCGGTGTTGAGACCTCCATCCTCTGCCCAACTGAGACCGCCTTGCTTGGCTTCGCCCTCACCGAATCGACGAAAACACGCCCGTTAACCACCGCTGCATGAGCCTGCGAACGGGTTTTAAAGAAACGCGCGGCCCAAAGCCAGGTATCCAGGCGAACTGCCCCATCTCCGCCCGCTTCGCCCCCGCTTCTCCGTCCCACGCGTGCCATTACCTCCCTCGGACCTGTCGCCGACGTTGCGCCCTTAAAAACGGCCATGAGAGCCAATCCATCAAGGATCGTTGGAGGAGACGCCGCCGTGCCGCCACCCCCTTAAAGCCTAAGCGCCGCAGAGCGCCACACCCTCACACCACGCCACAGCGCGCAGCCACGAAGATAGCCAACACGAAGCTCCGGCACCATACGCACAAACGCCCCCCAAGGAGCGTCGCCCTGCTACGAATTCCTAAATCGCTCTACGAGCCGTCTTCCAGCGCGCTCCATGCGCCCAGCGGCCGGGCTTCCAGCAGGGAGGTAGCTGGCATGGCGCACGAGAAGCCACCCATAAAGGCCCGACTCCTTTGCGCCGATTGCGTCCAGCACCTTGCGCGCCAGCCGCATCTCTGCTCGAGCCAGGTCACTCTGCCCGATCCGGCTGCGGAGATCGGCGCTCGCCACATGGTGCATCACCCGGGTAATCTCCTTCGAAAAACCATACTCTGCATTGTGCGCGCTTACCGCGGCTTCCCGGCTCGCAAGAGCGCTCCGGATATCCTCATCGCTGGTTGCGACCCGCTCCCAAAGCCTCGACGCAAGCTCGCGGTGCCGCGCCCCTGCGCTTGGCGGGATCCCCATCAGGACTTCCTCTGCCAGATCGAGCTTCGCCACCACATCCTCCTTCGGCCGCTCGGCCGAGATCAGCTCGCTCGCCTCCCTCAGCAGCGTGGTGACCTCGCTTTCCTGACGCGCAACACTTGCGGCTACCGCCTCGGCGAGCAGCCCCTCATGCCCCTTAGAGGCAGCATCGAGAGGTGTCAACGCCGCCGAACGCTCGGCACCATCGCCACTCCTTTGCTGTGTCTGCAGCTTGTACAGGTCAGATTTAATCGAGGCCGCGGATAGCTCCCGGCCCATCCTTAGGAGGATCTCGTGCAGAGCCTCTAGCGAGCGGGCGAGATGGCGCTCTTGCGGTGCGCGTAGAGCGATGGTGATATTCTCATTCAGCAGCTCCTCAGCCGCTTCGAGCCGCCCAACCTCAAATGCGCTCCATGCAACCTCCTCACGCAGCACAAGACAACGGGCGTCCCCGGCGCCGTACAGCCCTGAGAGCTCCTCCAGCAGCTCGAAGTAAACGGCGAGCCCGTCATCGTGCTGCCCTATCTTAAGGAGCAGCCGCGCCAGCGTGCGGTGCAGCTGCTGGCCCTGTTCGCATCGCTTCTCGCCCTCGGGCCCGAGAACAGCAATCCCAACGCGCACAAGCTCACAGGCAAGCCTAAAGGAGCCGAGCTCCTCTAGCTGAGCCGCCACCGCAACAAGCCGCGCCCCAAGCTCACGCTGGCAGCTCTCTGGAACGAGATCGAGGTCACGGATAGCCTCGACCGCCGCGCGGTCGGCGGCTCTTACGTCGCCCCTTCCAAGCAGCGCAACGCACTTGCCGAGCCCGGCCGAGACTCGGTCCACGTCGGACCCGTGAACGCTCGCTGCCCAGGTCGCCAGGATGCCGTACTCTCCAAGAGCATCGTCCCATCGGCCCAACTTTACGAGCAGGCTCGCCCGCTCCGCGCGCAACCTCTGAGCTTCGCGCGTGTGGCGCACCTCCGGCGTGTCCCAGAGGCTCAGGGCCTCATCAATCAGGACGAGGGCATCCACCGTCGAGCCGCAAGACTCGGCCACCTCAGCTGCACGCTCGCGCACCACCGCCCGCTGCTCCCGCCAAAGGGGCGCGCCTTTTGAGGCCAGGTCGACAGCCGCGACAGCGCGAGCAGAGTGGCGCAGAGCCTGCGCAAATCCGCCAAGCTCGCTATAGCGTTGCGCGTCAAAGAGCAGCTGGTTAACCTCGTGCTCCGCTTGCGGGTCAAGAGCACCACCGAGAGACCCGGACCTGTTGTTGCGACCATCATTTGACAGCATTACGCGAGGCTATCAGAGGGAGCTCTGCAATCAAGGGTGGCGTCTGGTGGAGTGCGCCTTCGAGAGCCACAAAGATCAAAACGAGACAGGAGCCTACAGGCGCAGGAGAGGGTCCCGTGCCCCTATAGGCTCCCCGCCCGACCTTTTTCCACCCGTGCTCTAGACCGCAAAGCCATCAGGCCTTACCCTCCTGCCCGATGGTGCCCCTCCGCGCAAATCCCCTGCTCTCCTCTGCACTCCTCGCAGGCATGCTCTCCTCTGGCGGAGACCTGCTCTCCTCGCCCCACACGACTAAGACCCCCTCTAGCTTCCGGGGTCTCCCTGAGGCCCTGTGCGCCCTGCATATGCCGAGCGCCCTCTCCCTTGCCGCAGGCGACGGCGCCCTCAGTGCCCTCGGTCCCTCGGGCCAGCGACAGATTGATCGCATCTCAGCTACCGCCGCCTTCGGGCGCCTCTCTGAGGACGAGCAGCGCGCCGTGCGCTCGCTCGCTGCGCTCGAGCTCCCCAACTTTGAGGCGCTCTGTCTGACAGATCTCGACTCTCCCTTGAGCAGCCGTCCCCGCAGCGAGCTCCTTACCGCTGGCGCGCCGATCCTCACACGGCTCGCGGCGCTTGCTGAGCTCCCGGTCACCCGCTTTGGGCTCCCTGGCAGGGCCGTTCTCAGCCAGCTCCTTCAGGGCGCTGCCAATCCAGGCCTGCTTCGGCAGCTCGGCCCAACCTGCTTCTCTACCGTCCTTGTCCACCAGCTAGCCACCTCGTCGCCGAGCGGCTACCTGCGGCTACATCTCGACCTGCTAGAAACAGGAGAGGCGGTAAACCACCTCGGCTTTCGACTCGCCTTTAGCCAATCCTGGATGCCCGTAGACGGCGTAAGCCCTCCCCCGCTTCCGGTAGGGCAAGTTCTCCCCTGGGCGCTGCACCAGAGCCTAACTCGTCGGCCGATCTCCTCCGTGCGCGACATCGCTGGCTTTGACGAAATCTCTGTGGGTGTTGACGCGGCCCGCTTCCTGGGGCAGGACATCGTTCTCTCACTCCGCGCCCGAGCTGGCACGCTCCCGCTATCAGTGGGGGATATCACCTTCCTGACGCCAGACCTCTCGCGCACGGGGCACGTGTTTCAGGTGCTCGCCGTCAACCAGGGCTCCGTCTCGCTTTACGACCCAAACGGCGGGCGCGGCATCTCGGCCATGATCGACCAGCGCGCTCCCCGCATGCCGGGTGAGCACGCCATCGCTGACGGGAAGGTTCTGCACATTAACCCAGAACTGCTGCAGCGCATCACAGCATCGACCTACCGCTGCACCCCCCTGTCTGGCGACGCGCCTCGATTCGTGATTATTACCCCCGGTGGAGCGCGGCATGAGTTTTCGGACCGGGAGAGCCTTATGGCCTTCAGGGAGAGGCATTCCTCAGGCAACGGTCGCCCGCGCTTGTGGGAGGAGGGCACCCTGCCATTTGCAGTTGTCTTGGGGGCCGTTGCGGCCGGCGCCCTATGGCGCCTAGCCAGGCGCCGCGCACCTGCACCTCCCGAGCAGGGCCCGCTCGGTCGGGGCGGATAGCGCGGGGATAACCCCCCTTGAGCCGCTCCCCTTGGCGGTCTAGGCTCCCTGTCATGGTTACCTACAATCCAAGGGATTGGTTCCGCCTCATCTTTCGCTTTCACAGCAGCGATACGTTCCGCATCCTGCTGCCGACCGGCACCCTCCTCGGCCTGCTGACTGCGGCGCTCGTCTGGTGCGAGATACACCGCCATATCGGCATAGAGAGCCCAACGATCTTCCACCAGATAATCGGGTTTGTGCTCTCGATGCTCCTTGTCTTCCGAATCAACACCGCATACGAGCGGTGGTGGGAGGGGCGCAGGCTGTGGGGTAGCCTCGTAAACAACTCCCGAAGCCTCGCATCCAAGATACAGGCGCTTATCGCCCCAACGCATCCGGCCGACGCTTCGGATCTGCTGGGGCTCCTCGCCGCCTTCCCCTCAATCCTTAGGCACCACCTGAGGGATGAGCAGCAGAACGACCCCGGTGTCACTCCTGGCTGCATCGATTGCGCCGCATTCACTGCGGCCCGGAATCAGCCCCTCTTCCTGTACAACTCTCTCGTTGGGCGCCTCGCCGCGCTGCACGGGAGCGGGGCCTTAACAGACCAGCAGCTCCTCTTCCTTAACGGAGAGCTCTTTTCGCTTATAGACATCACTGGGGCGTGCGAGCGCATAAAGAGCTCCCCGATACCCTTCTCGTACAGCCTCTTTCTCAAGAAAATTATCTTCGTCTACGTAATCACGATGCCGATCACGTTCTCGGTAAACTTTCACTACTGGTCAGTCCCGATCGTCGTGCTTATTTTTTATGCGTTTGCGTCACTCGAGATCATCTCCGAAGAGATTGAGGACCCATTCGGCACTGAGGCCAACGATCTCCCCACCGATGAGCTCGCTGATAAAATTCGGCTAGATATCGCCTCAATTGGAGCGCTTTCTCCCGACGCTCAAAGCTGTGTAGGCGCGGCGTGAGGGTAACAACGCAAGCTCTAGACAGAGCGAGGCGCAGCGCAAGACGAGGATAGCCCTTCCGGTCATGCGGCACCCCCTAGCGGGGAACGGATGGCGCCCCCTTTTTCACTCTGTGCACATCAATCATCGTAGAATGAATGTCGCACCTGGAACTTCTGACGGAGATATCTCATCTGCTGAGCCTCCGTATCCTCGGAAGAGAGAAATCTTTTTGCCCGCTTGTCCCGCCGCTATTGCTTCTCGTTTTGCTTGACCGCCTCCGCCTAGCACAACGATCTCATCAGAGGTTCTCAGGAACGTAGCAGATTCCGATCCCCATTCCTGACCCTCAATAATCAGATATTTCATCGTGCCAAGTTGATAATTGAGGGCCTTTTCGCAAGTAACGCCCATCGCAGCTATGCCGTGCTTCTCGCACAGGTCGTATATTATCTTTGGCACTCCCTCCATGGTAGCGCCACTTGACAGGATAAGT
>JAFMJG010000148.1 GCA_017853605.1 bacterium
GGATCCTCCCAACACATGCTTTGAGCGCACAGTCTTGGCACAAATGGTGTCGTGCGCGCACTTCATCTCTAGCGGCGCCTCAAAGCGCTCCAAAGGCATCGCGCTGCCCGCCATCGGCAACGCGAACACCCCAGCCGCTATGAAAAAGATCCAACGCATCTTCTAGCCCGAAAAACCCCGCCCCCACTCCGTTGGATCGGTTGGCTTAGCCTCCAGCTGGAGGCCTATCGGCACGACAACACCCGGAGCCGAGCCCCTCGAAGTCTAACCCGCTCTCTCTTTGGAGAGCAGCTCTCAAAATAAGCTAAAACCGGGTTGGAGCCCGTGGGGGGCGAAACAGGACTCTGCGGCCAGCGGGCGCTTTATTTCTCAAACCAGATCGACTATGGAACGCTGTGAAGAGCGCCTATTGCCAGGAACCAGTTATGATTAAGCCGGACCATTGGATCAGGGAGTTTGCAGAGAGGGGCGGCATCTCGCCTTTTGTTCCCGAGCATGTGAACCCTGCCAGCTATGATGTGACCGTCGGAAACCATTGGGTCTGCCCCACCCGGGATCCCGAAGAGATCGTATCCGACTCAATCGTCCTATTCCCAGGCGAAGTTATCCTCGCCACAACGCAGGAGTACCTCAAGATGCCTCGTGATGTGGTCTGCGACCTAAAGCTCAAGAGCTCACTTGGCCGCCTATGGCTCAATCACAGCCTAAGCGGTTGGATTGACTGTGGCTTTGAGGGCCAGGTAACTCTTGAGCTGCAGAACCTTGGGCCCTATCCGAGGGAGCTGGTAAAGGGCATGCGTGTTGCCCAGCTGGTCTTCCTTGGAATGTCGGCGCCACCTGAGTTGGCGTACGGCGAGGGGGGTAGAGGTCATTACCAGGGGCAGGCCGGGGCCACCAAGGCGTGGTCCGATGAGTTCTTCCCCAAGGTTCTGGGCCCCAAAAAGGCTTGAGGGGCAGGCTGTTAAAGGTACCGACCGAGACGGGCCCCAATTTAGGGCCGTTTGGTTGAGATATTAGGGGGTTCGTGGTAGCCTCCCCGGGTTTGTGGGAAGGGGCTAGGCTGCTTACAAAGGGGCGGCAACCTCAGGAGATCTTTATTCTCACCTTTTGAGATTAAGTAGTTATGGCAAATCACAAGTCTGCAATTAAGCGTCATCGTCAGAGCCTCAAGCGCCGGGATGCAAACCGATCTGCTCGCGCGGCGGTCCGCACTGCCCTCAAGAACGCAGCCACGGCAGCCGCCAGCGGAGACAAGGCAGAGGCGCAGAAGTTGGCACGTCAGGCCGAGTCGCTCATGTCTAAGGCCTCCAAGAAGGGGATATTCCACAAGGCTACCCTAGCCCGAAAGATAAGCCGGCTTCAGAGCAAGGCAGCTAAGGCCTCCAAGTAGAAGATCAGAGAAAACGCTTGTCCGTTGCCTCGCAAGCGAAGGTCCCTACCAACCAAGGGGAGATACGGGCAGGAGCAGCAGCCGGCGGGAACCGCGAGGACCGCCGGTTTTTTTGTGCGTAGATCTCCACCACTCGCCCAGGCAGACCCTCGACACCCAAAACCTGGATGCCGAAGCTTGGTTTAAGGTGCCGCCTCTATTAGCCCAGCACCTTGAGCACCTCAGTGAGCACAGCTGGCTCAAAGACCGAGGCGAGCATCGCGTTCTTCATGAAGTTAGTGGCGGGCAGGCCAGCCGAAGCCAGGCCATCCTCAATCAGCTTCTCCACATCCTTCACTATCTTTCTGAAGGAAGCCGCATCAGTAACCGTGATCGCCCCCTCCCCGCTCGTGTACGTGGCGTTAAACTTGCCAGCGTGCGTGTCGACGATCTTTGAGACAGTCGCCTCAAACACTTCGGGATGCGCATAACGTGCTATCCCGGTAAAGAGGATCTCGCGCTTTGGAAAGTGCCGCTCAACGAAGGCCCGTATTGCCGGGGCTTTTCCAGAGGACGCGGCGGCGCGGAAGTCTTTCGCAAAGGCCGCGACCTGGGGGTTCGCTGATCCTTCGCGCTTCAGGAAGCTCTTGAGCGCTGCATTGAGGTTCCTTGCCGAGGAAAAGCTCGTCTCTACTTCGTCGATCGTCGTCGGTAACATACTTGGCTGCCCTGGATAATAACGCAGAGAGGCTACCACACTGTCCCGCCCTGAAAAAACCCCGCCCCTCTGGGGGCCGCTCGGCCCCCGTTAAAAGTACTCCCGCATAAGTTCGCGATCGCACTCTGTGGGCGGCGCCGCTCCTGATATCATCGCCGCCGCCGGAGGGAACTGCTGCCAATCCTGCGGCAGGAGGACAAACCCAAGGCGCTCGTAAAAACTCGGCGAGACCTCTGAAAAGAGCAGGAAGCGGATCTCCCTGTCCTCCATCCGAACAAGCTCCATAACCCCCCGCATGAGCAGTGACGCGTGCCCCCTGCCCCGATGCTCCGGCGCGGTTGCAACTCTAGCCAGGCCAACGCGTCCCCGGCTCAACCGCAGGGCGTTAAGCGCGGACACGGGCGTGCCATCCATCAGCTCAAGCAGGTAGCCCGTGCCGCGGAGATGGTTCCGGTTGGCAGCGTACGAGGATATGAACTCCCCCCGTGCTCGGCCATCGCTCCAAGCATCGTAGCCAAAACCTAGCGCTACAGCCTCATCCTCGGGGGCGAGCACCCTAAGGCTCGCCACCGGGACAAATCTCTTCTCCCCAGAAGCGGTGGACTCGTGGAACATCCCTAACGGCCGAATCCAGCCGCGTGAGAGCTCGTTGTCATACAGGGCCCGGTACGCCTGGTAGGAACCGAGATCTTCCGAGTGAAGGGCTGTCCCAAGGCTCAGGTAGTGCTTGCCCCGGTAGTGGCGGTAGATCGTCCACATGGGGCCTTCGGGATCCTAGAAATCAGGGGTAACCGACTTGTCGTAAACGATCCGAGCCGCCTCGGCCGACATCGACAGCAGCGCCTGTTGCTGCTGGCCGCGCGCAAGCTCGCGCTGGGTGAGCCCTGTCAGATTGCTCGATGAAATCGAGCCGCTCGCGAAGTCTGCCGAGGATGTGACTACTGTTGATGAGCTTGTGGCGAAGCTCTTGGAAACTTTTAGCTGGTTCTCGCGCCAAAGCACCTTTCCGGTAGTGCGCCGCAGCTCTCCCGAGATGATCATGGTGCTGTCCATCTGGTTAGTCGTGTTCGTGCCCGAAACGGTGTCGATCGTCTGGATGAGCGCGAGGATACGTATCCGCAGGACTGCGTCAGCCTGGCTCTGCCGATCCACCACCGTGACCACCCCGTAGCTGTCGAATTGGTCTCTCATGGCATCTGTAACCAGGTCTGACAGCCCGAGCTCAGTTGAGTCGTTCTCTGCAGGGGGAATGTAGATGTTCTTCACGTCTGGAGGGAGAATCGTCGTGCCCCCCTGGAATCCGTAGCCACACGCCGCGAGCAGCGCCAGGCAGCACAGTAAAGAGGCTCGAAGCCCAGGCCGGCTCATATCCTATCCCCTCCTCTTCATCGTACTAATCCTCTTTGGAAGGTGATCGGTGTACGCACGCAGCCCTTTTCCCCGCACACGGAGGCTCTTGAGCGACCGGTCTACCTCCGCGCGCATCTCCTCCGTCAGCCTAAGGACCGTAGCATGCTGCGCCACTATGCGCCTTCCTAGATCTGCGTCTTTCGCCGACAGGCCCACCGTTCCATCAGGGCGCTTCTTCCAAGAAGCCTGCCACGCCGCAAAGGCGTCGCAGTACCTTTCCAGTCCATCAAGCGATTCTGGCGAGCTGCTCTCCAGCCATTGTATGAGCTCCTTGCCGAGCTGCAGCACAACCTTGGCCTCGTTGGCAGACCTCGCAGACATGGCGGCTAGAAGCCCATGATGCTAAAGCCGCAGTCCACGTACACAACTTCTCCGGTCACGCCGGAACCAAGAGGCCCAAGGAGGTAGAGGCTCGTGTTGCCGACATCCTCCTGCGTCACGTTCCGCCGCAGGGGGGCTTTTTCAGCAAATGCCGTAAGCATGTCCCGTAGGCCCGGAATGCCGCTTGCAGCCAGTGTCTTAATCGGCCCAGCCGAGATCGCGTTTACCCTGATGTTGTTCTGGCCCAAATCAGCCGCCAAGTAGCGAACAGATGACTCCAGCGCCGCCTTCGCTACCCCCATCACGTTGTAGTTCGGCACAACACGCTCCGCGCCGAGATACGAAAGGGTAAGGATAGAGCCCCCCCTTTCCGCCATAAGAGGCAGGGCCCTCTTGGCAACAGAGATAAGAGAGTAGGCTGATATGTCCAGCGCAGTCTGGAAGCCCTGCCGGCTCGTCTCCACAAAGCGCTTCGAGAGGTCCTCCTTCTCGGCGTACGCGAGCGAATGCACTACTGCATCGATAGAGCCCCAGCGCTTCTGAAGCTCGCCAAACATGGCGTCGATCTGCTCCTCATGCTGAACGTCACACGGCAGGACCGTCTTGCACCCAATGCTTTCGGCAAGGGGCCGAACGCGGCGCTCCAGCGCCTCGTTGAGGTAGTTGAAAGCCAGCTCTGCGCCCTCTCGATGCAGCGCCTCAGCGATCCCCCAAGCGATGCTTCGCTCGTTGGCTACGCCCAGAACCACTACCTTCTTGCCGTCAAACATTCCCATGGTGTTCACCCCTGTTAGTTACAGAAACAACAACAAAAGCTGCGAGCAGCCTGCAGCGTCCCGCCACGGGCTCCGTCAGGGCTAAACAACGGCTGTTTACGCCTTTGCTGACGCCTTCTTGCTGGCTGGAGCCTTCTTGGCCGCCTTCTCCCCGCCTTCCTTCTTGGGGGCAGCCTTCTTGGCTGGGGCCTTCTTCGGCGCAGCCTTCTTTGCTTCACCCTTGCCCTCTGCTGCGCCTCGAGCCTTTGGAGCCTGGTCAACCAGCTCAATTATGGCAAGCTCTGCAGCGTCCCCTGGACGAACTCGAGTGCGAACGATGCGGGTGTACCCGCCGTTACGCGCGCTGCAGCGCGGGCCGATCTCCGTGAAGAGCTTGTGCACTACCGCCTTGTTGAGAAGGTAGCTGTAGGCCTGGCGACGGGAAGCGAGCGTGTCGCTCTTTCCAAGGGTTATGAGTCTCTCCACTACTGGGCGAAGCTCCTTGGCCTTGGGCACGGTCGTCTCAAACCTCTCCACCTGGAGGAAGGACGTGGCCATGTTGCGCAAAAGCGCGCGCCTGTGGCTGCTCGTCCTGCTAAGATTCCTAAGTCCCTTTCCGTGTCTCATACAGCTGCTTCCCTAACGATACTTCCCCGAGACCCCACCTTGCCTCGCTTAGTGGTCAGTCTGCTCCTTCATCTGGTCTAAATCTCTGCGTGAGGGAAACTCCTCCAGCTTGAGGCCAAGCGACAAGCCCATCTCTGACAGGATCTCCTTGATCTCGTTAAGAGACTTGCGGCCGAAATTCTTGGTCCTCAGCATCTCCGCCTCGCTCTTCTGTACGAGCTCGCCGATGTACTTAATGTCGGCGTTCTCAAGACAGTTGGCAGATCGCACGCTGAGCTCCAGCTCGTCGATGCGGCGGAAGAGGTTGTCGTTCCACTTCTTGGACGGCTCCTCGCTCTTCGGCTCTTCACGCTCAACGATCAGGTCCTCACCAACAAAGATGCCCAGCTGGTCAACGAGGATGTGCGCTGCCTGAGCGATGGCAGAACGGGGGTCGATGCTGCCGTTTGTCCAGATCTCCATAGCGAGCTTGTCGTAGTCAGTGCGCTGGCCAACACGAGCGTTAGTAACAGCCAGGTTGACACGGCGCACTGGCGAGAAGATCGAGTCAATGAAGATGGTGCCCATCGGAGCGCCCTCAACCTTGTTCTTCTCTGCTGGGACGTAGCCACGGCCAACCCGCACCGTTACTTCCATCTTGATTGAAGCGCCCTCGCCCAGGGTCGCAATAACGAGCTCTGGATTAAGGACGGCCACTGCGGGATCTCCCTGCAGCATGCCGGCGGTAACCTTGCATGGGCCCTGCGCCTCCACGTGCAAGAGGGCCTCCTCCTTGTCCTCGAGGCGCAGCACGACCTCCTTGAGGTTAAGCGAGATCTCCGTGGCGTCTTCCGCAATGCCGGCGATCGTTGAGAACTCGTGCGAAACCCCTTCAATGCGCATTGAGGTTATCGCCGCCCCCTGAAGTGAAGAGAGAACGATACGGCGAAGGGCAGTGCCGATCGTCATGCCGTAGCCTCTCTCCAGCGGCTCTGCCACGAACTTCCCGTAGCGGCTGTCGCCTGTGGCGCCTTCAACTTCGACTCTATTTGGGCTTATCAAGTCCTTGAGACTGACCTTCTTCATGTCTCTATCCTATCTGCAAATTACAGTTATCCAGGCACCCGCCCCCACTCTCAGGAGGCCGTGCGCCCGGGTTGGTTACTACCTTGAGTAAAGCTCCACGATGAGCTGCTCGCGGAACGACGGCGGAAGCTGCTCACGTGTCGGGACCGAGTTTACCGTGCCCCGCACAGCCTGCTGGTCAAGCGACAGCCACTCAGGAACAACTCGCGAACGAGCCGCCTCCATTGCTGCCACCACCAGCGGGTTCTTCTTGCTCTTCTCGGCCACCTCAACCACGTCCCCTGGGGATACGGAGTACGAAGGAACCGATACGCGCTTGCCATTCACGAGCACGTGGCCGTGCGTTACGATCTGGCGAGACTGCCGGCGCGAAGAACCAAGCCCAATTCGATAGACGACATTGTCGAGGCGGCGCTCGAGCAGAACGAGGAGCTCAGTGCCCGTCACTCCCTTGGCGCTTGCTGCCTTCTCAAAGGTCGCGCGAAAGCGCGCTTCCAGAAGTCCGTACGACCTCTTTACCTTCTGCTTCTCGCGAAGCTGCACCTTAAAGTTTGAGAACTG
>JAFMJG010000028.1 GCA_017853605.1 bacterium
CCCCTTCGGAATCCGCCCTCCGAGCCTGGTGAACTTCTTTGGGTCCTTGAGAAAGTCGATGATCTCCTCAAGCTCAGCGCGAGCCTCGTCGATCCCCGCCACATCGGCGAACGTCACTTTTTGCTGGCTCTCAGTCAGCAGCTTGGCCCGGGACTTCCCGAAGCTCATCCCCTTGCCGGCCCCCATCTGCACCTGCCTCCAGAAGATGAACCACACGCCAAGCAAAAGGATCATCGGAAGGGCGTTCACAAGGAAAAGGAGGTACGACGACTGATCGGGAGGCTCCTGCACCTGGATAGATACCCCCTTATCGATAAGCTTTGGGACAAGCGTCTCATCCTTCGGGGTGCGCACGACGAAGATCTTGGGCTTCGCCGCATTAGGATCTCCGTACTGCCCCTGGACGAGATCTCCCTCGATGGTCACGGCCTTGATCTCCTGCTTCTCCACTTTTTGCAGGAACTCGCTGTAGCTGAACTCATCGGGCCGTGGGGCGTTCTTCTTCGCCACCGACCAGATGCTCAAGCTAATAATAATGATCAGAATCCAGAAAACTCCGTTCTTCGTCACGAGGCACACTCTCCAACGGCCCCCGAGAGCAACCTCGCTCTTCTGGGACACCAGACCAACAAATAAATCACCGCTCCCTAAGCGAGCCAAACCCGCGCAGGGTCCCCCTTAGGGTGGCACCAAAACGCTGCTCGCACTACGCCCGGGGACAGCCCCAGCGGGCGCCGGAGCCCCGCGCGTCGGGACCGGGGCAGGAAGCTCTCTCTCTCGGCGATAAACTGAAAAGAAACCGCTGCCTAGGTATCTCTTTACCCCAGAGCTAGGCTTCCGACAACCTTAACGTTTTAGGGGGGTGCAGGGCCAATCCGAAGCGATCGCCCGTAAGCGCAAGGCCGCCCCGCAGCTGCACCTTGCCAGAGCCCTTCTCAAGGAGTGAACACACCGCCGCGGCGACCTTTTCGCCCGCTTCGTACGCGAGTACGGGAACCAGGAGCGCTTGCACCGCCCGCCACCTTACGCCGTAGGGAACGCCCGCCAGGGCCGAGTGCGCGCGCGTTACCCAAGCCGCATCCCCAAGCTGCAGCCCCCCTAATCCTTGCGCCACCTCATCAGCAACCACTTGGAGCGCCTCACAATCCTGCGCCAGCGCCTGCGCCCGCTCGGCGAGGATCCAGGCCATTGAGGGATCAAAGCTGTGCTCCAGCAGCGGCAAAAGGTTGTGCCGGATCCGGTTGCGGACCAAGGAGGTGTCCGTGTTTGTGGGGTCCTCGACGTGGGCAATGCCTCGCGTGGCGGCATACTCATCGATCTGGCTCCGCGTAACCCCCAGCAGGGGGCGAATGACTCGCCTACGCGCGTCGCAGCGCTCAATCGAGTTAAGCTCCTTGTTGGCAAAAAGCCGGATCAAGAGGGTCTCTGCAACATCGTTGGCGTTGTGCGCCGTCACAATCCAGTCTAGCTTGCGCCGCTCCAGAACCTCGCGCAGCACACGGTACCGCTGCACACGGGCCCACGCCTCTAGATTGCTCTTCGCCGGACGGGCGCCTAGGCGCTCAATGGCGCACGCCACTCCAAGCTCTTTGCAGGCGCTGGATACAAAATCCCCATCCCTGCCGCTGTTGGGGCGCAAGCCGTGGTCGATGTGGCAGGCCTCAACGCGAAGCTTCAGGATCCCCTGAATCTTGAGAAGCCCCCTCAGGAGCACGCAGGAATCCCGACCCCCGGAAAGAGCCACCAATACGCCACTACCTGGCGGGACCTCCTGCCGGAGGGCCGTCTCTACGGAGCGCCTTCTGCGAGCCATGCCTCGGACACTTACAAAATACTACTCGGGCCGAATACTCACCTTGCGCGTGCCGGATGCGGCCTCATAGCGGAAAGGCAGCGTGATCGTCACCACTCCCTTGCTCGACGTTGCCTCTACTCGATCCTGGTCAACAATAAGGCCCGTCAAGGGCACCACCCGCTCAAACGCCCCGAAGGCGCTTTCAGAGTATGCCTCCTCGCCATCTTCGACCTTCGGCAGGAGCCAGCGGCGCTCGCCCCGGATGCTTAGCTCGTCCTTGGTGAGCGACAGCTCCACGTCCCGCTCGTCCATGCCTGGCAGCTCAACCGCCACGATAAGCTGCGAGGGCGTCTTCCTAACCGTAACCGCAGGCGCATAGCCCGTCAGCCGCTCGTTTAGGCCTGATAGCTGGTCTGTGACCGCCTCCGGAACGAGCGAGCTGGCGAGGAGCTCCCCTACGAGACGCGAGAGGTTGCGCTGCAGGAGCCCCCCACTTTGAGCCTCCCTCGACGCAGGCACGCGCCGCTTTCGAGTGGTCCAGGGCACTAGATTGGTCGCCATAGGCGTATCCCCCAACAGAATGACGTCGAGACCGGGGAAGCCTAACACACCTTTGCGGCCGGAAAAGGTCGCCGACACCCCCTTTTTGGGAGCCAACCCAGCATGCCGGATCCGCCCGACTAGGCCTGCTTCCCCATATTATCGATGCTAAAGGCGCCCGGTCCGCTGTAGAGCAGCGACGCCGTGGCAGCCAAGAGGATGATGTCCTTATTGAAAATGTCATGAGCGCCCGGAAACACCCCGAAAGCCCACACAAAAGAGAGGATCAACAGTGAGGCGAGGATTCCGGCTAGCGTGGTCCACATCCCGATGATGAAGAGCCCCCCAACCGTTACCTCAACGTATGGAAGGAGGATCGCGTACACCGCCGATATGTTGCCCGGCAGGACGCCAAAGGAGCGAACCTGGTCAACGAAGGCTGCCAATAGGTTAAGCTTCCCGAGTCCGGCCAGCACAAAGTAAGCGCCTATCGTCAGGCGGATCATCATGGGCCCATATGCAGCAGCCCCGATCGGTTGGTTCATCTTCATCGCGAATAACTCCCAGATTATGGGCGTCGTCTCCCAGATATCAGCTTTTTAGCGTCTCTGAGACCGGCTACACTTTTAAGTGGACTTGGAGGAAGGCCGGGTTAGCCATCAACGCAAGCCCGTATAACACCTTTCGAGCGTTACTGTATGCCGACTCTGGGTCGGCTACAACTACCAAGTTTCAGTGAAGCGCCTGGCGGCATGCTCGCCGCTCGGGCCCCCGAGGAGGAGACCGTACCATGGAAACCGGAAACACCAGCCCGATCGGCGAGACATTCGCGATCCTCAAGCGCGAGCTGCACCGGGAGATCGTTGGCCAGGACAAGCTCATCGACCGGCTGGTCGTCGCGCTCCTCGCCGATGGCCACATCCTGCTCGAGGGAGTGCCGGGCCTGGCGAAGACGAAAACGTTGATGGCACTTACGCGGGTCCTCGATGCGCACATGAACCGCATACAGTTTACCCCCGATATCCTGCCCTCCGACGTGGTCGGCACTGAGGTCTACCGGCCGCAGAGCGGCGACTTCATCATCCGCAAGGGGCCGGTGTTCACAAATCTCCTCCTTGCTGACGAGATTAACCGCGCTCCGGCGAAGGTCCAGTCCGCGCTCCTGCAGGCGATGCAGGAGCGGGAGGTCACGATCGGAGAGCAGACCTTCAAGCTCCCCGACCCCTTTCTGGTGCTGGCCACCCAGAACCCCCTGGAGCAGGAGGGCACCTACACCCTTCCCGAGGCACAAGTGGATCGCTTCCTCATGAAGGTCAAGGTGGGCTACCCCTCGTTCGATGACGAGGTGGCGATCGTTGAGCTCGCATCTGCGGGTCGCGCTCATGAAGCCACGCTCAACAAGGTGCTCCCGATATCGCAGCTGGGCGAGCTCCGCGCAGCATGCCAACAGGTGTACATCGACCCGAAGATCGACCGGTACATAGTCACCCTGGTGCACGCCACCCGAAGCGGCGACTCGTACGGCCTCAAGGGCATGATCGAATGGGGAGCCTCGCCGAGGGCGAGCATCGCGCTCAAGGTGTGCGCCAGGGCCTTGGCCTTCATCAAGGGAAAGAACTTTGTGACCCCAGACGATGTCAAGGAGATCGCTCCCGACGTGCTGCGGCACAGGGTGCTGCTCACTTTTGAGGCAGAGGCCCGGGGCATCGACAGCGACGAGGTGATAAAGACACTGCTGAACGGCGTCACCGTTCCCTGAGGAGCCTGAGGGACCCAAGCATGCCTGCAGTGCCGACGATACTCTCCGCGCCGCCACCCGCCGACCTTCGGCGCATCACCCTTCGCTCGCGCCGCCTCGTGACAGGAGACCTGCTCGGCCAGTACCGCTCGGCTTTTCGGGGAACAGGCCTGGTATTCAGCGACCTGCGCGCGTACCAGCCTGGGGACGACGTCAAGCATATCCACTGGAAGGCAACCGCCCGCACCGGCACCGTGTTCGTCAAGTCGTATGAGGAGGACCGGCAACTGCGGGTTGTGCTCGCAGTGGACATAAGCGCCTCGATGCGGGCTCCCAAGGCAACCGAGGCGTTCGCTAAGGCGCTGGAGTTCTCCGCCCTGATTGGGGCCCTTACGGCGCGGGGGAGCGACCAGCTCGGCCTCATGCTCTTCGGAAGCTCTGTGGAGTCCTTCCTTCCGCCAAAGTCGGGGCGCAAGCGCCAGCTTCAGGTCCTGTCGCAGCTCTCCTCCCGGGTAGGGGCGGGCGAGTCAACCGACCTTGCAGGGGCGCTCGACCGCCTCTCCACCACGCTGCGCAAGCCAAGCATCATCTTCGTCCTCTCTGACTTTGTGGCGGCCCCATTTTCGCGCCAGCTCAGGACCCTTAGCCGCCGGCACGACGTGGTGCTGGCCCAGATTCAGACCCCCATGGAGCTCCTCACCCCGCTTGGGCTGGCGCTCTTCCGGGACCCCGAAACCGGAGCCCAGCTCGTTGTTGACACCTCGAGCAGGTCGGTGCGGAGAGCCTGGGAAGCAGCGCTGCAGAGCTCCCGCAGCGCGCTCAATCGTCTCGCCCAGGAGTCAGGGGCGGACCACATCGTTATCAGCGACAGCGCCACGCGGCCCCTCGTCCGGCTGATGCGTGAGCGGGCGACCCGGGGCATTCGGTGAGGGAGGCCAGGTGACTGAGGCGATTCCAACCCCCTTCGACATCACCCCCATCCCGCACATTCCGTGGGAGCCGGGAGCAGTGTCCTGGGTGGTCGCAGTCATGACGCTGCTTCTTGTCTCTGCCGCAGTCGCCCTGTGGGGCCGCTACGGCCGCAGCTCGCGCAATGAGCGCGCGCTGCGCCGCCTCCTTCGCGAGCTCTCCGCGCTGCAGGCCTCAAAGGCAGGGCCGGAGTGCGAGAGGTTCTCTCGGCTCGCGCGCCGAATATTCTCCTCGCTCGTGGGGATTGATCTCGCAGGCTGCTCCCCGATGAGCTGCGTCGGCTCGCCGCGGCCACAGAGGACCTTGAGGAGGCCGAGGCGCTGCGGCTCATCGCCCAGATCGAGGAGTTCGCCTATGCGCCGGCATCTGCGCCGCGCCCCGAGCCGATCTCGGCTGTCTCGGCCCGTGTAACCGCAGCTATCAAAGCCTACGCAGGGAGCTTGGAGAAGCGATGACCTTTGAGCATCCATGGCTCCTTGCGCTGCCGCTCCTGTACCTCCTGGCGCGAGCGCTCGTCAGGCCGAGGCCCCTCGCCGCGCCGTTCCCGAGCGCGGCGTTCCTGTCTGCCCTGCCTCGAACCCTTAAGGTGCGGGCCTGTGAGCCCACCCTGCTGCTGCTCTCGATAATTACTGTCGCTGCCCTGTCCGGCGCGGCGGCGCGCCCGCAGCGCGTGACGGTGCTCGAGACTCCGCGAAAGGCGCGCAACATAATGCTCGTGGTCGACGCGTCCAACAGCATGTCCGCAGAGGACTTTCCGACCTCTTTCGGCCATGCATCCCGGATGGAGGGGGTAAAGGCCGCTGTGTCCGAGTACGTCCGGGGACGGCGCGGGGATCGCGTCGGGCTGATCGTGTTCGGCAACACTGCATACCTCCAGTGCCCGCTCACGAGCGACACCTCCCTTGTTGACCAGCTCGTCCAAGGCCTCTATCCCCGCATGGCCGGCGATGGCACCGCCATCGGCGACGGGCTCGGGCTTGCCCTGAAGCGGCTGCGCGGGGTGCCGGGCGAGTCAAAGGCGATCATCCTCATCACTGACGGCGTCAACACTGCCGGGCAGGTTGGGCCGCTCAAGGCCGCTGAGGTGGCCAAGGAGCTCGGTGTGCAGATACATACGATCGGCGTTGGCTCAGGAACTGCGACGATGCCGGGCGCCTTCCTCGGCGGCGCAATCGGTGCGCCTCCTGGAATGCTCGCTGAGTTCGACGAGAAAACGCTGCGCCAGATGGCGCAGCTGACCGGCGGAGCCTACTTCAACGCCAGCAGCCTTGAGGGCTTTCAGGAGGTGTACCGCAAGCTTGAAAAGCTGCAGGAAACCGAGCAGGATCAGCCGGACCGCAGGCTCGTTGAGGAGCTCTATCCCTACCTTGTTCTCGTTGCGCTCGCCGCGTACCTCCTAGGAGCGCTGCTGAAGTCCACCCTGTTCCTGAGGATTCCGTAGCATGAGCGCCCTTTCACAGTTTGGGGTTGTCTGGCCGGCCGCCTTGGCCCTCGGCCCTCTTCTGCTCATCCTTGCGGCAGTCTTCGTGGGGCGCGCTCGCGTGCGCGCCTCACGCTGCCGGGCGCTGGGCGTACGCGCCCCGGCGCCGGCCACCCGAACAGCGCTCCTGGCCCTGCTGCCGGCGCTCCTTATGGGCGCCGCCCTGCTGCGCCCCTACGCAGGCCGCGAGACGATCGAGGTCCCCACTGCGGACGAGGACTACATGTTTCTGGTGGACGTCAGCCGCTCGATGCTGGCGCGCGATGTGCCGCCGTCGCGGATGGAACTGGCGAAGCGCAAGATGAAGGATCTAGTCCAGGAGCTCAGCAAGTCCGGGACGGGCCACCGCTTCGGCATCACCGTCTTCTCCGGCGGAGTGTACTCGATATGCCCACTGACAGAGGACATCGGGGTTATCAGCCAGTTCATCGACGTTGTCAGCCCTGAGCTTGTGAGCAGCCTGGGATCCAACCTTGAGGAGGGAGTCCTTACGGCCCTCGAGCGATTCAAGGGCGCCAAGAGCCGAAACGGCCGCATTCTTCTGATCTCCGATGGAGAAGACAACGCCCTCAACGTCGAGAAGGTGGTCGGCGTCATCAAGAGCGCCGGTGTCCCTGTTGACGTCCTTGGGGTGGGAACACCGCTTGGCTCCCCGATCGAGTTCGAGGGCGGGAGGTTTGTGAGGGATGCAGCGGGAGCGATCGTGCACTCCAAGCTCAATGAGCCATCCCTTGAGCTCATCGCCAAGGCCGGGGGCGGCGTCTACGTTAGGGCTGTCATAGGGGATGCGGATGTGGAGGCATTGGCTGCGGCTGCCGCCCCCGCAATCGCCGCGGCGGGGGGCTCGACGCGCTCGATCACCACGTATCGTGAGTTCGGCTCGTGGCTCGCCCTGGCGTGCGCAGCTTTGCTCGTCGGGTACGCTCTCGCCTACCGCAACGGATTCGCCCTCTCTGCAATCGCCATTGCGCTCTGCGTGGCGCCCTCCGCCCACGCGCAGTCGCCAACTCCCGCCAGCCCCGAAGAGGTTTCGGCACGCCGGGCCTTTACCCTGTACCAGGAGGGAAACTACAAGGCAGCCCTCGATGCGTTTGCCGGGGCCCTACAGCAGGATCCTGCAAACCGGGCGGTAGAGCAGGGCTACGCCAGCGCTCTCTTTAAGGTTGGCAGCTACCAGAAGGCGCAGGAGACCTTCCGCAAGCTCGCCGACTCTGCAGCCACCGGAAGATCGTATTTTGAGAACACCTTTAACGAGGGGAACACGCTGCTTGCCATGGGGCGCTACCAGGACGCCATCGACGCCTATACAAAGGCGCTCGACGTGAAGCCGGAGGACGAGCACGCAATCCATAATCGCGACATCGCCCGCAAGCGCCTCGAGGAGGCCAAGCGCTCAACGCCAACCCCTACCGATACGCCAACACCCACTCCACGCGCCTCCCCCTCTTCTCCCCCGGCCCCATCCCCGTCTCCGCCTCCCTCTCCTGCGGCGTCTCCCTCTCCGAGCCCGAACCCATCCGCCGCTCCCAGCGCGGCACCGTCGGCCTCTGCAGAGCCATCACCCTCCGCAGCCCCGACCTCATCGGGTGCGCCCTCACCTCAGGGGAGCCCATCGCCTGGGCCCTCCGGGACGCCCCAAGGCTCCCCCAGCCCCGGCTCTTCCCCCTCGCCCGCCGCCGAGGGCACTCGGCAGCCGGACGGCACCGGCACCCCGCAATCCTCACAGCAGCACGAGACGACCCCGACTGAGAGGCCCAAGGAGGCCCGTGAGGAGGATTCCCTGACGCCCTCAGCACCGATCGCTGCGCAGGCAACACCGGCGCTCGACCCCTCGATGCGAGAGGCGGAGGCGTGGCTGCAGTCTTTGCCAGACACGCCGCTCATGCTCAGAAGGGACAAGGCTCGAAAGGACAACAGGAACCAGACGTGGTAGCCATCATCGCCTCCAGAAACACTCCGCGCGCCTTACGGTGGCTAGCCTCGCTCGCCATCCTGGCCCTCTCCCTAGCTCTCTCTCCGCCTGCATGGTGTGAGACCTCCCTGCGCACCGAAGTGTCGCCGAGTCAGGGCAGCACTGAGGACGTTTTCTCGTTCGCAGTGGTCATCGAAGGATCGCGCAATGCTGCGGCGCCCAAGATCTCAGGCGGCTCGGACTTCGAGGTCTCATTTTTGGGCCCCAACTCCTTTGTGTCTATCATTAACGGGGTGGTCACAGCGCGCACCACGTACATGTACCAGCTTAAGCCCCTGCATGAGGGCCGCCTTCAAACCCCCGCCGTGCGGGTGACTATTGAGGGGCGCGAGCTTGAGGCCCCCCCCGAAGTGGTGGAGGTCTCGAAGGGCGAGCCGAGGCAGGCTAGCGCCCCTCACGGGGGAGCCGCTCCCGTCTTTATCCGGCAGTCGGCGACCCCGAGCTCGGTGTACGAAGGACAGCAGCTTGTCAACATTGTCGACATATACACCTCGGTGGACCTCGCTGACCTCGCTCCGCTGGACCTCAGTGCCGACGGATTTTGGCAGGAATCAATCAGCGAGGGTGACAGGGCGCAGCGGGTGATCGACGGCCATCCGTACCAGAGCGTCCAGTTCGTGAAGGCGCTCTACCCGCTGGCAAGCGGCGCGCGCAAGCTCCCGGCGCGGCTGCTCAAGGCGAAAGCCGCCAGGCCGCAGGGCGCACAGCCGCCGCAAGATCCCTACGACCCATTCGCCTCGACTTTTTTCGACTCATTCTTCCGCCGCGTTGAGTTCGAGAACATCTCTCTTAAGTCAAACGAGATCACCGTGCAGGTGCGCCCCCTGCCGCCAGTGCCTGCCGATCTGCAGGCCATAATAGGCACGGTGCCGATCGTTGGCGCCACCACCCTCTCGGTAGACTCGGATGTCTCGATCGCCCAGGTTGGCGAGAGCAAGACCATCACCTACCACCTGGTGAGCGAGGGGAACATCAATCCTGTCACCTCGCTCAAGCTAGAGGCCCCAGAGGGCGTGAAAACGTACGAGGAGCGGCCAGAGATGAAGCGCGAGCGAAAAGGGGCGAGGCTCCTCCTGCACCGCATCTTCCGCTTCTCGGTCGTGCCGCTCAAGCCGGGGCTCGCCAAGATCCCGCCCCTCCGAGTGGCGTTCTTCGACCCCGCAGCGGGCGAGTACCGCATTGCGGCGAGCAAAGAGGTCGCTTTCGCGGTGCAGGGGCAGGCGGCGGGCGACCCCCGCACCGCCGGCACAACGAGCTCCGGCAGCTCGCTGCACACCGCGCTTCCCACTATGCCGCCCCTTCCCTTCGGGCCGGACCTGGAATTCGAGGAGCGCGGCCTCGCCGAGCGGGTGCTTGAGCTGTTCAGCATCAAGTCGGCGCTGCTGCTTCTCACTGCCATCATCGGCGCAACCCTGATCGTTGCGATGGCGCTCAGGCTTCGCCCCTTGCCCCCGCCCATCGGGCTGGCCCCTTCGGACCTCGACCGCGCAGGAACCCTGCCGGAGCTTGAGGCTTTTATGCGCAGCCTCGTCGCAAGCCGGCTGCCGGGCCTCGGGGAGCGGAGCTCTCTCGATGAGATCCGCGCCCGCATCGCAGCCGAGGTTGAGGATGCCGACATCGCCCTGTCGCTTAGGGATCTCTTCGATGAGCTTGAAGTCCTGCGCTACGGCGGCGGAGGCACCGCCCTCTCTCACGACCTCGGCGCAATCAAGGAGCGCGCGCGGAGGCTGCTTACGCAGTGGCGCCCTCGCCGCTAGGCTGGCGCGCGCGAATGACCGCCTCAAGCACGGTCTCGGGCGAGATGAGCTTCATGCAGACCTTGCCCAGGCCCGGACACCGCCTGCGCTTGCACGGCGAGCACCCAACCGCCGAGGCCAGCGCCAGATCTTCGCTCCCCTGCGGCGCGTTCCGGACCGCAGGGGTCGGGCCAAACAGGGTGACGTGCGGCGTCCCGATTGCGCCACAGATGTGAGCCGGCCCGGAGTCCGGGCCAACGCAAACCGACGCGCTCCGCAGCACCGCTACCAGCTGAGCAAGGTTCGTGCGGCCGGCGAGGTTCACCACTGAAACTGAGCTGGGCGCCTTGCCTGTGAGCTCCTGCGCCATCCCCTCCCGGCTACGGTCGCCGATGAGCACCGCAGTCGAAATTCCGGCCTCACTGAGCGAGGCAAGAACGCCGTGGTACCCCTCCACCGGCCAGTCCTTGCTCTCCCACGAGGAGCCGAGAACGAGCCCCACGTAGGGCGCCTTGAGCTGCGATCTCCAGGGCGCATCGACAGAGTCCAGGGTTACGCCCTCCAGGCCCGCCGACAGGGCAGCAGGGCGGGCGATGCCGAGCGGACCGAGAAAGCTCAGGTAGTGATCGACCTTTGCTATGCTTTCTCCCCGCTCGGGCACATGCTCGGTGTTAAAGAGCCAGTTTCCCTCCTTGGCATCCCCACGCGCAAAACCCAGCCGTCGTGGCGCACGCGACAGATACGAGAAGACGCCGCTCTTGAAGTGGCGCTGCAGGTCGAGGGTGATGTCGTACCGCTCCTGCTGCAGCTCACGCCTAAGGGCGAGGGCGCCGCGAAGGCCGCGCTTCCGTTCGAAGACGACTACCCGGTCAATGCGCGGATGAAGCCGCACGATGTCAGCGCATGCTGGCTCGACGACCCAGGTGATGCGCGCAGCTGGCCACGCAGAGCGGATCGCGTCCACCAGGCACAGCCCCCGCACCACATCGCCCAACGCCCCCATGAGGATTATGAGGAGCCGCGGCACACGCCCTCCCCCGTCACTCATCGTGGCTCCTGAGGGTGAGCGACATTACCTCAGTCAACAACGGCGAAAGCCCATGCTTGATGACGGCCCGGCGCCAGCGCCGCAGGTAGAGCTCCTTTAGGCGCGGCAGCGATCCCGCAAACACGTGCGCCTTGTCGAAATCAACGATGAAAACCGTGCCCTGGCGGTTCACGAGCACGTTTCCGGGGTGCAGATCCACATGCAGGATCTTGTGCTTCAGCAGGATGCTGAGCTGGGCCGAAAGCTGCCTCATGGCCTCAATGACGGCGTCTGGATCACGCTTGCTCAGCTCAACAAGCGACTCCACGTCCTGGATCTCCTCCATCAGGAGCCACGTTGAGTAAATCATCGATCCGCAGGTCACGTACCCAAACGGCTGCGGCGCACTAATCCCGAGGCCCCTCACCACCTCGAGCATCTCAAGTTCCGCCTTCGACCGAACGGGCCCGATAGAGAGAAACCGGCCCCCCGTCACTGCACGCAGCAGCCCTCCGTGCGCGTAGCGCTTGACAAACACCCGTCCCAGCGGGGGTATCTCGCAGGCCGACACTGCTCCACGCCCAGCGAGCACCCCCTTGGGCTGGGCCTCTGGACCGCTCCGGACGACCTGCATGATGCGGGTAGCAAGCTCCTCAGGGATCTTGCCGCGAGTGCAGACGCAGTACGGCCCGCGCACCGCCTGAACGAACGGGAGATCGACCGAGTCTGTGTTCGCAACGCCTGCCGTATCCATCTCCATACACTGTCCGCTACTCAACAACATGCAACCTGCCTGAACTTGCCCCGCCATCCCGTCCGCCAGCCAGCGACTGAACCGCCCGGAAGACCTCGTCCGCCGAGACGCCCGTCATGCACGCGTTCGTGCCCGTTGGGCACCGGCGTGAGCCGTGGCGCCTGCACGGCTTGCAAAAGAGGTCATGCTTCTCGACCACGGCTGCCCGGTTTTTCCAGGGGCCAAAACCGAATTTCGGCGATGTCGCGCAGAACACTACTACAGTCGGAACCTGGAGAGCAGATGCTATGTGGAGCGTGCTGCTGTCGTTGCACACCACGCACGAGGCCCACCGCACAAGGGCCATGAGGTCCTCAAGCGAGGTGCTGCCGCACAGGTTCGCCACGCTAAGCCCCTGAGCCACCTCAACGCACACGTCAGCATCGCTCGCGGCGCCCGTCAGCACCACCCGCATCCCCTGCCTCATGAGGAGCTGGGCGAGCTCGTGGTAGCCCGCCGCGCTCCACCGCTTGGTTGCCCAGGCGCTCCCGGGAGCAAGCACAACGAACGGCTTCTGTTCCTCAATGATCTGGCGAACCCGGTCTGAGATGCGCAACGCATCTTCGGGGGGCACCCGGAGCCGGGCGAAGGCGGACACCTGGGCGGGACCTGAGCGGGCTGCCCGTTCTACCTCCTCAGCCACCGCCGGACACAGGTCAGCCCGGACCAGCTCAAGGTTGCGCACCACCTCATGCATCTTCTCTGGCTTGGCGACCCGGCGCGAGAAAAAGAAGCTGGCAAGCCCGCCAGCGTAGCCGATACGCTGCGGTATCGCAGCCATCCGCAAGAGCAGCGCCGTGCGCAGCGAGTGATGAAACGCGTAGGCCCGGCCAAACTGGCGCTCACGGAGAAGCCCGGCGAGCTGCCGCAAGCCCTGCCATCCCGAATGCTCGCCCCCCCTGTCAAACACGATCACGTCATCGACGAGGGGATCCCTGCCGACGAAGTCTGAGAGCCCCGGCGGAACTAGGCATGTGATGCGCGCTTCGGGCTCACTCGCCTTGAGCGCCTCGATGACTGGCGTCGTGAGGAGGACATCCCCAAGAAATCCCTTCGGCACGAGAAGGATGTTCGGCACGCGCCCTCCTACGCCGCCGCCTGCGCCTCGCCTGCCAGAACGGGGAGGCGTGACGGGCGTTGGCGCTTGGAGGCGGTGGCGAGCTGTCCACACGCCGCCGCGATGTCAGCCCCCTTCGACCACCGGATGAAGGCCTGAAGGCCGTGCTGGTTGAGGTGCCGCTGCCACTCAAAGACCCAATCGCGCGTGGGCGAATTGAACCCGAGCCCGGCGTTGTCGTTGTACGGAATGAGGTTCACCTTTACCGGAAGCCCGTGCAGGAGCCGCACCAACCGCTTCATGTCGTCCCGCGTGTCATTGAGCCCGCCAAGCATTACGTACTCGATCGTGACCGTCTTGCGCGTGCCCTGGGCGAAATCCCTGACGGCCGCGAGGAGCTCCTTGATAGGCCAACGCTTGTTCACCGGCATCACCTGGGTGCGGACCTCGTCGCTCGAGGCATTGAGCGAAACCGCCAGGCTCACGTTCACCTTCTCCTCGACCAGGCGCCGGATCTCCGGCACCAGCCCCGAGGTCGAGACCGTCACCTTTCGCGGCGACATCGCGTACCCGATAGAGTTCGTCAGGTTGCGCACCGCCCTGGCTACGTTGTCAAAGTTGTGGAGCGGCTCGCCCATGCCCATGAAGACGATATTAGAGAAGGAGTCGCCGAAGCTCTTGGCGTCCTCAATCACGCCGTTCACCTGCTGCAGGATCTCAGATGTTGACAGGCTGCGCTTGAGCCCCATCGTGCCTGTCCTGCAGAAACCGCACGCCATTGCGCAGCCGACCTGCGAAGAGACGCACAGCGTCATGCGGCTTGCCTGCTTGATCATGACAGCCTCAACGAGGTCCCCTCCGTCAACCTCGAAGAGGTACTTGCGGGTGCCATCCTGGCTGATCTGGCGGTCGTGGACCGTGGCCCTCGGAAAGCAGAAGCCCTGCTCGAGGCGGGCCCGCAGGTCACGCCCGATGTTCGTCATCTGCGAGAAGTCTGTGACCCCCTTGCGGTACACCCACTCAAAGAGCTGCGTCGCCCTAAACTTCGAGGCCGCGAAGTCCCTCTCTAGGATCTCCACCAGCTCCGGGTAGCTACAGTTGTAGAAGTCCTGCTGCGACTGCGTCACACAACACCAACGATGTGGCCCTGCGGCTACTTGAGCTCGGGGAAGAAGAAAGAGATCTCGGTGCGCGCGTTATCGGCGCTGTCGGAGCCGTGCACAGCGTTGGCCGCGATGCTCTCCGCATATAGGTTGCGGATCGTGCCGGCGTCGGCCTTCTTCGGGTCTGTGGCTCCCATGAGCTTGCGGTTGAGGTTCACCGCATCCTCGCCCTCAAGAACCGAAACCAGCACCCGCCCCGACACCATGTAGTCGATCAGCTCGCCGTAGAACGGGCGGTCCTTGTGAATTACGTAGAACTGCCCCGCCTGCTCTGGCGTAAGGGTCATCATCCTGGCGGCCACGATGGTTAGCCCCGCCTCTTCAAAGTGGCTGAGGATCTTTCCGACCAAATTACGGGAAGTTGCGTCTGGCTTGATGATGGAGAGGGTGCGCTGCTTTGACATAGTACCTTTTACCTCTGTGTTGCTTCTCTCGTGCACCCGTTCAGCCGGAGCATGCACGTTGCTTTAGCCGCTCTGGAGGTGGGACCATCCCACACTCCAAACTGCGAGCCACTCCGGCATGCTCCCCTGTAGGGATCGCCAGGCTCGCCGCAGGGTCTCGCCTCCTAGTTCGTGGGGACTTTTAGCCCTGCTGCTCCCAGATGAGAGTCGCAAGACTATAGACGTTTCGCGGGGTTAACTCAAGATAGCCACGCAAACCGAAAAAATCAGAGAGTTATCAGCCCACTAGGGGAACCCCCCCAATCCACACCGCGCCCCGCCTACTGCGGCCGCCGAGAGCCCCCCAGCGACCCGGTTACAGCGGTCGCCGGCCCTGACGGCGCCGCTCCTCGCGCTTCTTGGCCAAAGCATCCGAGACAACCCTCGGCACCATGCCCCGCACATCCCCACCCAACAGCGCCACCTGCTTCACCACAGTTGAGCTGATGTATGAGTGCTCCTCCCGGGCTGTAAGGAAGAAGGTCTCAATTTGCGGCGCGAGCTTGCGGTTGATGAGCGCCATCTGCGCCTCGTAGTCGAAATCCGAGATGGCCCGCAGCCCCCGAATCACAACCCTGCTCTTGGTGCTCTGCACAAAATCCACAAGGAGACCCGAGAAGCTCACCACCGACACCCGGCCGCGGTAGCGCGCGAACTGCTTGGAGATCAGCGCCTCACGCTCGGCCTGGGTAAAGAGCGCCTCCTTAGAGGGGTTAAAGAGCACCGCGACGATCACCTGCCCAAAGATCTCGCTGGCCCGCTCGATAATGTCGACGTGGCCGTTGGTCAGCGGGTCAAACGAGCCAGGAAACACCACCGCCTTAACGGGCGCCACTCTCTGAGACCTGCCTGCCATACGATCTGCCCTCCCCCCGCAAACAGCCGGGGTTTTCCCCATCCCCGTCTTTGACTATGATCCCCCATGCCTGGATCTTGGGGGACGAACATGGAGTTAGCACGGCTTGCGGCCAAACAGAAGCGATACATCGACATTCTTCACTTCGCCGAACAGGAGGTTACCGACCCCGGGGTGAAGCCGGGGCTCCTGCGAATTCTCGGGGAGTACAGGCAGGCGCTTGCAACGTGCTGGAACGAGGGGAAGGTGACCCCCGAGTCGCTGCTCGCAATCCAGGCGCTCGAGCGCGAGCTTGACATGCTGCACAACCAGGCTCGCCTGCGCTCTAACGCCCCGTAAGGCAATTTATGAACTCAACGCCCCCCTCGCTCCCCGCCCAGCCCGCAAGTCCGCTGCGGGACAACTGGAAGGCACTCGTTTTCATGGCGGCGCTCCTCCTCGCCTCTGGAGTTACTGCGACCGTCGTCGGCTACAAGATTAAGAGCGCAGACCGTGAGCGCAAGGCGGACCTACTCGCCGCATACGAGCGCCTCGGCGGCACCTTCGAGGGCTCTCTCTCGCTCGGCACGACGCGCTTCGCCCCGACGCTCAGCGAGCAGCAACGGGCCTTTGTCGCGGTGTATGAGCTTAACGAGCGGGCGCGCAAGTTGGGGCTGTACCGGGTTGTGGAAACGACTCCGCCTGAAGCCCTTGCTGCCGCTGAAGGGGGGCTGATGTTGATCGGGGCGACCGAAGGGGGCCTCACGCTCACGGACACCCTTGTTGCCTTCCGCGAGCTGCCGGTCAAGCCGCAAGCGCTCAACCCAACTGCCGCCCGCTACGCCCGCCAGTACGACCGCTACCTGGCGCGCGATACTGAGGTAAAGCTCTACAAGTACCTGGCCGATAACAGGGCGGCGATTGAGCCTGCTGCCGCCCGCTAGCAAGCGGGCGTGGCGCCCCCGTGACTGCGCCTCCCAAGCCCCCAGCCTGCAGCGATCCCCAATAAAAAAAGCCCCGCCGCCCCTGTCCGCTGCTCCCCTTTTTGAGGGGCGAGCGAAGCAGGGGCAACGGGGCCGCCACGTGCGGGCCAGTCCGCTCTGCAGCGAACCCGCCCCGGCTTACTTGGCAGACTTCTTCGCGGGAGCCTTCTTGGCAGGAGTTGCGGCAGGCTTTACGGCCACTTTCTTTGTTGTCTTCCGCTTGCGCGTATTTCCATACGAGGCGGCAAAGATCTTTCCTCGGCGACTGCGCTTATCACCACGACCCATAGAGACTCCCAGAACCAACAAACTAGACAGTGAGCGCCTGGGCGCAGCCAATCTGCTCCCACGGCGGTTGAAGCCGGTATAGTAACGAACTACTATCCCCGAAGAAACACAAAAATGAAGGCGTTCGACATGAACCAAAGCTCGCTCATCCCAACTGAGATCCGCCGCAACGGAACTGCCGGGATCACCATCCGCTGGCCGGATGGGGCTCTCGTATCGCTGCCGAGCGAGGTGCTTCGGCGCGGATGCCCATGCGCTGAATGCCGAGAGAGGCGGGGCGACACCTCACATGCCAAGCCGCTGACCGGCAAGAAGCGCGCCTTGACGATCCTCGAAAGCACCGCCCAAGAGGAGCTCGCTCTTCAAGAGATATGGGGCGTGGGGCAGTACGCGCTTGGGATCCGGTGGGGTGATGGGCACAGCTCGGGGATATACCCCTTTTCGCTGCTGCGAGAGCTTGGGAGCGAGTCCGGCGAGAAGCGCTCGTAGCGCGTTACCGGCACGGAATTGAGGCCGCCGGCCTAGGAAGACGACGCGCTTGGGTCCGGATCTGAAGATCCGCCCGGGCGCCCACGGACCTCCGCCAGCCGCTTGACGATGCGCCCCTTCGAGAGATCATAGGGCGACACCTCAACAATTACCTTGTCGCCCGGAAGCACGCGGATATAAAACTTCCTCATCTTGCCAGCAAGGTGAGCCAAAACTTCGTGCCCGTTGTCACACCGCACGCGGAATGCGTTGGGAAAGCACTCCTTAACAACTCCGTTCAGCTCAATTGCGTCCTTTGCCATGCAGTGTCTTGTCTCTTATGCCCGGTGCCTGCCGCGACATTGCGGATTGCCGTCCTGGGCCAACTGGGGCGGAGACTACCCCCGCTCACGACCTTATGCAACCTCAACCGCGCGGCCCCAGCCTGGGCCCGGCGGACGGGAGTGCCCTACCCCTCCCCCGTAAACGCCCCGATTTTGCGGAACTTCTGGTAGCGCTGCGCGAGGAGGTCCTTCACCGTCAGCTTTGAGAGCGGATCGAGGTTGCGCACCAGCGCAGCCCTCAGGATCTCAGCAGCCTCCTTGTGGTTGCTGTGCGCCCCGCCGGTTGGCTCCGGGACGATCTCATCGATTAAGTTGAGCCGCTTGAGGTCTTGGGCGGTTAAGTTGAGCGCCTCTGCCGCCGTTGCGGCCTGCTCTGTCGACACCTCAGCCTTGTCGGCTGAGTGCCACAGGATCGACGCACACCCCTCAGGGGTAATGACTGAGTAGCAGGCGTTCTCAAGCATCAGGATCCTGTCAGTGACCCCTAGGGCGAGCGCGCCACCGCTCCCACCCTCGCCGATCACGACGCTGATAACGGGCACCGTAAGCTCCGAGAGCTCGGCTAGGTTGCGCGCGATCGCTTCAGCCTGTCCCCGCTCCTCGGCCTCGAGCCCCGGAAAGGCTCCCTGAGTGTCGATGAAATTGATGAGCGGAAGGCCGAATTTCTCAGCCATCCTGAAGAGCCTAAGAGCCTTGCGGTACCCCTCGGGGTTCGGCATGCCGAAGTTGCGCTTGAGGCGCTCGGCGGTGGTGCGGCCCCGCTGGTGGCCGATGACCATTACCGGCACCTCTCCGAGCCGTGCCGTTCCCCCCACTATCGCTGGGTCATCACGAAAGAGCCTGTCCCCATGAAGCTCGACGAAGTCGGTGAAGATGAACTTTACGTAATCGAGGGTAAAAGGGCGGTCAAAGTGGCGAGAAAGCTGCACTCGTTGGTACGGAGAGAGCTTGCCGTAGATCTCCTTGCGGACCTTAGACACCTTGGTCTCGAGCGAAGCGTACTCGGCTCTCCGCGACTGGTTGCCGCTAGCCAGCTCGTCTTTTAGCCTCTCAAGCTGATACTCAAGCTCAACGAGGGGGCGCTCAAACTCAAGCGGGTGTTCAATCGGACTCATACGGCAGACCCCATGAAAAACAAATAGTTAGCTTCTGCACTGGTGGTGGATGATTCCACACCTTGGGGGTCACGGTCAAACTAGCTATAGGCCCCGGAATAGCCCCGTAAGGACAAGCAATTCTGGGTCTTAGGCTGGCTGTGCCAGGCTCCTGTTAGCGCTCTCAGCTGCGCCAAGCGCCCGCCGGTACCAGAATGAGGCGATGTAGAGCATCGCTGGCGTCACCGCCATCGAGAGCAGCGCTGTAGCGAGGAGCAGCGAGAAGGTCTGGTCAGAGACCGTGCCTTGCGACACCCCAACGCCCGCAACAACGAAGGCGAACTCCCCGACCTGCGAAAGGCCGAATCCGGCTCCAAGCGCAAAGGCTGGCGGGTAGCCGAAGAGGCGCAGGATGCCGGCCGTGATGAGGGCCTTGAGCGCCACTACGCCCCCGGTCAGGGCAAGGATCGTGATCAGGTGATCCACGAAGAATCGGGGGTCAAAGAGCATGCCGAGCGAGGCGAAGAAGATCAGCGCAAAGAGGTCCCGCAAGCCGCCAACATCGGTCATCGCCTGGTGGCAGTAGCGCGTGCCGCTCAGGAGCATCCCAGCCACGAAGGCTCCCAGGGCAAACGAGAAGCCCATCGCGTGGAACAGCGCCCCTGCGCCAAACACCACCGCCAAAACAGCCAGAAACAGGAGCTCCCGCGAGCCCCTGCTGGCGATCGCAGCAAACAGCCTCGGCAGCACCTTTGCACCCACCAGGATAATCGCCCCGAGGCACGCAACCGATGTGCCCACAGCTGCCAGGACCTCGCCCGCCCCGCCCCCCTCGTGGGCGAGTTGCGGAAGGAGTATCAGCATCGGGACGACCGCAAGATCCTGCGCGACGAGGACAGCAACCCCGAGCTTGCCGATCGGAGTGTCGAGAATACCTCGGGCCTGCAGCAGCTTGATCACCACCATCGTGCTCGAGAGCGACACCGCTGACCCAAACCACACAGCCTCCCCCCCCGGAATGCCCATCCGCATCGCCAGCAGCCCCCCTCCAAGAGAGCAGGCGATCACTTGCAGGGGAGTGGCGAGAAACGAGACCTTTATGAGCCGCTTAAGCTCCGCAAAGGAGAGCTCAAGCCCTATAGAGAACAGCAAGAGCGCCACCCCGATCTCGGCCAGCATCCGTATGTCGTCGATCTGCCTAACCGTCACGCCCCCGGTATAGGGGCCGACGGCGATGCCGGCCAGGATGTAGCCAAAGATGAGGGGTTGGCGAAGCACATGAGCCACAAGCCCTCCGACCAGGGCAGCCAAGACGATGTAGATGAGGTCCGTTACTATCCCCACGCAGTATACCCCAAGTAGGCTCCGAGGAAGGCTATCCGCGGCGCGGGCGGTGGCGCAACGTACATTCGCTCACACGGACACCCGCCCCGTAGGAAGCCGCCCAACGGAAGGCGCAGGATGGCGAAATCAGCCTGCTTGGCTGCCCGCGCTTATGCGGGAGGCGTAACGTACCACACCTCGGTGCGCTCAAGCCCCGCAGCGAGCCGCGCACGCACGGCGGAGATCAGCTCCGGCAGCGGCAGCCGCAGCGCCCGGAAACCCTTGGCGCTGCTCCTGCCGCGTCCTGCCACGGCCTCCACGCCGCTCACCTCCTCAGCCTGCTCCTGTTCACTCGGGCGCACGCCCCACCCGCGCTTGGGCGGCTCGTTGCGCCAGTAGGTCATCTGGCGCTTGGCGAACCGGCGGGTGTGCAGCGCAATCTCGGCAGCCAGCCCCGCCTCGGGAAGCGAGCCTGCGAGCGCCTGGCAGGCCTGCTTGTAGCCTAGCGTTGCAAGCGGCGACACCGGCCCGTAGCGCTGCAAGAGGTCGCCAGCCTCCTTGAGAAGGCCCTCCTCAAGCATCTTGGCGGATCGCTGGTTGATGCGGCCGTACAGCTCCGCTCGAGGCCGGCACAAGACGAGCACCAGCGACACGACATCAGCCGACGCAAACCCGTGCCCAGCCATAAGCTCGCTCGGCCTGCTGCCGCTCATGCGCACGATCTCAAGAGCCCGTGACACGCGCTGGAGATCCCCCGGATGAAGCCGCGCGGCAGCTGCCGGATCCGCCTGCATGAGCTCGCGGTGCATCTCGTCTGGCGCCAGCGCTGCAACCGCTGCCCGCACCTCGGCAGACGCCTGAGGCACATCAGCGAGGCCGTGCAGCAGCACCGTGAAGTACATTCCCGATCCACCAACAAGAAGCGGAAGCCTGCCGCGGGCCGAGATATCCCTAACCGCGCCGAGAGCCAGCTCCCTAAACTGCGCAACATTGGCCGGCCTGTCAGGCTCAAACACGTCAAGCAGGTGGTGAGGCACTCCGCGTCGCCCAGCGGGCGGCACCTTTGCGGAGCCGATATCGAGCCCGCGGTACACCTGCACGGAGTCAACGTTGACCACCTCCGCACCGAGCGCTACGGCGATATCGAGAGAGAGCTCGCTCTTGCCCGATGCCGTGGGGCCGCACACAGCAAGTGTCACTAACGGAGGCGGCATCTACCGGTCCCTGCCGAACCACCGCTCGACGGCATCCCGAGAAAACTCAGTGACGACCGGCCTTCCATGCGGGCACGCTCCCGCGAGCTCCGCCTCATCCATCTGGGCAAACAGTGCGTAGGCCTCGGCCCGGCTCATCGAGTCGCCCGAACGCACACTGGCGTGGCATGCGACACGCGCCGCCATGTGGTCGATGCGCTCCTCAAGCCGCTCCCTCCAGCCTGAAACAACCGGCTCGGCGGCAAACTCCTTGAGCAGCTCATCACACCGCAGGTGCGAAACGATCCCCGGCACAGCCCATACCTCTACCGTGTCCGGCCCCGCCTCACGAACCTCAAAGGCGAGCTCGCGCAGCGCATCGAGCTGCTCCATCAGCACTGCCACCTGGTCAGGCGTGAGGCGCACCACCTGCGGGATAAGAAGCTTTTGGGCCGTGAGCTTGCGCTCCGCGCGCGCGCGGCGGATCTTGTTGTAGTTGACCCGCTCGTGCGCCGCGTGCATGTCAACCACCACCAGCGCGTCGTTCAGCTCACACACAAGGTAGCACTCGAGCACCTGCCCAACGAAGCGAAGCTGCGAGAAACGGAAGCCGCATTCGCCAGCATGGGGCACAGCGTACGGCGGCTCCGGCTCGCTGACGGCTGCCGCTAGCCCCGGCTGCAGGGCTGCTGGCTGCCGCCTGGGAGGCTCAGGAAAAGCCTCCTTGACGAGCGACTCAAGCGATCGCTGCGGGCCAGAGAGCGGCCCGGCAAAGGCGAGCGGCTGGGGGCGCATCGCCGGGGCCGCCCCCAGCGCCTCACTCGGGAGCTGCTTCGGCGTTGCCGGCTGGCCCGCAAATGACACCGGCCCCTTGAGCCGGCGCACCGCGGCAAGGACAGCACCGTGGACCACCGCAAAGACCTGGTTCGGGTGCCGAAAGCGCACCTCACTCTTCTGCGGGTGCACGTTCACGTCGAGATCTGCAGCTGGGATAGAGAGGGAAAGGTAGCCCACCGGGAACTCGCGGTCCTTGAGCATCGAGTCGTACCCCTCGCGCACAGCGCGCACCACCAGCTTGTCCGTGACGAGGCGCCCATTGATCAGGACGATCAGCCCCGACGCGTCTGCCAGGGCCTGCCCCGGGTGCGCCAACATTCCCTCGACCAACACCCCTCCCTCAGAGAGGGACACCGGCATGAGGTCTCCGGGGCACACCTGCCTCCCCCGCTCCACAAGCGAGGCAGCGCGGGGCAGGTTGAGCACCTCATCCCCATCAGAGATCAGCCGGTAGCGCACCCCCGGCCTCGCCAAGCTCGACTGCAGGAGCCAGGTGCGAATCCTGGCGAGCTCGGAACGGGGAGACTTAAGGAACTTGCGCCGCGCTGGGAGATTAAAGAAGAGGTGCTCTATCTCCACCTCAGTGCCCTCGCTCCACGCGCAGCCCTGGACATCAGCGAGCTTGCCGCCACGGTAGGTGATCGAGACGCCGACCTCGCTCTCGCTCGACCGGGACACCATCTTTACCTTTGCCACCGCCGCGATCGATGCAAGAGCCTCGCCCCGGAACCCGAGGGTCGCAATGGTGTTGAGATCCTCTATCGAAGAGACCTTTGACGTGGCGTGGCGCTCAAAGGCGAGGATCGCCTCGTCTCGGGTCATGCCGCAGCCGTTGTCGCGCACCCGCAGCCGGGTGTGGCCGCCGGCCTCAACAACAACACAGATGTCTGTTGCGCCCGCGTCGACTGCATTGTCAACCAGCTCCCGCACAACCGATGCCGGGCGCTCGACGACCTCGCCCGCCGCGATCTGGTTGATGACGGTGTCCGGCAGGACCTTTATCTTCATCTCTACTCCCAAACCGGAACGACAGAGACCTCACGCTCCCTGCCGTAGATGCCCCCGCGGCGAAGCGCAAAACGCACCGCCTCGCCCTTCCCGGCGCGCCGGATACTATCCTCCACCTCATCGCGATTGTGAACCCTCTCGCCGTTAACCTTGTAGATGAGGTCCGCGCTCTCGATATCCCTCTGGAATCCCCTGACAATGCCCTGCGACACGATCTCGTGCTCGATCGGGCTGATCCCGCCAACTGCAGCAGCACCCTGCGGCAAGAGGCGCAGCACCATCGGCCCCTGGTCGGTGTCGACGAGGTACCACCCCATGTTTGGGCGCCGCACCTTGCCGGTGCTGAGCAGCTCGGGGAGGATGCGCTTAATGTCGTTGATCGGCACGGCGAAGCCGATCCCGGCGGAGTCCCCGGACTGGCTCAGGATCGCTGTGTTGATTCCTATCAGCCTGCCATCGGCATCGAGCAGCGGCCCACCTGAGTTTCCCGGATTGATCGCGGCATCGGTCTGGATCAGCCCCTTGAGCAGCGCCCCCCTTGGGGTCTTCATCGTGCGGTCAAGCGAGGAGACGATCCCGGTGGTGAGCGAGCGGTAGAGGCCAAACGGGTTTCCGATCGCCAGCACCCGCTGCCCTACCTCCAGCCCCGAGGAGTCCCCTTGCGCGAGGGGCGCGAGCCCCTTTGGCACCTCAGCGAGCTGAAACACCGCCACGTCGCTCTCAGCATCGAACCCAACGAGCTTGGCCTTGCTGTTGCGCCCGTTGGCGAGCACGATCTCGACGCTTCCTCCCGACTCAAGCGCCCCCTCAATGACGTGCAGGTTGGTGAGCACGATGCCCCGCTGGGGATCGATGATCGTTCCTGTGCCCATCCCCTGCTGCGGCTTGAGCTCGTCAAAAAACGCGAAGGGATCAACGACGTAGGTGCGGGTTGAGATAAACACGACCGCCTGGTTCGCCCGCTTGTAGGCGTCTATGGTGCGCTGCTCCTCGTCGGTGCGGGTGGCGGCGCTCCCCGGGGCGCAGCGCCCCTCACCAGCGAGCGCCAGGATGGCGAGCACCACAGCGAGCACGCACCGCCTCGCGCCTATCACGCCTCATCTCCCAGCTCTTCGCCCGCCCCCGAGAGGTGCCGAACGCGCTCTACCTTGATCACCCCTGGCACCATCTCGATCGCCCGCTTGAGGCGATGAAGCTGCTGGGCATCCTCGATAATCATCTCAAAGTTAATCGTTGCCTTCCCGTGGTCGGTCTTGATCTGGGCGCTGGTGATGTTGGCCCCGTTGGCGGTGATGGCCTGGGTGACGCTCGCAAGCAGCCCCATCTGGTCCTGGGACGCCACCGTAATCCTCACCCGCCGAGGCGCCTTGGCAACCGTGTCCCACTCGACCTCGACGCGGCGCAGCGGATCGCTGTTGAGCACCTGCGCACAGTCGGCGTAGTGCACGGTGACACCTCGCCCGCGAGTGATGAACCCAACGATCCGGTCTCCGGGCAGCGGCTCGCAGCACTTGGCGAAGCGCACGAGGATGTTCTCCATGCCCGACACGCGCACCCCGATGCGCTCGCGGCTGGCCTGGGCAGCGCGCTGAAAGATGCGCTGGATCGGGCTCTGCTGGGCCTCAAGCTTCTCCTGCGCCGCCGAGTCATCCGGCAGGATCTTGGCGATAATCTTTGACGTGCTCACGCGGCCGTACCCGATCCCCGCGTAGAGCTCCCCGACCGTCTTTAGGCCCAGCTCCTCGGCAACCGCAGCGAGCTTGCCGTCCTTTTCAAGCTTCTTCGCTCCGAGCTTCACCTTGCGCAGGTCCTTTGAGAGGATCTCCATCCCAAGCGCCAGCGCCCGCGCGTGCTCCTCGGCCTTGAGGAATGCGCGGATGCGCTGCTTCGCCTTCGATGACTTGACGAACCTCAGCCAGTCCTTGCTCGGCACATGGGTCTTGGAGGTGATCACCTCGACGGTGTCGCCATTCGAGAGCGCGTGGTCGAGCGGCACCATCTGGCCGTTCACCCGCGAGCCCACCGTCCGGTGCCCAACATCGGTGTGCACCATGTAGGCGAAGTCCACCGGCGTGGCCCCGTACGGAAGCCTCACGAGGTCGCCCTTCGGCGTGAACACGAACACCTCCTCGGGGTAGAGCTCGCCCTTGACCGACTGAATAAACTCATCCGGGTTCTTGAGGTACTGCTGCGTCTCTACGAGCTCCTTTACCCACTGCAGGTCGAACGCCGGCGCGGTGGCAAATCGTTGCATCGCCGCCTCGAGCAGTCCGATCATGCCGGACTGGATCAGGTCATCGACCTGCAC
>JAFMJG010000149.1 GCA_017853605.1 bacterium
TTTGTCACCCACTGCCAGAGGGTGCGGGTCAATAGCTCACAGCCCACCCGTATCGGCACGAGTGATGGCTGTCATACCGCGGCAATCTCTGGCAATCTTGACAGCACCTTACCGTTTAACTCGAAGCCGTCTTACCTTACTATCCGCACCTCAAACTTGGGCCGCAGCCGCTGCGAGCCTGGGACGAGAGTGGCAGTAGGGTGCCAAAACGCCGGTGCACGTGGAGGATTGGGCGATGAACGCAAATGTGATGATCGTTGAGGATGAGGGTGTTGTTGCCCTCGACATGGCCCATGAGCTCGAGTCCGTGGGCTACTCGGTCATCGCACAGGCCACGAGCGGCGAGGAGGCTATCGAAAAAGCGCTGGAGCTGCGGCCTGACGTGATCCTCATGGACATCACCATCCAGGGGCAGATCGACGGCATTACGGCAGCGCAGCGCATCAACGAGAAGCTCCCAATTCCGATAGTGTTCGTCACCGCGCATGCTGATGAGGCGACCCTGCAGCGCGCAAAGCTCGCCCGGCCATGCGGCTATGTCCTGAAGCCCTTTGAGCCTAATGAGCTTCGGGCAAACATAGAGATCGCAATCCACAACGCCCAGGCGAGGCGCGCGGCGCCGGCTGAAGAGGCCGAGGAGGGGCTGCAGCTCACTGAGGAGCTCGCTCTCCTTCCAGGCGGCGTAGACGAGTACAAGTACGAGGCGCTCAAGGCGATCGGCCTCTTCGAAGGGATGCCGATTAAGGACCTCCACGACCTTGCGAACTTCGCCGCCGTGCGCGACGTGAATGGCGGCGAGTTCATCTCAATGGACGGGGAGCGGCCTGAGTTCGGCTTCATGGTGATATCGGGCCGCCTTGCGGTGATTAAGTCGACTCCCCAGGGCAAGGAGCTGACGCTTGAGCTCCTCATCCCGGGTGACTGCACCGGGATACTGCGGGCCCTCGACCCGATAGAGATGGACACCTCGATCCGTGGGCAAGTTGACGCAAAGGTGCTGGCGATTCCAACCCCGAACCTTCGCATGGTTATCGAAAAGAACCCAGTCATTTACCGGCGCATCTCGATGGAGCTTATGCAGCGCGCACGCCGCGCGAACAACCTCGCGCTCGGCCTCGCCCACTCGCGCGTTGAGAGCAGGATCGTGGCAGCGCTGCTTGCGCTTGCTCCGCGCTTTGGTCGGCCGAGCTCATCCCAGGATCAGACCCGCATCTTCCTTACCCGCAAGGAGCTGGCGGACCTGACGGGAACAACGCCAGAGACCGCCATCCGTGTCACCAAGAACCTGGAGCGGGAAGGGCTGCTCGACCTCACCAAGCCCGGAGTCATCAAGATCCTCTCGCTGCAGCAGCTCAAGGAGTCGGTTGAGTAGGGCAGCGGCATCCTCATGACGCGCCTCACCTCGCGGCCCACGTTCGCTCGTGGATTGGCGGCTTCACTGCTACGCTCTCCCTGGGCACAACGTATGGAGGCTGCATGACAAGCGATCCTTTCGTCCTTCGGGCGATTCGCGACTTTGGCTCAAGACACCCCGACTTCCTTGAGGCGCACGACGGCCGGCTATCGTCGATTCTGGATGCCATCCGGGATCTCCCCTCGCCCCTCAAGGAGGAGAGGCTCGTTGAGATGGTGGTGGGCCTGGATGCAGATGCGCCGCCGGCTCTCGCAACAGCAGCGCCGCATCCCAGCGAAGCTCCGCCGGCAAAGCAGGCCCCATAGCGGAGCCGGCGAGGATCACGCCCTCAGTCGCCCCCGTCTGCGCCGGGGCGGATCTTTTGGCGCCCCGCCTTCGCCTCGCCCCGGAGCCTTTTGTGGTCCATCCGCCTGCGTTCGCTCCCGCGGGTCTTCTTTGTCGCAATCCTCCTCTTCGGCAGCCTGACCGCCGCCCGCAAGAGCTCATGCAGCTTCTCGATCGCGTCTTCCCGGTTGCGCGCCTGGCTGCGAAATCGTTGCGAGGAGATGGCGATCGCCCCATCAGCATCGAGGCAAGACTGCACGGCTGGATGCTTTCCGATCCTACCCTTTTCCTCCCACGACAGTGCGGCTGACTTCAGGTAGTCGAAGGTCACGGTTACCTTCGTCTCAACCTTGTTGACGTTCTGCCCGCCCGGGCCGCTGGAGCGGGCCGCGGCAAACTGCAGCTCCGAATCCGGGATTGTGAGGGGGCCAGGGACGGCCCGTGCGCGCATCGGAGGTCGATCCATGCAGTCCATGGTATCACCTTGCAACCGACGCTTCTCTCTCCTTTTTTGCGCGCCTCGCCGCCCCCAAAACTCATGTTTGCTCCTGCCCTCGAAGTGAAGTATGTAACCCCCAGAAACGAGCGGGTGGCGCCCGAAGCGGGCCCACAGCAGAGGGACCATCGCTCCCCTCCCCTTCAACATATGTAGGAGCAGTTTTGTATGTCGAGTCAGTCCAAGGACCTCATCATTCTGGGCTCCGGCCCCGGCGGTTACGTGGCGGCCATCCGTGCCGCGCAGCTTGGCAGGACGGTTTCGATCGTTGAGCGCGAGGCGCTCGGCGGGGTGTGCCTTAACTGGGGGTGCATACCCTCCAAGGCGCTGCTCCGCTCAGCGCAGCTCTACAACGACATGAAGCATGCCAAGGACTTTGGCTTTGAAACCGGCAAGATCACCGTGGACTTTCCGCGCATCATCGAGCGCTCTCGCGAAGTGGCCAACAAGCTCTCTGGTGGCGTCAATTACCTGATGCGCAAGGGCAAGATCGAGGTCATCTCGGGCAACGGGGTGCTCGAGAAGGGCAAGAAGCTGGTTGTCACCGATGCCGCGAAGAAGGCCACCACCTACGACTTCAAGGACATCGTTATAGCCACCGGGGCCCGGCCGCGGCCCTTCCCCGGAGTGGACGTTGACGGCGAGGTGATTCACACGTCCCGGACAATCCTTGAGAACACGCGCCTTCCCCAAAAGCTGCTCATCATAGGCGCCGGAGCAATCGGCATCGAGTTTGCCTACTTCTTCAGCTCTCTCGGCACGCAGGTCACAGTGGTCGAGATGGCGGACCAGATCCTGCCTGTCGAGGACACCGAGGTGGCCCAGGCTCTAGAGAAGATCTTCGTCAAGAATGGCATGACAATCCGGACCTCCACGGGAGTGCAGGATCTCAAGCGAACCGGCAAGACCGTCAGCGCCACCCTCAAGGGCAAGGCCGCGGAGGAGAAGTGGAGCGGGGATGCCTGCCTCGTCGCCATCGGCATCATGCCAAACTCCGAAAATATCGGGCTTGAGGCGGCGGGCATTGAGACGAACCGCGGCTTCATCAAGGTTGACGAGCTCATGCGCACCAACGTGCCGAGCCACTACGCCATCGGCGATGTCGCGGGCGGCCCGGCGCTTGCCCACAAGGCGAGCCACGAGGCGATCGTTGCGGCGGAGGTTGCTGCTGGCAAGTCGAAGCACCCCATGAGGTACGACAACATCCCAGGCTGCACCTACTGCCAGCCTCAGGTTGCCTCGGTTGGGCTCACGGAGCGCGCCTGCAAGGAGAAGGGGCTAAAGTACAGGGTCGGAAAGATGCCTTTCCAGGCGGTCGGCAAGGCGATCGCCATCGGCGAGCAGGAGGGGTTTGTCAAGGTCATCATCGATGACCAGGTCGGCGAGATCCTCGGCGTCCACATCATTCATGCTGAGGCCACGGAGCTCATCTCAGAGGCGGCGATAATCCGTTCTCATGAAGGCATAGCAGCGAGCGTGGTCGACACCATCCATCCGCATCCGACCCTGTCGGAGGCAGTCATGGAGGCTATGGCTATCGCCCTTGGAAGACCGATTAACTTCTAGCGGCCGTGACGTGAGCGACGCGCACAGCGACAAGCTCCTTCTGGAGGTCTATGACCTCGGAGTCATCGACTACGGCAAGGCGCTCGAGCTGCAGCGCCACTACCACAAGAAGCTGGTCGAGGGGTCGCAAGAGGACCTGCTGCTCGTGTGCTCGCACCCTGCGGTGCTGACCTGCGGAACGTCAACCGAGGACGCGCACATCTTCGCCTCCGCCGAAGACCTGGCGGCACGGGGAACCCCCCTCGTCAAGGTGGAGCGCGGCGGAAGCGTCACGTACCACGGGCCGGAGCAGTCGATCTTCTACCCGATCATTAACCTGCACCACCACAAGACCGACGTCGGGTGGTACATGCGCACGCTTGAGGAGGTGGTGATCCAAACGCTCAAGGATTTCGGCGTTGCGGGGACCCGGATTCCGGGCAAGACGGGGGTCTGGACCGATGAGAGGTCCAAGATAGCATTCAGCGGCGTTCGCATATCGCGCTGGTGCACGCTGCACGGATTCTCGCTCAACGTGCTCCCCTGTGCGGAGCGCTTTCGGTCCATAAACCCGTGCGGACTCGGAGACATTCAGGTCGTGTCGCTTGCTGAGCTCAGCCCACGGCAGGTCTCGGTGCCAGCGGTGACCCAGCGCCTCTTGAGGCGCTTTTTGGAGCTGTTTAATTACGAAACCTAGCCTCGGCTGCAAGACTAGGCTGCTCCCTTTCCGAGGCTCCACGCGCCCGCAGACGGTGGCGCGACAAGCGCACAAGAGGCCCTGGCTGTGCTGCAGCACTGCGTGCTGAGGGAGTTGGCGACGAGGCGGGCACGTGCGCTGGACTCCTGAAGTGTTGCGCTTGGTGCCGGGCTCTTCCCCGCGAGGCAGCGCTGGTGCCGGGGCTCCTCGCAAGCGCCCCCCCCTTCCTCCTGGCGGATATCCTGCTCAGGGAGGTGGTGACCAGCCCCGTTTGGTGCTATAGCCCTCTGGTTAGTGGCTTGTGCTCCCCCGGCGGAAGGCATGCTCCTGTGGCTGCATGCCGTTTAGGCCACATAGCCGGCCGAGTAGGCAGCCTGGCCGTGTAGATAGCTAGACGATGCAAAAGACACCCAAATCAGTCACCAGCAAACGGCGGCCATCTGGGCCGGCCGATGACGGCTTTGAGCTCTCAAAGGAGCAAGCCCTGTGGGCCTACCGCACGATGCTTGCTGCCCGCATAGCGGACGAAAAGACGATCACGCTGTATAAGCAGAACAAGTGCCACTTCCAGATAAGCTGCGCGGGCCACGAGGGGATCCAGGCGGCTGCCGCGCTCGTTTTCCGTGCCGGACAGGACTGGTTCTACCCATACTACCGCGACATGGCGCTCGTTGTTGGGCTCGGCATGACTCCTGAGCAGCTGATGATGAACGCCATGAACAAGGTGCAGGACCCCAACTCGCACGGCCGCATGATGCCGATGCACTACGCCGACATCGCGCTCCGCATTCCGCCGCAGAGCTCCCCGACCGGCAGCCAGTTCCTGCAGGCGGTCGGCTGTGCGCTCGGGGCGAAGATGAAGCGCCTCGATGAGGTGGTGTACGTGTCGGCCGGCGAGGGAACGTGCTCGCAGGGCGACTTCCACGAGGCCCTTAATTGGGCGGCAAGAGAGAAGCTGCCCCTGGTGTTTGTGATCGAGAACAACGACTTCGCAATCTCTGTTCCGATCTCGGAGCAGCTGCCCGGCTCAAGCGTCGCGGCCATGGTTTCGGGGTACGAGGGGCTCGCAACTGCGCAGGTGAACGGGTCTGACGTCGAGGCGAGCGTTGCCGTGCTCCAGGCTGCCCACAGCCGGGCCCGTCGCGGTGAGGGCCCGTCGCTGGTTGAGGCGCATGTTCCCCGCCTTCAGAGCCACTCTATCTCGGACAACCACCTGAAGTACCGCTCGGCAGAGGAGCTGGCGAAAGAGCAGCTGCGCTGCCCCCTTCGCATGACTCGCGCGCTGCTGCTTGACCGCAAATTCGCGACGCAGGCCGAAATCGAGAAGGTTCATTCCGAGATCAAGGCCCTAGTCGATGCAGCAGCTGAGGCGGCAGAGCTCACTCCCGATCCTTCGCCGCAGGACGCCCTCTCTTACTGCCTCAAGAATCCCGCGCCATGGGAGGGAATCGAGGAGCGTGAGGCGACAGGAGAGGAGGTCTTCATCGTAGACGCCATCAACCACGCGCTTGATGAGGAGCTCGCCCGCAATCCCGACATGTGCATCTTTGGCGAGGATGTTGCGCACGGAAAGGGGGGCGTCTTCACAGTCACCGCAGGCCTTACCGCCAAGTACGGGGTCACCCGCGTCTTCAACAGCCAGCTCGCCGAGAGCGCCATCGTCGGGGCCGCTATTGGGCTTGCGACACGCGGCTTGAAGCCTGTGGCGGAGATCCAGTTTGGCGACTACATCTGGACCGGCGCCAACCAGATACGCAACGAGCTCGCGATGCTCCACTACCGCTGCGCCGGAGATTTCAGCTGTGCGGCGGTGATACGAGTCCCAGTCGGCGGCTACATCCGCGGGGGCGCCTACCACTCGCAGAACATCGAGGCGACCTTCGCCCACTTTCCTGGTCTGCTCGTGCTGTATCCGTCAAATGCAACAGACGCCAAGGGGCTCCTCAAGGCCGCCATCCGCGCGCAGGATCCCGTGCTCTTTCTGGAGCACAAGGGCCTC
>JAFMJG010000029.1 GCA_017853605.1 bacterium
AGGGGTGTACGGCCCGAAGGGGGAGGGGCTTGTCCAGCAGCTGGGTTTGTCATCAGAGGTCTTTGCCCGGGTCCACACCTTCGGAAAAGCGCTGGGATTTCGCGGGGCGGCGGTTGTTGGCCCGCACGTGCTTCGCGAGTACCTGGTCAACTTTGCCAGACCTTTTATGTACTCAACGGCCCCTGACACCGCTTCGCTGCGGGGCATTCGGCAAGCCTACGAGCGCCAATCGCAGATGACCTCCGAGCGGGCCGCGCTCCAAGAGAACATAAGGGCCTTCAAGTCCTTGGCAGCTCGCTTCCCAGAGCTGCGCTTTCTGCAGTCCAACTCGCCGATTCAAGGGGTGCTCGTGCCCGGCAATGCTGCAGTGCTGGAGGCAGAGCGGGCGCTCGAAGGGGCTGGCTTCTCGGCTCGCGCGATACGGGCTCCGACTGTGCCCCTCGGTTCAGAGCGGATTCGCATCTGCATCCATGCCTTCAACTCGAGGGAGGAGCTGGAGCAGGCGGTGGCGATAGTCGCCTCAGTGGCTCAGCTTGCGATGCGGGAGGCTCATGGCGCCTGATCCGCTTGTCATAAGGGGGCTCTCTACTATCTCGCCGTTGGGCGCATCGGACGCCGAGGTGCACGAAACGCTGACCCTTGGGGTCGGCCGGCCTTCGTCAACTCCGGCCGGCGCGGTGTTCCGGCTCACTCAGCCGGGTGAATCGCTCGTAGAGGCTCTGGCGCGAGAGAAGGGCCCCCTCTCATCCTGTGATCGGGCGGCGCTGCTCGCCACTGCAGCAGCCAGGAGCGCCCTAGCCAAAGGAGGGATTCCGGTACAGGACATCGGTTGCATAGCCATTGGCTCGGCGCGAGGTGCGGCGTTATCTCTTGAGGAGACGATCCTCTGCCACGCCGCGGGCAGGTCCGCATTGCGGCCGGACACCTCACCTCGGACGACAGCCGGCAGCATATCGGCTCATGTGGCTCACGAAACATGCGGGGTCCCAGGTGCTCCCGTAGCTTCGGTCTCAACGTCCATGACGTGCACTTCAGCTTTTCACGCGCTTCTGGTGGCCTGCGCCTTCGTCCGCTCCGGGATGTCCAAAGCGGCGCTCTTTGGGGGAACCGAAGCGTGCCTTACCCCCTATACGATCGCCCAGCTTGCGGCCCTAAGAATCTACTCGAACGGGGCAGGAGAGCTGCCTTGCACGCCGTGCATTCAGGGGGACACAACTGCGAATTCAGTCGTGCTCGGTGAGGGCGCGGGGGCAGCGCTGCTCGTGCCATCGGGAGGGATGCGCCGTGAGGGTGACCTCGCTCTCCTTGGGATAGGTTGGGCGCTTGAGAGTATCCCTTCAGCCACGGGCATATCACCTGATGGCGTTGGTTTTGAGCAATCTATGCAGATGGCGGTGTCAACCCTTCCACCGGGCGTATCGATTGATGCGGTCGTTGTGCATGCCCCAGGGACGAACAAAGGCGACGAGGCTGAACTGCGCGCCATCCGGCGTACCCTGGGCGATGTGCCGCTGTGCTCCACAAAGCACCTCACCGGGCATACCTACGGCGCTTCAGGGATGGTTAGTCTTGGCATGGCGCAGTGGTTGCTGGCGGGAAACTCCTGGAGCGGTTTCCCATACCCATCAAAGGGGGGACCGGCGGGTATCAGCAGCGCCCGCGCTGTTCTGGTGAATACCGCCGGCTTTGGAGGCAATGCCATAAGCGTGGTCGTCGCGCACGCCTGCTGACGCAGCGAATCGTTTGCAAGGGTTAGCAGGTACTTAGCGCCTCATGTCGCTGCCAGTTTTGAATGCCCAAATAGTTGAAATGCAGCGGGTTTTAGGCTACAACCCACGGTTCTGATTCGGCGCGCAGGCCGCGTCCCCTTTCGGGACGGGAATAGGCTAGCGCTAAAGTGGTGAGGGAAACCGTATGGCTAAGGCCGCAAAAGAGACTTTCTTCCTAGTTTCGTCTGAGGGAACAGGCTTCTTCTACACGAACAGAAAGAACAAAAAGAAGGGCAAGGGCGAGAACAAGCTCAAAGTTCGAAAGTACGACCCAGTAGCGAGGAAGCACGTCCTTTTTGAGGACAAGAAGCTTTCAAAGCTTAAGAAGAAGTACGAGGCCGGTTCCTCGTCGTCCGAGGCTGACAGCAACTCTAAGAGCAAGTAACTAGGGCTACGCATTCGGTTGGGTGCCCGATGACTCTCGCCTCCCAAGGCCAAGACTCACTGACAGAAGGGGCACGAGCCGCACCCGAGGCGCCCGGCTTAACAACGCCAACGGTTTCACCAAGCAACGTAGGGGAGCTCTTGCCGGAGCGCCCCGCAGCCTGGAGCTCCTCGGCCAGGAGGCTGGCCGTTGGGGTGGGGTTGTTGTGCGGGAGCGCCGTTTCGTATGCGCTCTTAGAGGGGGGCGCAGATGCAGAGCGCATTCGATACCTGGCGCTCTCGCTCGCCGGAGTGTCGTTAATTTCGGCAGTGCACGAAATCCTATCGCTGCTCATCCAGCCAGACCGCTTCTCGAACCCCCTGTCCCTCCTGCCGGCTTCGGGTGTGGTTCTCATAGCAGGCGGCGCGTTAGGAGCGGCTCTGACGGGGCAGGGCGCTCTCGGGGCAGCCGTGACCGCCGGGCCAGCCCTAGCCGCAGCCGGGCTGCTCCTCCTCCGGTTCTTTGTGGCCCGCAACTGCAGCCGCTCAGACGACACAAACTCGCTCCTCTTCCGCTCGCGGGGAGATCTTCCGCGGGTCAAGCCCGGTGATTCCCTAACGCTTCAATCCGGCCAGGTGGCTCCGGCCGACGCACGAATTTCTGCGGGGAGCTGCGCGGTGTGTGAGCGCTACCTATCCACTGACACTCATTTTCGCGTCAAGGATGAAGGGGACGTGGTGTTTGCAGGCTCAGAGATAGTTGGGGGAACAGCCCAGGCGATCGCACTCTCTGGATCGGAAGATTCGTGCCTAAGGAGCATCGAGCGGCTCATTGAAAATAATGTTGAGCTTGCAGGCTCCTCTCTCCATCGGGAGGACGGCCGTTCGCAGCGCGCGACGGCCTACGTTTTAATGTTCGTAAGCGTGACTACCGCCATCCTTTGGGATGAGCGGACGGGCGGCATATGGGAATCCTCCGCAGCGGCCGGTCTCGTGCTGTTTGCCAGCATCGTCTGTCAGCTTAGCGAGCTGCTCTACGCACGACAGCGCAGAATGGTGCGCTCATGGGCAAGGAACGGATTTGTGGCGATGAGTGATGCGACGCTCCGCGATATCGCCCGGACGAGCCGCGTTCTTATAGATCCCAGCCGCGTTGACCTCGGCGCGTGCGTGAAGATTCGTGAGCTTGAGATCCTTGATGATCGGGTGGGGCGGACGGAGCTGGCACACTGCCTTTCGGCGCTGCTCGGCAGGGCGGAGGACCCGGCTCTCGCCGCGGCGGGGGATTTCTGTCAGCAGGTCGCTGGCAGCGTTGCGCCTGACCGGGTGCTTAACCTTCAGGAAACCGCCGAGCGCGGCATACGCGGGTCGGTAAAGGGCGTGCCAGTAACGATCGGCTCGGAGGATCTCCTGGTGGAGCAGGGGGTTCTCATTCCCCCTTCAGAGAGCGCGGTGGAGGCTGCTGTAGACGAGCGTGCGCTGCTGGTTGCCATCGGCGGGGAGCTGGTGGCCCGTATATGGGTAAAATTTGGACAGCTCCATCTCCTCAGCCACACGGCTGAAGGGGAAGCTTGGCCGAGCGGCATAACAGCAGCTGCATCGCGCGGCACACAAGGGGAGGTGGTCGAGGGCGTGATGCTCGTGCGGGGCCAGGAATCGGACCTCCTAGGGCGTGCTGCCGCGATTCAGATTAGCCTCTTCTCGGGGGACCGATTCGAGCTCCCCCGGGCAAGCCTAGTGGCTCTCACACCACACCTCGAGGCGCTCCCGGCCATCATAGCGCAATGCCAGCGCCACCTCCGTATTGTGGAGCGCTCCCGGATCCTGATCGCATTCGGGACGTTCTTGGGGGTATCTGCGGCCTTTTTGGGCATCTTCTCGCCGTTGGTGGCGCTGGGCGCGCTGGGAGCAGTCTCCCTGTCCCTTTTTCTATTCTAAACACCGGGATAGCTCGGTTTCCCTTTCCCCCTTTGCTACTGTCACGCTTTGCTACTGGCACGCCATTGCCCGCCGGCGCGCTTGCATCGCGTGGTTGCGCACCGAACCCCGGCCTACGGCATCGGAATTAAGAAGGTCGGATTCTAGGTTAGGGGACGCCCCCTTAATTGCCTGGAATCCATGTATCGGGAGGCACCATGGCTTACGGCGACTACGAAGTTTCTAAAGGTTCAGAGTCCGGGTTTGCCACTTCGGTTATTGACGAACTTATCGGCGCACCTAGGGGTTACGCACAGGGACCGGAGCGGGCACTTCTCTCAGCCCTGCTCTTCGATGGCGTCCAATCATTCATCCACTACTCCCTCTCCGCCACACCGAAGGAAAGATCTCGTTACAGCGAGGCCTACTCTTGGGTGATGGACACAGGAGTGGAATACGCGTTCTCGTTCAACAACGTGTGCGAGGCGCTTGGGCTAAACCCAGACTGGCTGCGGTTCGGGCTTGCGAATGCATCCACCAGCCTGCTCTTTGAGGCGAGCAAATCCCGAAGAAACTTTTAGTGCTCAAGATCCTCCGTCTGGCCTGGCGCGCTTCCGGCCGGGCCAGACGGGATCCTGTAACCCTCATTGAACCAGGCCGACAGGTCCTGAAGCTTGCACAACTCAGAACAGAAGGGCCCCAAGGAAGCCAAACCCGTGCGGGCTGGCTTCCCGCAATGCCTGCACGTCGGCTGCTTCCGGTGCTCCTCCCTTTTTTTTCTCTCTGACATGCGCCCTCTCCAGAAGGCCTAACGCCGGTCGACCCTAGCGCGACCGCAGCCTAAGCTCCCGAACGCCCGTTGCATCCTGCGCGATGAGCTCCAGATGCTGGAATGCACCCCCCTTACGGAAGTATGCCTCGTCTTCCTCAGTTCCCAACTCGATAAAGAGGAGGTCCGACTCGAAGTGATAGGCCTTAACACGTTTTAGCCTATCCAAGAGGCCAAGCTGAAGCTTTTCATCCAATTCATCGAGAAGCTTCTGCCAAAGCGAGGGGTTGTTTCCTTTCTCAGTCCGTTCAGACATCCGACACCCTTAAAAAAAGACGGAGTCTTTTGCCGCTAATTGACTCAAGCCAGTCCAGCAAAACTCTTGCCCTGGCCCCGGGGGATTGGGTTTGTTGCCCCTGTGATCCGGGTCGCTCCTGGCATAAAAAACACGACAGCGCAGAGGCCCGCCAGGCGACAGCCCCTACCTTAAGTATACAGCGCCAATATTTGCTGCGGAAAGCTGGAAAAACTAAGGGCGCAAAACAACCGGGGATTTGTCCCGTTGTTTTGCGCCCTGGCGGGCTCTCTTACAAGGCCCTTAGGAGGCTACGAAAGCTGCTTACGCAATGGCATCAGAGGCAGCGAATTCGCGGGCCTGAACCTCAGCCTGACGCCCTATGGCCTTACGCAGGCTCTCGAGATCGAGATCCAGGGCCTCACAAATAAACCGGAACGATAGGGGAGCATCTGTCGGCTCATCCTCCATCAGCCAGGAGCGAGCTCCATCTCTTACGTCGCCCTCACCGCCGATAAAGTCGTGGATCGCCCTTTGAAGAACCGCTGCAAGCAATCGCAGTTCAGGGATCGAGCTACCGGGAGTCGGAACATCAGAATTTGACCAGAATTTCATTTTTGATTGTCCCTTCAAAAAGTAAAAAAAGTGCCGCCGGTCCCCTTGTACTGCTCCATCGCAACAACATGCGTTGGCACAATCTTCGTATTCCCAGCAACTAGTGTAACAATCCGGCCTTATCCTCCATGAGCTCCGTCACTCTCCAAATCCCTATCCTTAACTAAGATGGATAGGCATGGAACAACGAGCAACTTCGCTTATAGAGCCGTTCGGTACGGCAACGTCCCGTACCTACCGCGCTGCGGGGCCCTAATCAAATAAATCTTGCGACTCACCTGACCTGGCTGCAAAGCCTCAATGCTCAAGCTCCCCGATCTTCGTCTCAGGCCCAAAAAGTAGCCCGACCGTCTAAATCTGGAGTGCACAAATCCCCAACCGCTAAGCGCCGTCAAAAATCTCTCTTTGGCGGGCCCACAGCTCATCGGAAGCCGATGATGGATGGGGACACGCTTTTTGCACCCTTGCCGCGTTCTACCGCAGCCCAAGTGCAGCGTGTGCAGAGCGTGAGGCTACTACCTCTCGCAGGATTTGCTTGGTTTCCCAAGCAAACCGGAGCTGGGAGGATAATTCCGGGGTGATCGCAAGGTCAAGGAAAATCGTATTTGCCAACGAGAAAGTTGGACGCCTGCACGAAATGGTAGCTACTTGTCGGCACTAGCCCTGATTGCTTCCGGTACAATGGGGTCAAACACGCTGAAGGAGGGGGGCTGGTCGCGCATGGATTGAATATGATCGGGCACTTACGTATCATCTCGGCTAAGAAGCCTGTTTAGCATCTGAGAGCAGCAGTGATTACGAGCAAGTCAGACATCCACGGAGTAAAGCCAGTTCCCGGAGAGTCCCTCCGGAAACTGTTCCCGTTCTTCACGGAGGGACCGGGGGGCTGCTACCTCGATTCCGCCGCCACCACCCAGAAGCCTCTGGTTGTGCTCAACGCCCTGCGCCACGCCCTCGTGCACACCAACGCAAACGTGCATCGAGGCGCATACAGGCTTAGTGCTGAGGCCTCAGAGCAGTATGACCTGACCCGAACAAAGATTGCGTCACTCATCGGCGCCCGCTCGCCCAGCTCTATTGTGTTTGTGCGTGGAGCAACGGAAGCGATCAATCTCGTGGCGGCAGGCTCAGACAGCCTGTGGTCTTCCGGCGACACAATCCTGCTCTCGCTCCTCGAACACCACAGCAACATCGTCCCCTGGCAGATGCTCGCGAAGCGTCGCGGCTTGAACGTCGCATTCGCTGATATCCGGGAGGATGGCTCCTTGGATGTCGACGATTTTAGGTCCAAGGTCCGAACCCTCAAGCCTAAGCTTGTCGCTATCACGCAGCTCGCAAATTCCTTGGGCACTGTGCCGCCGCTCGCGGAGCTCGTTGCGCTAGCGAAAGATGCGGGGGCGCAAGTACTGGTGGATGGGGCCCAGGGCATTACTCACCTTGGGGTGCATGTCGAGGATCTTGGCTGCGACTACTACGTGTTCTCAGGCCACAAGATGTATGGCCCCACCGGCATCGGCGTTCTGTACGGACGCCCCGAGCGCCTGGAGAAGCTTTATCCATTGATGGGAGGGGGAGACATGATCTCCTTTGTGAGCACAGATGGGTTTGGGCTCGCTGAAGTGCCCCAGCGATTTGAGGCTGGAACGCCTGCTTTTCCCGAGGCTATAGCGCTCGGCACCGCGGCCGACTTCCTCTCCGGATTTTCGCGAAAAGCGATCCTTGATCATGAGCAGGCCTTGCTGGAGTCTGCGCTTGAGATGCTTCGCGGTGAGCCGGGGGTGACCCCGTACGGCCCAGCAACTCGAGGTGGGCATCAGGCCGCGGTGATCTCATTCTCAATAGACCGTGTTCACCCTCACGATTTTGCCACCATTGCAGACACTCATAACGTGCAGGTGAGGGCCGGAAACCACTGCGCCATGCCAACGCTTCGGCGGCTCGGCGTCCAGGCAACGGTGCGCCTCAGCTTTGGCCTCTACTCAACAAAGGGGGACCTGCAAGCCGTTTCACAGGCGATCAAGGAGGCCCGGCGGCTGTTCTCTGCCTAGCTGGGCAGCGCCGTTGACCTGCGGATGAGGAGGATCGCCAAAAAATTGTAGGTGGCATGCGCGGCCATCGCCGCGAAGAGGGAGCCGCTACATGCGCAGACCGCCCACAGGTAGAGTCCAACTGCCGTGTACAGCGGCACCAGACCGCCGTAGCGCCGCATGCTGCCGATAAAGTGGACATACGCAAAGAGCACGCTCGTGATCAGCGCTGCGGGAACCTGCCCCATGAGGTCAAGACAGACCGAGTTGAGGGCCCCACGGAAGAGGAGCTCTTCACAGCCTCCGGACAGCAACGCCACCACCAAAGCCCATCCAGGGGCAAGCTCCCGACAGAGAGGGATGATCACCTCCCGGCTAAACTTCGCCAGCAGAGAGGCGGGCCGCTGAAGGCTCCGTCTCCGAAGCAGGTGATTTAAGACGAGCAGGGGAAATGCGGCGAAAGCCCCAATAAGCGCGGCTTCCACTGAAGGGCCGATTTGGATCGCTCCTCCATAGAGCACACTGATGGCGAGGGACACCGCCACGAGAACCGCCTCAGTGACAAAAGCCGCAGCGATTATTGCCCTTCGGGTCGACATGCAGCCACTCCAGCCTAATGGTCCCGTGCGGCTGCCTTCGGAAGCTCCAGGCAATCGAAGAGCGCCACTGACGCATCCGTGAGAGCCAGGCGCCGCGCCTCGTTGAGCTCATCCGAGAACGCAAACTTCGCGGTGAATGTCGACTTTCCCGCCCCCTCGCACCTTCGAATTACCTGTCCTGAAGCATCTTTAAGCGTGGCGGCCAGGACTATCCTCGAGTGGGGGCGCCGAAGGAGCACGTAGCAGTAGCCCGATACGGCACACTCCTCGACCTTTACGGCAAGGTGGTATCGCCGTCCCCTCTGCCCCTCGTCAGGCACAAGCCGGTAGCCCTTCAAGCCCGCCTGCACCTTAAGCTGGTTTGTCACCTCCGTCGCCAAGTCGGGCGTGTAGACGCGGGTGAAGGGCAGCAACGAGAGGTATTGGTGCCCTCGGCTCCCTTCCATCCCTGACGCATCCAAAGTAAACGCAATATCGCCCTCTGCCAGGCTGGTGAGGCGGGATAGGGCAGGGGGCTCATCGAGAGGCGGCAGGTGTGTTGAAAAACAGCCGCTTAAGGCCGCCGCAATAAGCAAGGCCCCGATAGAACAGGTGATTTTTGGCGCATGTAGCATCCGATCTGTGCTCCAGGACCTTTGAGTATCTCACAATCTCTAGGTACCATAATCCAAGGGCCCTCTGGTCGCTAGCCACGAGGGTGTTTGCGCTGCATGAGCGATTCATCATCAAAAAAGCAGGACCCACCAGTAATCGATCTAGGCCTTACCGCGCTTCTCTCGGGCGTGGAGAGCTCAAAGGCCTCGTGCAACGGCCCGCTTGTTACATCTGAGGCTCAAGACGAGCCACTCATGAACAAGCTGCTCGCTGAGCGCCGCTGGACGGAGATCATCGCTCGGTCTGAGCAAGACGAATCACTCAGGAATTCCGGAGAGGGTGCCCTATGGTGGATCCAGGGGCACTTGGGCGAGCTGTCCATGCCGGTCTCCCTGCTCATCGCTCCATTCGAGGAAGCCGCGAAGAGGTGCATGAGCGCTCCGGCATCTCCCGCCCTTCAAGAGCTTCTCGAGAACACGGGTCAATCGATACTGTTGAGGCTTCGGCAACTCGGGGACGCAGAGCAGGCCGCAGCGTTCGGGCGCATGCTGCGTGACCGCGGGATCCGCTGCGCTGCGGACCCCAGCGAGCGTGAGCCCTTTAAGCTTGGCGCGATTCACCCGCCGGCGCTAGAAGCGCGCGGTCTTGCGACGCCAGCGCGTGGCACGGGAAGTCGGCCTATCCGCTCAACGATCCGACTCTCCTTCGCGATGTTGCTCCTCCTGTGTGCGGGGATAGCGCTGCTTCGCCTTCCGCTCTCCGCTACTCCCACCGCACTTGCCTCTGAGAGCTTCATAAGGGATTCGGCTCCCAAGGAGCAGCGATATCCAGAGGTGGTGCTTCCTGATGCCGTCGGAAATCTCGGCGCCCTGTACTACTCTTTTGAAGAGACACGCCCTGATCCTCAATCCAGCACAGGCAGCACGCCGCCGGGGGCTCCTCAAGAGGGGACCGGCGCAACAGCGCCTCCGCAACCGGCTCCAGAGAGGACTCTGGCGCCCAAGCTCCCCCAGAGAGAGAGAATTAATACGGCCGGACCCGTAGAGGACCAAGCCTTCCGCGACGGCGTCGCGGGACGCAAGCCCCTGCCAGCAAAACCAGGCGGCAGACCAAACCCAACAGCCCAGCGAGGCCCCTTCGGGGACGGGCCACCACCAGCCACTCCATTTGATCGGCCTGTGGACGGAAGGCTCTACAGGGTAATCGCCCCGGCCAAAGTAGTTTCAGCCCCAAGTTACACGGCGCAGGTGCTCGGCCGCCTGGAGCCGGGAGACAAGGTGATGGTAGACGGCCGGATAGGAACGTGGATGCGGCTTAGGTCCCGACGAGGACGCGACGGGTACGTGCTCGCGCAAGACGTGGTGCCGGCTGACAGAGCCGCTGACACGCCGTAGCACGGATGATCCGCAACAACTCGCGGCCAGCAGGCTGGATGTGAAAGGATTAAGCCCCCAGGACGGGGGACATCGATCAACGGAGCGCGCGGACACATCCAGCGCGCTCCGCCAGAGGTTCGGCCTACTCAGCCGGGTCGGTTATCTCGCTCTGCTCGGCAGCAGGAGCCACCGAAGGAACCTCGGAGGGATCCTCGGGCCTCTTGGTGCGTACCACCCGCGAAGCCTGCAGCCCCTTGGGGCCCTCCTTAAGCTCATACTCAACTGTCTCGCCATCTTTGAGAGTCTTGAACCCCTCTGAGGCGATGACTGAATAGTGCACGAAAACATCTCGGCCGCTCGTATGCTCTATGAAACCAAAACCTTTGGCATCATTGAACCACTTCACAACACCCTTGAGGGTACCGGACTCAGACTCAGACATACTTACTGACTCCCCGCTAAAAAACTCACGGTAAACAAAAACCTACCACATCCGTTTCAGGTTACAATACTGCAGTGGGCCGCCAGAATTAACGTCCCTGGAAGTTGAGATTCGGACAAACCGGGTAGCGGTCCAACTTTTTAAGTCGGTTTTTGTTCTTGCCACCGCGCCGCTCGAAGGTCCCGCAAAAGCCAACAACACGGCATGCACGGGTCCACTTTTTCACAACAAAACCAACAGGCTAGGATCTTTCGGCCGCAGCACCCTTTTGACTTCTGCGGGTTTCAAGAGAGCAGATTGATATTGGGCTTTGCTAACAGGTATAGTCCTTTACAGCGTTTCTGCCCCTTCGGGTGACTTTAGCGGGGTAGCGACCCCTCGCCCGGTAGCCTCACAGGCATGTATTTCCTGGTCTCAGGACGGCTTAGCTGGCCGCATGGCAAGAGGGGGCGGAGGCAGGGCCTGGTAAAGGGCCAACAGAGGGGCTCACTCCGGCCTCTTCGGAGACCGTTAGATGTCAAACGCCCACACACAATCGTTACTCGAGCTCCTTCCGGAGCCGCACTGTGTCATCGGGCGGGACTTCGTGTGCCTCGATGCAAACACCCCTTTTGCGACGTTAGTCGGCATCAGCGTGCCGGACCTCAAGGGGGCGCCCGCAACCCGCTTCTGGCCTGCAGCTGCGCAAGCGCGCTGGGAGAACCGCGAGTTCCGGGCCGAGTTCACTGCAGGCTCAGGCCAGCCGCTCGTGGTCAAGGTGGCCTCGTTCGCGGGCAGGGCGCTGGTCGTCCGGGTTCTGGCGTCACTATCGAGCGAGCAGTCGGTGAGCGTTTTTCACAATCAGCGTCTTGAAACGTTAGGGCTGCTGGCGGGCGGTGTCGCGCATGATTTCAACAACATCCTTACTGGCATGCTTGGGCACGTCGCCTACCTTAGGCACGTCCTTCCGCAGGCCGGTGATCACGTGGAGTCGATCGCAGCGATTGAGGAGGGCGCGCTCCGAGCGTCTTCCCTAACGCAGCAGATCCTTAAATTCTCGAAGGTGGATTCTGCCGACCTAACGTCCCGGGTAGATCTCAGTGAAGTGATCACTCGGGTTCTTACCCTCCTCAAGAGCGCCATTCCCTCAAACATAAGCGTAAGGTGGTCTCCGCAGCGTGACGCGCCAACATCCGTTCTCGCGTCCGAGGCACAGCTGAGCCAAGTAGTCATTAACCTCCTCGTAAATGCCCGTGATGCGATTCGGGGAAGGGGGGAGATCTCTGTTTCGCTCGAACCGCGCTATCCCGCTGATCGGGTGGAGAGCCTCTTCGGCAGGGAGCCTCCGGCGCCGGCCTATGGCGCGATCGTGGTGAGAGACTCCGGTGAAGGAATGGACCAGGAGGTGATGGCAAAGCTCTTCGAGCCCTACTTCACCACGAAAAAGGAGCGCGGCACGGGGCTTGGCCTCTTCACGGTCAATTCGATAGTTAACCAGCTTGGGGGGGCTATCGAGGTTGAGTCCAGCAGGGGCGCCGGGACTGAATTCCGCATAGTGCTGCCGGTCGTCCTGGAGGAATCGGCCCCGAATTCGCCGGGCGCCTCCGTGGGGAGCGGGCCAGCGCGCGGCAACGGCGAGAGGATCCTTGTGGTGGATGATGAGTACGCGGTGCGTAACGTGCTCGGATTAAGCTTGTCTCATCTAGGATACTCTGTTGAGACAGCGGCTTCAGGCCTCGAGGCGATCGACAAGTTTAGCGCGGCGGAAGCTCCCTTCAAGCTGGTGATCCTTGACCTCCTCATGCCGGGACTGTCAGGCGAGGAGGTTTTTATGCGCATGCGAGCGATGAACCCCGCCATCAGCGTCCTGATCGTCAGCGGCTTCAGCTCTGAACAGGTGGTGAACCGCATTCTTGAGGTAGGGGGCCGGGACTTCATCCAAAAGCCCTTCTCGATAGAGGTGCTTGCCCGAAAAGTGCGTGGGTGCCTCAGTGATTAAGCCGTACGCGATACGAAACATCACGGTCCAGCCCGGGCTGGTGCTGTCGCCGATGAGTGGAGTAACCACAAGGGCTTTCCGTCGGCTCATCAAGGAGTCCAACCCCGGAGCTGTGGGATTAGTCGTAAGCGAGTTCGTGTCTGTTGAGGGAATGACTAGGGGCTCACGGCGAACTCTGGAGATGATGCGCTTCAGTGAGGACGAACGCCCATTCTGCGTCCAGATCTTCGGCTACGACGTTGACCGCATGCGCGATGCGGCCCTGATGGTGCAGGATTCTGGGGCTGACGTGGTGGACATCAACTGCGGCTGCCCGGCCCCCAAGGTTGTCAAGCGCGGCGGTGGGTGCGAGCTCATGCGCCAGCCCTCACACCTGCTTCAGATCGTTCGGGAGGTGAGAAAGGCGGTGTCGATCCCCCTTACCCTAAAGATGCGGTCGGGATGGGACGACGGCACCCGAAATGCCCTTGAGCTCTCCAAGATGGTTGTGAGCGAGGGGGTCGAGGCCTTGGCGGTTCATGGCCGCACCCGCGCACAGCTCTACCGAGGCGAGGCGGACTGGTCGATCGTCGAGTCAATCGCAGAGACCGTGAGCGTGCCGGTACTAGGCTCCGGAGACGTGGTGGATCGCCGCTCGGCCGAGGCTCGGCTTACCGGCAAGGTTGCGGGCCTCTTCATAGGCCGCGCCAGCATCTGGAATCCCCTTGTGTTCCGGGAGATCGTGTCAGGAACCCCGAGCGCCCTTAAGGGAAACGAGCCGCTGATGCTCTCGCTCCTCTTCCGTTATGCGGACCTGCTTCGTGAAGATTTCCCCGAAAGCTCGTGCGCTGGAAAGCTAAAGCAGCTAGCATCACAGATGTGCAGGGGGGCCCCTTGGCGCAAGCAGCTCTTGACCCTCAATTCGCTGGGGGAGCAGCTTCGCCTTCTCGAGCTGGTTCGCAACGGAGACTTCCCAGGCGCGGCGAACACGCCAACTTTCCCAACCATCAATGACGAAAGCGACTATCAATCATTCCAGCACCAGGACCCCTCCTAGGCGGACTTCAGAAGGGCTCACGAGTGCTTAGAGTCAACCACGTGTATCGGAACTTCGGCGACAAGGAGGTCTTGCGCGGCATTACTGTCACCCTTAAGCCCGCGACAATTACAGGGCTGATTGGGCCCAGCGGAGGGGGCAAGAGCATCCTGCTCAAAATAATCGCAAACACTTGTCGCGCAAGCTCCGGAACTGTCGATTTTGACCAGGGCTGGGGCTACGGCGATGTGGGGCTCATGTTCCAGGAGGGCGCCCTCTTTGACTCGTTGTCCGTGTACGACAACGTTGCCTTCCCGCTGGTCGGCGGCAAGGTGCCGACGACATCACTGCCATCAGATCAGCGGGAGCTCGTGTGCGACAAGGTGAGCGAGATCCTGGCTCGGGTCGGGCTGACCCGCGCTGCCTACAAGATGCCGGGGCAAATTAGCGGAGGGATGCGCCGGCGTGTCTCCCTGGCCCGTGCACTCGTTAGCCGGCCGCGAATACTTCTGCTCGACGACCCGACAAGCGGGCTTGATCCGGTCGCCAGCAGCGTCATTATGGACCTGATTGTGGATCTCCACAGGGACTACAAGCCAATTACCCTCATCGTGAGCCACGACCTGCGCCGGCTCCTCCCGGTTGTGGAACGCCTCATCGCCCTGTTTGAGGGAGTGGTCGCATTTGACGGCACTCTGGATGATCTTTGCAGAGGGGCGCCGGCCTCGGTCCGAAGCTTCGTCTCGTGCCGCTTTGACCTCGGTGTCGCTAGTCATGACCAACAGCCCCTGCCATAGGTACACATGTCAACAATGATGAAACACAAGGCCATAGAAGAGTCGCGGAAGAAGTTCCTCTCTGGCATCGGCGTCCCCCCCAAAACAAACTTCGTGGCAGACGACTTCCAGCAGGCTGCCATCACCAACCTCGCCCAAGGCATCGACACCCTGGTGGTCGCCCCCACGGGCTCAGGCAAGACGTTTATCGCAATTCAGGCGATGAGAGACCTCCTCAGCAAGGGCCAACGCGCGATTTACACCACGCCCCTCAAAGCGCTTTCGAACACGAAGTTCTCAGAGTTTCAGCAAACGTTTGGCCCAACACACTCCGTCGGCCTCCTCACTGGCGACAGGAAGATAGAGGGAGACTCTGATGTCGTCATTGCCACGACCGAGATCTACCGCAACGAGCTGTACCGGGGGCACGGGCGATACTCACTCGTTATCCTCGACGAGGTTCACTACATCGCAGATCCGCAGCGAGGCGCCGTATGGGAGGAGAGCATCATCCTGACCCCGAGCAGCTCAACCCTGCTCATGCTCTCAGCCTCCATTTCGAACGCCGAAGAGATAGCCGCCTGGATCGAGGAGACTCGCAACAAGGAGTGTCGCATTGTGCAAAAGGCCCAGCGGCCGGTTGAGTTGCGTTACGGCTTCCTGCACCCGAAATGGGGGGTAATCCCGCTCAGTGATGACAAGGGACCCCTCTCGCCTGAGGTAGCCCACTACTACAGCGGAGTCGAGCTCGACATGACGGGTACAAGGGTGGCGATGCCCCGCTCAGGCGCAGGCCGCCACGGGCGCGGCAGCAGGAGCCGGGGCGCGCGTGATGGGCGCGAGCGTGACGGAAGCCGCCGGAGGCGTAGATAGCCATGATGCAAGCTGACTTTCCCGTTTCAATTATTCTTCGTGAGCTCGAGAACGACGATCTGCTGCCGGCTATCCTCTTCCGCACTGCGCGCAAGCAGTGTGACGCCGACATCGAGAGCCTCCTCCGCACAAGCCAGGCGACTCTTCCCGAGGAGCGCCAACAGCGGCTGGCAGCCGAAGTTCAGGCAGTGATCGAGAAGTACGCATTCGACAGCACCTTTATCACGGCCTACCCCCAGTATCCTGCACTGATTGCGACGGGAGTGGGGGCCCACCATGCCGGCCAGCTCCTCATCTGGCGGCTTCTCCTTGAGGAGCTGATGTCACGTGGAATGTTGCGCCTCATGGTGGCGACCGGCACCGTTGCTGCGGGGGTCGACTTTCCGGCGAGAACTGCCGTCATCACGGCCCACAGCAAGCGTGGGTCAGAGGGATTTAGTGTCCTGTCCTCCTCAGAGTTTCAGCAGATGGCCGGGCGAGCAGGGCGGCGCGGCAAGGATGCTGTGGGTGTCTGCCTGATCACTCCAAGCAGGTTCTCAGACGCCCGGGTTCTCTTGGAAGTTTCTAAGCGCCCTCCGGAGCCGCTTAAGTCAGCGTACTTTGCAGCTCCCTCCACTGTGCTCAACCTGCTCAAGTACCGCAACGTCGACGACCTTGAGTTCACAGTTGAGCGAAGTCTCGGGGCATTCCTCAATCGGCGCGATGCCAGCCGCTTTCGAGAGGAGGCTCTGACGGAGCAGTCCGACATCGAACTCGACGGGGCGCTACGGGGCGAGAAAAGAAAAAAAGCGGAGAAGCGGGTTAGGCGCAAGCTTCGGGAGGCGGACGAGATCGAGAAGAAGCAGGAAACCGCGCTCGCCCAGTCGCTCGACGGCCTCCGCAAGCTGGGGTACGTCGAGGGCGGAAGCCTGACAGAGAAGGGCTACTGGGCGGCGGAGCTGTGCACAAGCTTGGTGCTTCAGCTTGGGGAGAGCATCGACGAGAAGCTCTTCGACGACTGCGCGCTCTTCGAGCTGGTTGGGCTCGTGGCCAGCATCGCGGGGGATCCCCATCGGCCCTACTTCACCCTTAAGGCGAACCCGGTGAAGCCAGAGCTCTTCAAGCGCATGGAAAAGATTGTGGCGCGCATTAACGAGAACTACCAGGGACCGGGAGCCAGCGAGGTGTCGGTGCTCCCCGACGCCGCCCTGACAGCCATCACCTGGATGGACTCTGAGTCGTGGCCGGAGTTCTCGGGCCTCCTGCGCCTATCGGGAGTGGCTGATGGAGACGTTGCTCGGCTCATCAGCCAGACGGCTGACCACCTCAACCAGCTTACCCGGCTTGAGAAGACTCACCCCGTGCTGGCGCAGTCCGCAAAGGTCGGCCGCGCGCGACTCCTGCGTCCCCCGTTTTCAGAGAGCCTTATCGCTACTGAGTAGCCTGGGCCAGCATGAACACGGCAACACACAGGATGAGCATGCACGATGCCGGCATGCTTCGTACCAACGGGTCGCCGACCTTGAAATGCAGCAGCACCGCCACTGCCATTATGGCACCCATCAGCGCGGCAGCCGCCGGGACAACTGGCCGGTACCAAACTCCGATGAGAAGGAGCAGTGACAAGCTAACCTTTAAAGCCCCAACTCCTAGCATGACGGGCCTGGAAAGGCCGTATACGGAAAACTCCTCCGCAAGCGTCGTGGCATTTCCTCCCCGATATGGGGTCGCCCTATTGGCGCGAATAAGCCACACGTTCAGTATAGTCAGCGCCACCACGACCTGAAGAAGCATCCTTAGAAATTCCATGAGCTAACGCCCTCCCGGCTGGAATAGTGGGGCTGTTCCCGACCGCTTCGCAAGCCTAATCCGCACCATCCGGGCATATCATTCGCTCTGGCATCCGGGCCTAGCTCTGGGGTAAAACAGCACTATGAAGATATTAGTCCCAATAAAGCGCGTTCCTGACTGGCAAATAAAGCTCAAGCTGCTCCCGGATGGTTCAGGGGTACAAACCGACGGAATCAAATGGATTATCAACACCTTCGACGAGATCGCCGTTGAGGAGGCGATCCGTCTCAAGGAGAGAGGCATCGCATCGGAGATAGTGCTGGTAAGCATCGGTCCCGCAGATGTTCGCCAGCGCCTCGAGTACGCGCTGGCGATGGGAGCAGACTCGGCCATCCTGGTCAAGCACGATGGGCCAGTCGACTCTGACCTCGCCTCGAGAGCGCTCGCCGCGGTGTTTAAGCGTGGAGACTACGCTCTGGTTCTGATGGGCAAGCAGGCGATCGACTCCGACAGCGGGCAGACAGCCCAGCTTCTCGCTGCCAGGCTCAATCTTCCTCAAGCGTGCTTCGCCTCAAAGGTCGCAATCGACGGCGGTGCGGCGGTGGTGACTCGTGAAGTTGACGGGGGGCTCGAGACGCTCAAGATCCCTCTGCCGTGCGTTGTCTCAACGGATCTACGCCTCAATGAGCCACGCTATGCAGCGTTGCCGAACCTCATGAAGGCCAAGAAGAAGCCGTTCGAGGAGACCTCGCTTGAGGCGCTTGGCGTGGCGCAGGAGGTAAAGGTGAGAGTGAAGGCCCTCTCAATTCCTCTGGGAAGGAAGGCCGGCAAGAAGGTTGCGAGCGTCGCAGAGTTGGTAAGCGCGCTTCAGAACGAGGCAAAAGTTTTATAGTGAGGCAGGCTGTCATGGGCAAGGTTCTTGTATTTGTTCAGCACGACCAGGGGAGGGTCCTAAAGGGGTCCCTGTGCGCGCTTTCTGCGGCGCGCCAGCTGGCAACGGCGTGGGGCAGCGAGGGGATAGTGGCTCTTGTGCTGGGGCCGGGAGCAAAAACAGCCGCTGACGAGGTGTCTCACTTTGGCGTTCAGTCAGTGCTCTACTCGGATTCGCCGCTCTTTGAGCGCTACCGCTCGGAGCCCTATGGCCGCGCGATAGCCCTGGCAGCCAGCCAGCTCGGGGCATCGACCGTTGTGGCCCTTGCGAACAGCACCGGCAAGGACTGCCTCCCGCGAGTTTCAGTCCTTCTCGATGCGGCACAAGCCTCAGACATCACTGCCGTTAACGGGGATGGCACGCTCAAGAGACCAATGTATGCGGGCAATATTATGGCGGACGTGGAGCTCCAGTCTGCCAACAGGGTAGTTTCGGTTCGGGGCACGGCGTTTCCCCCAGCTGAAAGGGGGAGCGCGCCGCCGGGCAGCGTGGGAGAGCTTCCGCTGGCGGGCGATGCAGAGCTGCATGAGCAGCCGCGATTCGGCGAGGTGCTTGGGTACGAGCTTTCCAAGGCAGAGCGCCCGGAGCTCGCTGACGCAGAGATTGTTGTCAGCGGCGGGCGCGCCCTGGCGTCTGCTGAGAATTTCCAGAAGGTCATCTTCCCCCTGGCAGACGCGCTCAAAGCGGCGGTCGGCGCATCGCGGGCGGCTGTTGATTCGGGCTACGCGCCAAACGACTGGCAGGTGGGCCAAACTGGAAAGGTAGTTGCTCCGAACTTGTACATAGCAGTGGGCATATCAGGCGCTATTCAGCACCTGGCAGGAATGAAGGACTCGAAGGTCATTGTGGCGATCAACAAGGACCCCGATGCCCCCATCTTTGAGGTGGCGGATTACGGCCTAGTTGCCGACCTATTTCAGGTTGCCCCTGAGCTCACGACTGCCGTGGCGGGCATCCGCTCCTAGGGCTTTCATGCGACAGGCAAGGGCTCTATCGCTGTTTCTTGTAATGCTCCTGCTAGTGCCCGTGCTGGCATGCTCCAGCGGCCCTGCGGCCGAACGGCTGACACTTAGGTTCGTCAGCGCCTCCGGCTCTCCCTCAGAGCCTTTTTCAATGGAGATAGCGGCGAGCGAGCCGGAGCGCCGCCGAGGGCTCATGTACCGGCGCTCTCTAGGCACGCGAGAGGGGATGATATTCCTGTTTCCACAATCCGCCCGCCAGTCATTCTGGATGAAGAACACCTTCATTCCCCTCGACATGGTTTTTGTTGACAGCCAATGGAGGGTAGTAGGCGTCCTCGAAAACGTTCCCCCTCTCACGGAGACCCCGAGATCGGTGGATGCCGCCAGCCAATACGTCCTAGAGTTTCCGGGGGGGGTCATGGGCTCCCTGGGAATTAGGGCTGGGGACACGGTCAAGGTGGAGGGCTCCCTTCCAGCGGTTAGGTAGCAGGGCGACAGCGCCATGCATGATCTCGATCATACGTCTGAACCTCTACGGGCATGCCGGTGTTGCCGATCGTCTTTTGGCGTTTTCTGGCGCCCTGAAGCACCGTAGACTGCCAGCATGGACCGCTCGTCATGCCTGACTCACGAGGACATTCTTAAGCAGCTGCACCACCGGGTTAAGAACAACCTGCAGGTGATTTGCAGCCTGCTGCGGCTGCAGGCCCACTACTCGCCGGATGAGGCAACTCGCATGATGTTCCGCAACAGCGAACAGCGGATCCGCAGCATGGCTCTCGTCCATGAAAAGCTCTGCAAACACAACGATCCCTCAGCTGTCCAGTTCGATGAGTATGTCATCGACTTGGTGAGCCAACTGCTCAAGTCCCGTAAGGGTGGAGGCGCCAGGCCACGGGTTGAGTTCCAGCTCGAGGGAATTCGGCTTTCGATCGAGCAGGCGGTGCCCTGCGGCCTCCTGCTCAACGAGCTCATATCGAACTCTCTTCAGCACGGCTGCGTCGGAGACAGCCCCGCCCTGCGCGTCGGCATGCGGAGGAGCGGAGATGAGGTGGAGCTCTTCGTTGAGGATTGTGGTCCAGGGCTCCCTCAGGCTCTCGATCCCGAGAGTCCAGGCACTCTCGGACTTAAGGTCGTCCAAGCCCTAGGACGCCAACTAGGGGCCACCCTCTCGTTCGGCGGCAATCACGGCTTTCATCTGCGCGTTCGGTTCCCGTACAGGGAACCCCCGCAGGCTCATGAAGACACGACCTTTGTTCTCCCCTCTCGGGTGGGAGCGCCCTACTAGCGAGAGGCAGTGCTGTTACGCACATAGAGAGGGCAATTGTAGGGGCCTCTCCTCGCCTTGTTGCCTAGGGAAGCGCAGGCAGCGCAGCCTACCGGGCAGCCTCGAGAAAGGCCACATCTACAACATCCACCGGCCTGCCGGCTATTTGCTTGTATGCGATGAGCGTCGAGCGCTCAAGAACGGGTACTCGCATCCCGAGCACGATTCGCTGCTCGACTGCTGAGAGATCCGTTGGCCAATCGCGCCAATCTCCACTTCGGGAATCGCGGATTCGAAAGGTGTCTGCACCGGTCAGCTCAATCTCCTGCTCCGCAAACGAGAGCCCAAGAAAGAGGCAGTCGTAGGGGTCCTCAACGAGCCGCTTGGGACCAGCGGTGACGTATGCCTCCAGTGCCCTTGAGAGCGGCAGTATCGCCGCGTCGGGAACATCGATATCGATGTCCGACAGCGCCCGCTGCCCACCATAGGCCCGCACAGCCAACCCTCCCACCACGGCAAAGGGTATCTGCCTCTGCATGAGCTCTGAAACTATCCACGCCAGAGCGCCAACGGAATCCCTCATGTGCTCCCCATAACGCTACAGGGCGGTCGCCAAAACCCCGGCTCGCGCCATCTCATTATGCCGCGACAATTGAGGTCTTCTCTCCCAACCCATCGGTGTGCAAAATTAAGCCACTTGCGAAGCGGAGATGCAACGATGTGGCTAAAGCGGGAGCTTGCGCTCCTTAAGCGGCTCAACTCACCCGAGAAAGTCCAGGATCAGCTCGACTCGCTCCCGTACCGCTGCGCCGATGGCCACCTCTCGGCGAGAGCCCCGCTTCGAGACTGGAAGGCCCATTGCTTTGACGGGTCCCTCCTTGCTGCGGCGGCTCTTCGCCGCGGCGGCTTCCGGCCTGCGCTCATAGATCTCTGCGCCGTCCGGGACGACGATCACATGATCTGCGCCTTTCGGTGGAAGGGGCTCTGGGGTGCTGTGGCGAAATCAAACTTCCCCGGCCTGCGGTTCCGTGAGCCGATCTACCGAACCCCGAGGGAGCTAGCCCTTTCGTACTTCGAGTTCTACTTCAACATGGAGGGCGAAAAAAGCCTCCGGCGATTCTCGAGACCCTTCGTGCTGCCCGATCCGGCCCGGCTTGACTGGGAAACCGATGACACCAAAGGGGACTCGATCGTTTCGCTCATCACCCGTGCCGCACACTACCCGGTCCTTGCTCCTCGGCAGGCGGCTTCCCTTCGCCGAATTGATCGGCGCCTCTTTAAGTCCCAGATGGTTGGCGTCAACATTCGGGGTGTTTTCTAAAGGGGCGCAGCTTTTATGATCTCTCCAAAGGACGGCGAGTACCGGGTTGTGTACACCACCGATGCAGGCACGGTGTGCGCTGCGTGCCAGAAGCCTGCTGCGAAGTGCTCCTGCCGAGATGACCAGCGCAAGTCGGTTCTAGGTGGGGGGACCGTGCGGGTCCGTCGCGAAACTAAGGGAAGGGGTGGCAAGACGGTGACGACGGTCTCGGGGCTCGCCATGAACGTACTGCAGCTCACAGAGCTTCTGAAGGAGCTTAAGCGCATCTGCGGAGCAGGGGGAGCCCTCAAGGAGGGGGTCCTTGAGGTTCAGGGGGACCACTGCGACACAATCCTTCACGAGCTTGGCAAACGGGGCATCAAGGCAAAACGAGCTGGCGGATAATCAGTCGTGCAGGTATCGGCTGGGCGAGTCAGGGACAACCAGCACGTGCTCCTTGAGAAGCAGGAACATAGATGGCGAGATCCGTATCTCTCCCGAGTACGGATGGCTAAACGCGGCCAGTAGCCAAATATTGAGCGCCAACGCAGCCGCCACAAGGGTCGTCATAAACGCTTGTATGCGGGGGAATCGAGATGTGAAAACGTAGCTTAGAAGCATCGTGATACACGCGCCGAGCCCAACGATAATCCACATTCCAACCGGCACACCTGACTTAGAGAGCAATATGCGCGCCCTGCGGTGCTCCCCAACACTTTGCAACGCTGCAAGCAGCGCCTGATGGAGGTTGCCCTGTCGGCTATTCTCAGGAACCACCGCAACTGCTGATTCCCAGAGCTTTTGGTAAGACTCCCAGCCGTGGTTCACCACTTGGCCACGTTCCATGTCGGGCCACTCCCGATTGATTACCTCATCGACGTACCCCCGGCAGAGCTCCCGAATGCGGGGGCGGTCTAGGTCTGACAGCCCACGCGCCAGCCGGAAGACGCCAGCCACCTGACTGGCCTCCTGTTCGCCGTGCATACGCGCCTCACTGTAGCGTTCCATCGCGGAGGCTACGAGAAACCCCAGCAGCACCGAGAAGAGGGTCCCAACCACCCCCATCATCGCTTCTCCTGCGCTGTGGTGCAGCTGCATTACCTCAGCCTTGAGCATGCGGGCCGAGATCCACTGCCCAAATAGAGCAAGCGCTATGAATGCTGCAGTCAAGAGGGCTGCGTGGCCGAGAGTGTTCATACTGTGGTGAGATACCAGGAAGCAGGTTCCTGCGTAACCCCGAATCAGCCACCCGGTGCGTGAGGCCTTGTCAGCCTACCTAATCCGAACCCAAGTACTCACATTCACTTGCTATTCCCGCCCGACGGGGACTTCTTGTCGAGCACCGTTTGGTATATAGTCCTGAGGCTTTGTAATCGTTATGCAGGTGATAGAGATGTTTGGCAGCGGAAATAAAGTAAAGCTTAGCGACACCGTGTATCAGAAAGCGAAGGTCGCTTCAGGCCTTTTAGGTTGCTCACTCGAGGACTTCATTGAGAGAGCGGTTGAGGGCGAGGCGGATCGCGCCTTGAGCAGCGCCTCTAGTCGGGAGCCATCACAAGCCGAGGTTGAGGAGATCGCAAAGCAGCTCAAGGGGCTGGGCTATCTTGAGTAGCTTGATTAGCGCCATTCACTCAGGCATTGAGGCTCTCTTCCGGGTGGTGTGGAGCCCGTTGACGCCGCTTCCGCCCTGGGCACAGTTGACGGTGTTCTCCGCGCTCTTCGGCGTTGTGATGGTGCTCCTCTACGGCCGAGTGTCAAACCAGGACGCCATCAGGCGCGTGAAGGATGACATCACGGCGGCTCTCCTTGAGGTTGTCCTGTTTCGGAGAGATATCCGGGTATCCCTGCGCGCTCAGGCTGAGCTGTTCCTCTCAGGATTGCGGTACTTTCTCCTGGCCCTCGGGCCAGTGCTTATTCTCGCGCTGCCCTTTGCGCTGATCCTCGGCCATGTGAACCTCAGATTAGGGGCTCGCCCCCTGGCGCTAGGGGAGCAGGGCATCCTCGCGGTAACGGCAAAAAGTGGCGGAACGCTGCGCGAGCTTCAGGTGAAAGGGTCAGAGAACCTGGAGGTTGTTGGTCCGGTTAGGGTGCCTAAGGCCTCGGCAGCCTACTGGAGACTGACGCCCAAGGGTGACGGCGCGCAGAGCTTTGAGCTCGCTGTTGGCACTAGTTCGCTTGCAGGAGAGCTCCATTCGGGTGCTCCATCCGGCACGCCGGCAGCAGGCATATTCCTCACCCGAACCGACTGGCTCACGCAGATACTCTTCCCCAACGAGGGCCCCACCCAGACACTGCCATCAGGGCTACTGTCTTCGGTAGAGCTAACATATCCCCAGCGGGAGTACTCCTTGTTTGGCTTTGGGATGTCGTGGGTCACCGCCTTCTTCGTTCTTTCAATCATCGCCGGGTACCTCGGCAGCCGGGTCTTTAAGATCTCCGTGTAGGACAATCATGAAGAACAACCTCCTCCTCATTACCTTCGACAGCTGCCGCTTCGACTCCTTTATCGGGGCAAAGACCCCAAACATCGGCAGGCTCGGCGGCGCCGAGCGCCGCTTCTCATATGCCAGCTGGACGGTGCCTTCGCATGCGGTGTACCTGTTGGGGGCCAGCCCCCATTCGAGCCCGAAAGGGGTGTTTGCCTCCGAGGTGTACAAAAAGGACTTCGTTCGGTGGGGGGACAGGCTCAACATTCCGGACATCTCCTTCAAGGGATTCGTGCCGAGGCTCTCACTGCCGGCCTTCCTCAAGGAGCACGGCTACAAGACCAACGCCCTGGTCAGCATGCCGGTGCTAAACCAGACAACCATCCTCAACGCGCACTTTGACCGATACCAGCTCATGAAGTGCCACCACGACTTTAGCGCTATCATAGACAACCTGACCTTTGAGAAGGACCGGCCGTCATTTTACCTACTCAACATCGGCGAGACCCACTATCCCTACATTATTCCGGGCGAATCCGCCGACGATCTTCCCCGCATAAGCGGGGTGCACGGCGTGTTTAAGCACATGGACGACCTCGTCGTCGGTGGCGGGCAGGACCAGGGAGAGGAGCGGTTTTTCGACATGGACCAGATGCGAGCGCTGCATGATAAGCAGAGGCGAAATGTCGAGTATCTCGACGGGCTCTTTGAGAAGCTCTACGAGGCCGTGCCCCGCAACACCCACATTATGGTGATGTCAGACCACGGTGAGCTCTTTGGCGAGGACGGCTACTTCGGCCACGGCCCCGTCATGCACGAAAAGTGCTTTGAGGTTTTCTTCGTTGAGGGCCGGATAAAGTGAGCAGCCTCTCGCGCCGAACATTTCTCCGGGGTTCAGCCGCGAGCTTCGGCAGCGCAGTGTTCTCTGACATGCTTGGAAGCGGCAAGGCCCCTGTGTTCAGAAACACCAAAAACAGCCGCAAGACGATAGTCCTCGGCATCGACGGTATGGACCCCGT
>JAFMJG010000030.1 GCA_017853605.1 bacterium
ATTGACGGTGAGGAGCGGGTACTCATGAAGCTTTGATATCTTGTGCAGGCCCCAGTCGAGGATGCGCACCGTGTACATCGATCCATCAGCGGTCGCAGGCCCGGACGCAGCGAAGTTGCTGCACGAGGTTCCGTACGCGCCGTTCATCATGTTCTTGATGACCTCCTTGAGGCGCTTCTTTCCCCCCCACTCGGAGATCTCAGGGAGGGCATGGATGCCGTGAATAACCTTAAGGGGCAGGCGAGATCCGTGCGCGAGACCGTGCATCTCCTCAACGTACTCTTGCGGGATGTACGGGCGCTGTCGCTCGTAGGCTTCAAAGAGGAGCTCCTCGAAGTGGTACTTCGAGAGGAGCTTGTCATAGAGGTAGAGAAGGTTGTCTCGAACCTCTTCTCGCAGGAGCACCCCCTGCTGGTAGCCGCGCTCGTAAGGGGTTCCCGAAACGTACAGGACCCGCACTTTGCCATCGTCCGTCCAGCCGACCTTGGCGCGGGAGACGATCTCCTTCTCCTGCTCGACAGAGGTAATCACGTCGCTGCGGACGAGGTAGTGATCTGGATCGATGCGGAAGTAGCCGCAGCCGCTGATGGCCAGGACGAGCACGGAGAGGATAGAGGTTCTAAGGGTGAGCGGCATTATCGACCAAGCCTGATGGAGACACGTGCGGGGCAGCCAGCTTCGAAATGAAGGTTGGCTCCCCTTACTGTAATTCGGATCATTTTCCAGGTTCCTGAAGAGGGAAGATGCCGCCGAGTGCGCCTTCGGAGCAAGGCTCCTCCGGGGCGGCGCCGGGACGCAGGCGCTTGGTAAAACAGCGAAACGGGCTAGGTGAGGGAGATCTCGTCCACGAGCGCGAGGATCTCGCGGGTCTCCACGACGCGCAGCTCATCGTCCCAAGGCACCCGAACCCCCGCAGACTTGGGGATGAGAACCGTCGCTCCGAGGGGTATGCCGCTGACGTTGGTTTCCTCGGAGGTGTCTGAGTCCAGTGCGCTCGCAACCTCCACCACCTGTGCCACCACGCTTTCTTGCATCGATTCCTTAGCACCTTCAGGCAGGTAGAGTCCGCTGTCAGTTACGCTGGCGTCCCTCACTATTCTGGCTAGCACGCGCAGCCCCAGGGGGTGGACCCTGCGGATCCTCCGCTTCTCAACAGGCGGCGCGGAATCAAACGCCGGTTTGTCACTTCTCCCTTTCAGGATGTCTGGCCGATCGCTCTTTGATGACATCTTCTCGTCCGTTGCGGAGGGCCGCCTAGAGGTAATGACTGAGGCCGGGCTCTGCCTCCACCTTCCATATCCTAGAACGTGGCGCGGAGGGCAGGCAACGAGCTTATGGGGGCCGTGCCGCTGAGGCGAGGCCTGCCCAGCTTGTGGCAAGGGGAGAGAGCTCAGGTGTGCTGCCTTTGGCAGCGTGCTATACCATCAGCACGGTTTGCGTGTGAATCTTAATACTTGGACCTTTTTGCCGTGCTGGGGTGTCTAAGTAGACTGGAAAGTTTTTGTGCAGATTGCTGAGGAGAGACAATGTCCGAGACCGCAGAGCTAAAGCTCCCTGGGCAGACTATTGAGCTGCCAATAGTAGTTGGAACCGAGAACGAGAAGGCAGTCGACATCTCGAACCTGCGCGCCAAGACCGGCTTCATTACGCTCGACAACGGCTACATGAACACCGGGGCGTGCACGAGCGCGATCACGTTCATTGATGGCGAGAAGGGGATCCTTCGCTACCGCGGAATTCCAATCGAGGTCCTTGCTGAGCGCTCTTCCTTTCTCGAGACTGCGTACCTCCTCATCGAGGGCAAGCTGCCGAACCAGGCAGAGCTTGATTTCTTTACCAACCGTGTGCGCCGCCACACGATGATCCACGAGGACATTAAGCGGTTCTACGACGGCTTCCCCCGTGATGCGCATCCGATGGCCATCCTGGCCTCGGTGGTGTCCTCGCTTTCGACTTTTTACCAGCACGAAGAGAGCCGCAGCGAAGCCGACCACTTTTCGCTCAACACGGTGCGGCTGCTCGCCAAGCTGCCGACGATAGCGGCGTATGCGTACAAGAAGTCGATAGGCCAGCCGCTCATGTACCCCCAGAACAGCATGAGCTACTGCGAGAACTTCCTGCACATGATGTTCTCAACGCCGGCTGAGCACTACGACGTTGATCCTCTCATGACTGAGATCCTCAACCTGCTTCTCATACTGCATGCGGATCATGAGCAGAACTGCTCAACCTCCACCGTCCGGATGGTCAGCAGCAGCAAGGCCAGCCTGTTTGCCGCCATTACGGCGGGGATCTGCGCGCTGTGGGGCCCTCGGCACGGGGGCGCCAATGAGGAGGTCATCGACATGCTCACGCAGATGCGCAACGAGGGCGGAGGCGTGCGCAAGTACATCGACCAGGCAAAGGACAAGAACAGCAAGTTCAAGCTTATGGGCTTTGGGCACCGCGTGTACAAGAACTTTGACCCGCGGGCGAAGATCATCAAGGCTGCCTGCGACAAGCTTCTGTCCAAGATGAAGATAGCCGACCCCCTGCTCGATCTTGCAAAGGAGCTCGAGGAGGCCGCGCTCAAGGACTCATACTTCATTGAGAGAAAGCTCTACCCAAACGTCGACTTTTACAGCGGCATTATCTACAAGGCGATGGGAATACCCACGGTCGCGTTTACCGTGATGTTCGCGCTCGGGCGGCTGCCAGGATGGATTGCGCACTCCAAAGAGTACAGCAATGAGCCGGGCAACAAGATCAACCGGCCGCGCCAGATCTATATCGGCGAGCCGCTCGCAGAGTACGTTTCGATCGAGAAGCGAAAGTAGGGCTTGCGGCCCAGGAAAGCTACAGCCTGCGCAGCAGCCGGGCTGGGTTTCCGGCATATATGCCCCGCTCCGTGAGGTCGCGCGTGACAACGGCGCCAGCGCCAACCACAACGCCGTCAGCGATGGACACCGGCAGGATCGTTGCGTTGCTCCCGATGCTCACCCCGTTTCCTATCCTCGTTGAGCGCCACTTCGTGGTGTCGCCCCGCGCAGGGCCTCCGGCCTGGAAGAGGTCGTTGATGAACATCACGCCGTGCCCTATGAAGCAGTCGGAGCCTATCGTGACAAGCTCACAGACGAAGGTGTGAGACTGAATTTTGGTGCGCTCCCCGATCACTACCCCCTTCTGAATCTCAACAAAGGGCCCGACGCGGCAGTGGCTGCCGAGCGAGCACTCGTAGAGGTTGCACGGCTGCACGACCACGACGTCTTCGCCACACTGGACGTCTCGCACAGCAGCAGATATGAGGCGCGGAGTTCCCATCGCAGATCCAGGTCTTCCTCAGGCGCTACCAGGGAAGGAGCTTAAAGATCCCTCGGCTGCCCACCGTGGTAAAGCCGTCACGCTCGAGCGCTTCAGCGATCTCCTCGGCCCAGTAGGTGCAGATCTCCCGGTTGGGGCTTGTGACGGTGACCTTATTGAAGTCCAAGAGCCTCGTTGGGGGATACTTGCGGTCAGCAAGGGTCCCCACGAGCTTGCCGCTCTTGCCATCGTACACCCGTCCAGCCATTGCGACGTGCGGATTCGAGATGGTCGAGAAGAGCACTGCGGCTCCCGGGACGGGCACGAGGAGGGCGCCAGTGTTCTGAATCGGGTGCGAAAACTCGAGCTCGGTAAAGGCGAAGTCAAAAACGAGAGTGTGCTCATCCGCCTTGTCTGTCACCTTTATCGGCCCGTCAGGGTACTCGAGCACCTCTGCGTTGAGCTGGTCCAGGAAGTATTTTGCGAGGAGCTTTGCTTCGCTCACGTAGTCATCCTGCGACGTCATGAAGCTGCTGGAGCTCGCTTTCCATGCATCCGGCGGGAGCCTGTCTATTGAAACCGACCGGAAGTACACTTTGGTGTACTTTTTGTAGTCCGCCTTCGGGTCCTCCCAGGCATGGCTAAAGGGGAGGCTGCTGTCGACCGTTGTGACATCGCGGTCCTCGAGAAAGGTGTTCGATATCGGCTTGGCGCGATCCGACACAGAGCAGCCGGCAGAGAGAAGCGCGCACACCACTCCCGCCGCCACGCAGCACATTCTTGATGGCACACCCGATCGGACCAATATCATAGGCTCTCCTCCTCGCGCATGTCTTGCACGCGTGCCCGTATGGTCACACCATCCGAAAAAGGTATCAAGCCGTGACCTCACTTCTGTCGCCGCCCCTCCTTGCCTGCGCCCCTTCGGGGGGTTAGCCCCTCTTCGGCACTCGCGAGAGGTCGAAATCCGGCGGCGGGGGGGAGCCTGGATTGAGCCACTGAATAACGGCTGCCCAGCCTGCGCTCTCCTCATCATGAGGCAGATAGCCCCGGATGGCGATGATGGCGTCCCAGCCGTCATGGAGGTGCGCAGTAAGGACGGGATCCGTAAGCTCAGCCCGCTTGACGCGGGTGATGTATTCGTCCGGGTCGACTGCCTGCGCAAGGCGGCCATAACCGGGCATGCGGCTGCCACCGACCATGCGCCAGAGGCCCTTGTCACGGACGAGACCACGTGTTGCTTCAGTCAGGGCACGGCCAAGGCCGTGGTGCTGGTGGCTGGGGTGGACGAAGAGGTCGGCCCCGTACAGGGTGTGCCCGGAGGGGTCGTGGTCTGCAAAGGTTCCGCCTGCGGTGAGGGTCTCCCAGGAATCATCCACGTGAAAGTGGAGCATGTTAACCATCAGCGTGAAGTGCGCCCCGGCAACTGCGCCTGACGGGAGGTGCTCAACAACGAATTGTCCCTCGGGAAAGAGGGCGTGGTGGGCGCTAAGCTCCTCGTCGGTGTAGGGGCGCTCGGTTGGGTAGACCGATGCACAGATGGCGGAGATCTCTGGCCTGTCTCCGTCGCGCATCAGGCGGATAGCATAGTCGTCAGGAAGGTGGCGTTGGGCGTCGTTCATGGTGCTTCACTGTACCGGAGCAGCCACGATCTTCCCACTGCTTTTTCCCGCCCGCCGGGCGGCGCCCCACCGGGGGGATTTACGTGGCTGGGGCTCGGTGCTCAGCCACGCGCCGGCCAGGTGCGCCCATCGAGATCTCGCCGATTGCGGGGCTTACGAGGCGTGCAAAGGGATCGAGCCCCGCGTCATTCGCGCCCCCGACGAGCTCCCGCACCTCGCTCATGAGCGCGTCGTGTGCTCTGGCGTAGAGGTGCTCCCATTGCGCCATCGGGGAGGCGAGAAGGGGAGCGGCCTCACGCAGAAGTGTGGACAGCCGCGCTGCGACGGCGTGGGGCGAGTGGTGCTGATCGACGTAATGCCGGGCCGGCTCGGTCGCCTGCAGGATGTCGATCTCCTGGGCAGCTCTTAGGGCGTGAACGAGCTGCATGCCCTCAGAGATGCCGGGTATAATCCTCATGGCGGCGCTGGCCGGAATATCCTCGCCCTGAGCCATGTCTGAAACCACGGCAAGACGGCCGGAGGCTAGCGACATGTGTAGGAACGGGGCGAGGTGGCCAAACGAGCTCGTGTGCAGGTGAAGCGCAACATGCGCACTGCGAAGCATCGCCGCCCAAGCAGCAGGAGTCCTTCCAAACTGCAGCGTCACCCGCGGCGAGAGGTCAAACTCCCGCACGAGGGCCTCTGCTGCCCCTCGCTCATCCGGAGCGAGGAGCCAGGTAAGGTGCCATGGGCTATTGAGCGCCTTGAGGGCCGGAAGGAACTTGTGTGCCCTCCCCTCGTGGCCCGGGCCAGCGGGCGTCACAACGCGCAGCACGTCACGTGCCGGCAGTGGAGCGGCCTCCGCTTTCTCCACGGGGACCGGCAGCAGGCTACAGCGGTGGGCACCGAGGTGGCTCTCAATCCGGCTGCTAATCATGGTTCTGCTCTCTGCCAGGGCCCACTGGGAGCTGAAGAGGGAGACCGGAGACAGGGAGAGCTCGCGGAAAGCGCGGGGCCACAGCTGGTGGGGAGCAACGGCCCGGTCAGGGAAGGGAACCGAGGGATCAAGGATCTGCTGGATGGAGCTCTCCCACGGGCTGGTGTGCGTCGCCTCGGGCCCGAGGTCCTGGAAGAAGAGGTCGTGGAACCAGGTAATGCCAGGCATGATGCCGATCGATGCACGCACGAACCGTGACCGACTGCCGTCCTCAAGCTGGTACAGGAAGATGTCAAATGGCTCGGTCCTGTGGCGCTGGTAGGCCTTAAGGTAGTGCGAGTTGGGGACTCCGAGAGACTCCGGCATGAAAGACTGGGAGAAGAGCTCAATCGAATGGCTCTTGGCCAGAATGGGAACGAGGATCCTTGCGCAGTGGGCTGCGAGCGACACTTCGCCGTCGAGATCGCTAAAGAAGGCAATTCGAGGGGGCCGGCTTGCCACGGGTTACGCCCCCACTGCGTGCGCGTGCCCCTGCTCCTGCAGGGGCGAGAGGAGGCCGTCGATAACTGCATCCCACCCGGAGGAGAGCATCCCGGAGCTCTCAATAAAGCTCCGTCCAGCCTGCCCAAGCCGCCCTCCGAGCGACGGATCGGCAGCCAGCGAATTGAAGGCGGCAGCGATAGCGCCTGGGTTCGGTGGAACGACCAACCCGTTCTCGCCGTCCCGCACGAACTCAAGGGTTCCGCCGCTGTCTGATGCGGTGACGATTGGGCGGCCACTCGCCATGCCCTCGAGCGTCACGTATCCGTAGTCCTCGTTGAACGGGGCGTAGAATACTCCGGTCGCCTTGGCATAAAGGCCCAGCAGCTCCTCGTCGCTGACACGCCCGAGGAAGGACACCCTAGACTGAAGCCCATGCTGGCTGAGCACATTGGTGAAGTACTCCATCGCGCCAGGCTCATCGGCGACCCCGACCACCTTAAGGGAGAGCGAGGGAACGTGGGCGAGGGCGTTGAGCATAAGGTCGAGGCGCTTGATGCGGCAGATGCGGCCAACGGAGAGCACGTACGGCTCCGTTTCTGCGCTGCAGTAACGGTTACCGAGTGGCAGCGGCGGGTAGAGCACCTCAGACGAGAGGCCGTTGAAGGCCTTGAGGCGCTCAGAGACGTTCCTCGATATGGCGCCCCGGAAGGCGCACTCCCCAAGGGCGATGTTGTCGCCGTCGGTAAGGATCCTGCGCAGGGACTCGTCGCGAGGGTCATCGCCGATGTCAGAAAACTGCGTGCCGTGCAGGTCGTACATGGAGCGGAGCTGGTGCACGAGCCACACGCTCTTGCGCGGGTGGCGCGCGTAGTAGCTGGGGAACTTGGTTGCTATGACGAGATCTATCTTTTGGCCCGCGAAGCTCTCGAGGTCGAGCGCCCTCCACATCGCTGCCTGCACGAGCAGGTTCTGCTTCGGAAGGGGATTGAACGGCAGCTCTATCTGGTCGGCCTCGTGCCCGCGGCTGCGGAGCTGCTTGATGAGGCTCGCAACCAGGACCTCCTGCCCTCCGTGGGTGAACGGGACCTTGACTCCAAGGACGAGAATTCGCGCCATGCTACGGAACCTCGAGCACGAGGCAGTAGTCCTGGAATCCGTACAGCAGCCTGTTCAGCTGCTGAATGTTCACGTTGATGCGCCGGATGGCGTCCGCAACGGCCGGCAGGTGACTCGAGTCAACAGGAATCTCCTTGAGAAGCTGGTTCGGCGCGACAGGAGAAAGCATCTTCGTCTCTGCAATAGCCAGCCCGGCGAGCGTCGCCATGTAGCCGAGCGTGTCCGGGTGCAGGGGCCAGACGTGAGTCGGATCACGGAAGTAGTTCGACGAAAGGGCCAGCACGGACTGCGGGTTGATCGTCTCCAGCGCCACTTTCGCGCCCGGCATGAGCTTCTGCTTCGCCAGCGAAAAGAGCTCGGCCAGCTGATCACGGGTGAGGTGCTCTACCACCTGCACGGCGACCAGGCCGCCGAGCGACCTGTCTGGCAAGCTGCGCAGGTGAGCAATGCCGTCGCCGTGAGCTGTCTCGCAGCCAGCAGCGTTCGCCACGTTGACCATGGCAACGTCCAGGTCGATTCCGTAAGAGCGAATGCCCTCCCGGTGGAGGAGGCGCTGCAGTTCACCCCGGCCCGAGCCGATCTCAAGCACGCTGCCCTTGGCTCCCTTAAAGATCGGCGGATATACGGCGAGGCGGCGCTCGATCTCCTCTTCGCTGCCCCGATAGCGGTTCTCAAGGAGCAGGTACGAGATGTCTGCTGAAGGCGGAGCGGACTGAAGCTCGGCTGCCCTTGGGGGATTGGTGGCGCGAATGCTGCCCAGGTTGTTCAGCATTCCTTCGAGCCCGCGCACCATGGCGTCCACCCCCTTCACGCGATCCTCGAATGCCTCGCTCAAGTCACGCAGCTGCTTCTCAACGCCAAAGATCGCCAACGACTTTTCATCATCGACCCTCGAGAGCATCGCAAGAGAGTGCTTGTCCCTGGCATCGACGTAGCGCGCCATATCGTTCAGGAAACGCACCAAGTTAATGTGGAAGTCCTCTTCTGCCTGCAGGTAGTCGCGCAGCACTGAATCCCTGGTGAAGATGGCGAGAAAGCGCTTCAGCTTGACAATGAGGCGCCCCAGCAGCCCTGGGCGGTGCGAGGTTATGGACCCCTCATCAATCCGGCCCCGGTAGGAGAAGTGTCGGTTAAGGAACTTCAGCTCCTCAGAAAGCTGCATGTCGCCGTAGCTAATCCCGCTCTCGTCAGTGAACCGCGCCGCAGCGCGGGAGAGGCCCGCTCGGCTGTCGAGGTTGGCATCGATGTCGCTTTTGATGCGCTCACGAATCTGCGCCATGAGGGTCGGGATGTCTGTTAGGGCATCGGGTCGCCCCTGAGGCGCAAGTTCTCGAACTGACTCTGACATTCAAAACTCCTGTCGAGCGGCTGTAGTGCAAGGCGCACGGCTGAAAGGAGGTATCCTGGAGCGTTAGGGAGAAACGGTCAAGTGCTTGGGGGACAAAAAAAAGGAGAGAATTCAGTCGCTTGATACGCCTGTATCGGCGAGGCGTCTTTCTCGCGCTTGCACGGGGTTCATGGGTGCGCGCACGGCGATTGGCCCCTGGGGTGGCCATCGGCTTTGGGGTGCTTGATGTGCCACCTAGCATTCGGGAGGAAGCAGGGCCGATCGTACCTTAGTGGGCAGATCGAGACTTCCTCGAAGATTTTAGTCCCCGCTGAAAATGCTAGAGAATGCGGCTAAACTCGCGCACGACGTCGCGAAAAATGTGCTTAGCAGCATCATAAAGCTTGCACCGGGGGGACACACCTTCAGAGAAAGACCTCCGAAGGTCATCGATAGGAACGCGAGTCCGGCCCACAGTTCCCAACCGATAGTCTTCTTTGATTCCATCCTAATCACTTCCTTTCCTCTGGAAAAAAGGCGCAAAACCGAAGCGGTCCTGCTGCCTCCCGAATGCTGGGGAATCCATGGGGTTATGGCTTGAATACGGTATTGGGATGCTTTTGCAGCGGTAGAGCCGGATGTAGAGCCGTCAAAATAGGCACTTGCAGGGCATTTTGGGTGTTTTTGGGCTGTTTTGAGTGGCTCTCACGAGAGCGCCTCAGCGATCCGCTGGGCTACGTGGTGCGCCCGCTCCCGCAGCTCCTGGACGGCGGTAGACTCCCACAGCGCCTCGCGCTGTAGGGGACCGACGACGAAGAGTCGAGGCTCACGGAGACTACACTCGGGGCTAGCACCGAGCGCAAGGGGTCCCGCCTTGAGGAGCCCCGAGTCGATGAGATCTTTCACGAGGGGGCTTGCAGATCGGGACAGATCGCCCTCAGGGCCTATGCAGAGGAACCCCCGTTGGAAAGGTAGCACCGTGGGTGTCGCTGTGCTGCCGCGCAGGGCAACCTCAGCGATGCCCTCTTTTGCCTGAATGACTCGTCCGGCGAAGAGCGCCAACCGTCCCGCCGCTTGCAGCTGGTGAATAGCCTCAAGGTGTTCTGCTGGCACGCGGTGACGATGGATATCCCAGAATGGCCTGACGTGCCGGAGGAAGGCGCGCTTCTCGCTCATCGGAAGCCCCTGCCACATGCGCTGCGTCCCCTCGCGCATCGCAATGAAGACAGGCTGCGACGAGCCGCAGCGCCGTGAGGCGCGGCGCACTATCTTGAGCAGGTTGCGCGCTGTGCCTGGGGTATCCCATGCTGGCGGCAGCTCAGCTGCGGGAAGGAGGCTTAGGTCCTCATGTGGCAGCGGAAAGCGCCCATGTCGTGAAACGACGGAGTAGTGCCCAGAGAACCCGAGCCCTTCGCATTCCAGGATCACGTCAACTGCGGTGAGCGAGCTCCCAACGATGAGGATTGTAGAGCAGTCGCGTATGCCGGTGTAGCTTCCGGGATCATAAGGCGCCAGGAGCGCGGGCGCGCCGGCTCGGGGGCCCACCCCCTTGCGCATCACGTTGCCAATCGCAACAATGCAGGCGTCAGCGGCAATGGAGGACGAGTCGGCGAGCCTGATCGAGAAGCCCCTCTCCGCGCCGAGGTCGGCGATTCCAACAGCTTCGCCCTGCACGAGCTGTAGCGCATCGCCCCGGCTTGCTGACGCCCCTGAAACCAAATCCTGAAGGTAGAGACCGTACAGCCGGCGCGAGACGAACTCCTCGCCCCCGAAATTGTGCCCGTGCGACCGCAGCCACTGCAGGAACCCCGCCGGATCATGCGGGAACGCCCCCATCGCCTGGGCGCGCACGTTGAGCTTGAAGCGATCGCTCGGGACGGTGTACGCGAGGCCGGGACCGAAGGTGCCGCGCGGGTCGATGATGGTGACGACGACCCCTTTTTGCAGGGCTGGGTGGGCAAGGATATTGAGCGCAACGAGGGCGCCGCTAAAGCCCCCTCCAATTACGGCGACACTGCGGGTCATGGTGACTGTCTCAGGGTAGTAAGCCTCACGTGGCGCCGCCCTTGTGGGGGGTCGGCGTGGCCGCCAGCGCACGCCCAGCAACACCCGAGTAGCCAGCAAAGAAGGTCTCGTCCTCGCCGAAGACCCTCATTGAAGCCAGTGGGGGCGAGTAGCAGTGCAGGGTAATGAGATCCTGGCCGGGTCCGGCGAAGTTGGCAACCAGGTGTATGTCGTCATCCCTGTTCACCGTGAGCGAGCCGGCCGCCCGAACAGCGCTGCCGCTTGGGATCAGGGGCCCCTGGCTGGGGCGGGAAAATCCTATCTCGATCGCCTCCCCTCGCATCACGTATACTCCGCACGTTGATCCTGCATGGTCATGTATAGGAGTTCGCTGGCCAGGACGCCAACAGAGGAGCAGCAGGTCAACGAAGCGGCTTGAAAAGACCCGGTTGCGGGCGTACGACTCAGGGTTAAAGTGCTCAAAAGCGGAGAGCTCTCCGGGGAATCGGGCGAGCTGCAGCAGCAGCTCGCGCACTGCGACTTCCGAAAGGGGCTCCGTGATCGAGTGGAGCGCCCGCAAGGCCGCAAGGAACTCAGGCTGCTGCCCTGTGCTGGGGAGATGTTTGGCTGCGGCGCTCATGAAAAAACCTCTCAGTGGCTACTTTGCACTTAGTTTAGTGATTTTGTAAACTATGAAGCTCACAAACAAGTCTGAATACGCGCTGCTCGCCTTGGCAGCTCTTGCTCGCAACTACTCGAAGGGACTGCTTTCGGCAGATGACGTGGCGAAGGCGCAAGGGGTGCCAAAAGGGTTCCTTCAGCAGATCCTCTTTGCCCTGAAGCGGGGGGGGTACATCCGCTCGGTTAAGGGGCAGGAGGGGGGATATGCGCTTTCGCGTGACCCGGGAGACGTCACGGTGGCAGAGATAGTGCGCTTCTTTGAGGGCCCCTTGGCGCCCACAACATCTGTTAGCAAGAACTTTTATGAGCCGAGCCCTATCGAGCGGGAAAAGGGCTTGGTGACGCTCTTTTCTAGGATTAGGAACGAGGTGGCGTCGATACTTGAGGCGACCACCCTCGCTGACGTGAGCGGGGCGAGGAAGCCGCCAGGCAGGCAAAAAAAAGGGAAGAAGTAGGGGCGACAGGCCCGTTGCCAGCAGTTGCGAGCGGTCGTTTTTAGCGCGTAATGCGGCGGGCTTTGCGCCCGAATTGGCTTAAGAATCGACACGATGGCATCGTAGGACGGCACCTAGGAGGGCTGCTCTATGTTTGAGAATCGGGCCCGGCCCATCGCAGTGGGGCCGAAGACACACGGGGATGCCTTTGAGCGCTCGTTAGGGGCGAGGCTTCCGGCGGATATCGAGCTCGTTGAGGGGCTGGTGCGAGGGCACTCCCCCAATCTCGCAAAAAGTGACTTCGACTTCGTGGTCGCGCGGGTCTTTTCTCACCTCCATGCGATACGGCTTCGATTCCCTACCCGAGAGAGCATTCAAGGCAAGCGAATTCTCGACCTCGCGTGCGGCTCGACTGCGTACCGTGAGAACAATCGGGGTTCGCACGATCCCTGGATGCCCCGGCTGCTCCTTAAGCTCGGCGCTCACCCTGTTGGGGTGGATGCGGAGGGACAGGCAGGGGAGCGCTTCGAGTTTCATAAAGCTGATCTTTTGCGGTGCGATGCGCTCTCTTTCCTGGAAACAGCCTCGCTTGACTCGTACTACGTGAAGGCATTCCCGCCCAAGAAGACGATTGAGGCGATCAGCGAGTATCGGCTTAACTGGCCCTCGATCCGGGACAACTTGCTCCTGCACCTGAATCGGGCGCTAAAGCCTGGATGCCTTCCGATCTGCACCTTCGATGAGACCACGGAGCGGTTTGTGCAGGAGCACTACCGCCCGCCACCGCCGCCGCATTGGCGCAGATTTCTTGAGGACGACGATTTCTAGCGCAGTGCTCGGTTCCGGCCGAGAGGGTAGCTGTTGCCCGCAGACGTGAGGCTGCTACTGCCGCTGCACGCAGAACTTAGTTGCGGCGTTGTCACCATCCTTGCTGCGGAATTGGAGGTCAAGGAAGAGCTGTTGGCCCGAGGCCCAAGCAACCGGCGGGTTGGCAGCAGCCAGGCACTGAGTGACGTCGATCGCAAAAGCGAATCGCTTGTCGTCATCGACCCCAAGCAGGACATCGTAATCTCGGGCGATCCTGTCCTGTATGCCGGAGGTAGACGCTGACAGGTTTGAGTCAGAGCTCGAGTAGCCCGCTGTGCAGTTGCCGGGCCCTGCCGCGATGCCGCCTCCTACCGGGCCGTTCGGAATGTCGATTGTTATGAGCGAGTTCGCGAGGTTCACGTGCTGAGCCTCGCCATTTGCGAGGACTCCCGGCCGCTGCGGCCGATAGCCCACAACTTCAAGCTCCACCTTTCCGGATGCCGGCACCGATATGCAGTTGTTCCTGGCTCCAAGAACGGGGCTGGCCGTGTACGATATCTCCTGCGCAGCTCCGCCGTTTACGGCGACCGACTTGATGCCGGGCGTGCTGGAGAACACGAAATTAAGCACCCCTGGCACCTGCCGGGAGGCCAGCCCATCGGCTGCTGTGATCCTCTGGATGAGGGTGTCCCCTGCAGCAACAGCAGCAAGCGACTCAGGGTGAGTGGCAAGCTGGAAATCCGACCCAGCGCCGCCCGCAGTGATAGTGCCGAAGCCATCGCCGTCTGGGTCGAGGCCGGTGCCAGCCGTGCCCGGAAATGCGGTCGAGCTGTTCAGGAGAGTGCCGGTGCCGCCTGGGCTGCAGTACGAAAGCCCTGTGCAGTCAAGCTCGGTCGTCTCGCTCCCTGTGCCTGCAACCTGAATTGCGAGGGTCTGTTGCGCCAGCCCCCTAAGGACCTGATCTTCAGCCAGCCCTGTGGTGTAATAGTTGAGAGAGGCCTCGATATCGAGCTTCAGGTTTGAGAATACCCTAAATGAGCTCTGCGGCGCTGCTGGCGATGTTGAGTCGTAGTTGTCAATTACGGAATCACCGTCATCATCGACATCAACCGGGCTGACGAGCCCGTCCTGGTCAGGATCGGCGTCATCCCCGAGCGTCTGTGTGGTGCGAAGGGAGGAGATAGAGGGGTTGTTGCCGAGCCCTGCGTTCGCAAGACCGATCGGAACAAAATTAAGGGCGTCAGCCTTTGAGCCAACAACCACGCTTGAGAGCGAGACGCTCTTGATGACGTAGGCGCTTCCTGATTTCAAGAAGGTGCCGAGCTTTTTGCCGGCCTTAAATTCCGTATACACGGCTGATGCTGCGCACTGCTTCGGGCTGGAGGAGGCTCCCCTGCACTTCGAGAGCACAAGCTGCCCGTTCACCGAGCCATCCTTGAGGAGGTAGAGCCTTGCTGCAGTGCCCGGAGGAGCGATCGAGAAGGTCTTGCTCGTGATGGCTGATGAGCTTGCCCTGCCGTCGCTGCCTACAGCAAGCAGCCTCGTGCCGGAAGCGGGTTTTTTATTGAAGGATCCGGTAATCGGCTTGCCGTCAGCGAATGCGGCGCTGGCGGCGAATGTGGCACACAGGACTGCAAAGACCCAACGATTCATCTGCCCCCTCTTGTACAGGCACTACCTGAGTGCCCCGCAGGATACGCAGGGGGCAGTGAGCTGCGCAATTTGTTTCTGTGGCCTGAGCCGAATTTGGCCAACGTGGTGGACGGCTGCGACGTTAGCTACTTGAAAGCACTGCCCCATCACGTGTGATGAAGAAGCACGATTTGATGAGAATACTGAGCGAGTGATGATTCCCATTCTCGAAGAGTTTCGCCGTAAGTGCTCGTCGAAGCTGATGACGCCAGGCCAATTGCAGCGCGAGACATTAGAGCTTGTGCACGGCATCCAGAAGCTATGGGCTCCTCGAGGGGCCTAGTGCGGCCCTGCGTGTCAGCGGGCTGTGGCAAGAGACCGTGCGCTCGTCGAAGGAACCGATAGCCAGGAATTCTCTCACGAGTTAGAGGGATGATATGGTCTTTGTTCAAAAGCCAGTGCCAACACCCAAGGGCGCAAACGAGCGGTTGCTCGCTAAATGTATGAGGGTTAGCAGCGGCTAATCTATAAGTTCCCCACCGCTGGTGCCCGGGGCTTTTTTAGCGAGAGCTCTATCCCGCGCTCAACTGCTAGGCACGCTCAGTAAGGACCTTAGGACAGGAAAGATAGCTGCTCGATGGTCGCTAATAAGTACGGGGTGCCAGCCGTTACTTGCCATAGCGAAGGAGGTGCCCAGGAGATGGCCCTCTCGATGGAGAGCCGCGCGGATTCGAGGATTGCGCAACAGTGAATGCGCAGCGGGGCAGGAAAGAATCCTAACCCCGCTGCGACACAAATCTCCGGGAAGACAGAATCGCTAGCGACGCTTCTTGCCCTTCTTTTTGTTGCCTTCAGCAACCAACGGCTTCACCCGCAAGCTGCTTGCAACCTCTTGGGGGAGGTCCGCGGCCATCGAGCAAGACACTTTGTGTCCGTGCTGATTGGCGATCACAGTAGTGTAGAGCTCGAGTCGAAGCGGTCCAAGCACTAGGCAGCTCTTCTGTCGGTCCGTGGTGGTCAAGATTATTCTTCCATCATGCCGCCAGATCGCCACCTTTGACGCATGGTCGAGCTCGTCGACAAACACCTCGTACTCGTAACTTCTCCTCTCGTCGGCCCACGACACTCGTAGGCCACCGCCCTCATATACCCCCTCGGTGCACTTGAATGGCACCAGATCCGGTTCAGGTTGCCGTATCATGCTTAAAACCTCTCTTACGAGATTAAAAATGGGCTAAAAACCGTGAGATCCTCGAATCCGCTTCGAGACTCGCGACTACGGTAATCCCTGATGTTGGGTAAGTCAAAGAATCCGCCCTTCAAAAGAGTCGAAGTGCTAGGAAAACCAATTGCTTTTTCGCAAGTAGTTGCAAGTGGTTGATGGACGGTGGTCGGCCTGTCCGGAAGGTCTTTCTGGGTAGCAGGTCTGTGCTGCGATGGGGAGCTTCGAGCGCAAAGCTGTCCAGAGCACGGTGCAGAACAGGATCGCAAAGAAAGGTTTCATTCCTTCCTCTGCCTGAGGGAATTGCCTGAAGACCCCGGCGGGATAGTCGGGCGGCGACTGTCCGCGCAATTTGTCTCGGCGAAAGAGCACAATTCGGGAGGGTCGAGAGGCGGCCGCCCGAGCGCGGTTACCTGAATGAGCCGTTCATCAAAAAAGCGGCCGCCAGGCGGGCGGTTTCGCCATAAAAAGGCAAGAGCCCATGGAACAGTGGCCGCAGGACGTAGTCGCTGCTTTGGGGGTGAAGCGCTTCGCTCACCGTGACGAGCCCGTCGTTGTCCTCACCGAGGAGCGGCAGGTAGCCCCAGCGGCTCTTCCTGCCGCCGATGATGCAGCCGATCTCGACTTGCCTCGGGGGGCCAACTAGCTTCAGGTCCCCCAACTCAGAGAGCACGGGGCCGAAGAGGCCTCGCATCGGCCGATACCGCGAGAGGAAGCTTGCGATCGCTGCCCCGTTGTGGGGCGTTCCGAGGGTTACCAGACGGCGCAGCGGCGCCGCCGGAACTTCATGCAGGTCGAGGGCCCGCACGATGATCCCGCCCAGGGAGTGCCCCACAAATGAGGTTGGCGCGCCGCCTGAGGCTTTGGCCAAGAACACGTTGAGCTCTTGCGCAGCCTCACGGATAGAGGCTCGCCGCGAGGGGTAGCCAAAGAGGTGGACTTCAGAGTTGGGCATCTGGCGCCGCAGCCTTCGCGCCAGCAGCAGCATGTCGTAGCGGGTGCGACCCAGCCCATGAACCAGGATCGTGTGAGAGGCATAGCCCGATGGCGTGGTGAGTCCCTGGTTCATGGCATCTGCACTACGCTATCGCGCTACTTGGCTGTGCGCCATGACCTCGTTTCGGCATGATCCGAGGCCCGATATCGAGTACTCTACGACATCTCCCGCCGCAAGGAAGCGGGGCGGGCGCAGCCCGGCGCCGACTCCGGAGGGGGTCCCGGTGCTTACCACGTCGCCTGGCAGCAGGGTCATGAAGCGAGAGATGTACGAGATGAGGAAGGGGATGCCGAACACCATGTCGCTGGTTGATCCGTTTTGCATCGTTGAGCCGTTCACGGAGAGCATGAGGGAGAGCCCATCGGTGCTGGGCATCTCGTCAGCCGTGAGCAGGAATGGCCCAAAAGGGGCGAAGGTGTCGCAGCTCTTGCCCTTTATGAACTGGCCCCCGCGCTCCTTCTGAAAAGCCCGCTCGCTGATGTCGTTCATGATGCAATAGCCCGCAACATGTTCAAGCGCGTCGGCCTCGCTAATGCACGAGGCGCGGCGGCCGATGACCACAGCGAGCTCCACCTCCCAGTCCGTCTTCTCGCCGCCACGGGGGAGGATGATCGGATCGAAGGCGCCGCACATCGCCGTGGTGGCCTTGCCGAAGATCATCGGCTCTGGCGGCAGCAGCGAGCCCGTCTCCACAGCGTGCTCGCGGTAGTTGAGCCCAACGCAGATGATCTTGCTGGGCCGAGCAAGAGGCGGCGCGACTCGGGATGAGGGGCCAATACGGGGAGGATTGTTGGCGCCGGACGCGAGCCACTCGGAGAGCCAGCTGATCCCCCCGGATCCGAAAAACTCCTCGTTGAAGTCAGCAACGGCTGAAGAGACATCAAGCCTCTCGTGGCCAGCCACAATCCCGGGCTTTTCGCGGCCCGGCTCTCCGAATCGGCAGAGCTTCATGAGCCTACGAGTTCGCTACCAGGCGCGAGAGGTCCACGGGCCGGTACGTCGAGGGCTTCCGAACCTTCCCGCGCGCATCCTTGCCGACAGCAAAGAACGCCCCCTCAATCCGCAGCACCTCAACCTTTACGACCTCGCTTGGCCACGACACCTCGAGCTCACAGTGCCACTCGTGGCGAGCGAGCTCGCGCGCCGCCTCGGGCCACTGCGGAAGCTTGACGAACTTCTCAAGGTTGTTGTCGCACACGAGCTCGAAGGCCTCCTCCAGGGGAACGCCAAACGCGCACGCGTTCCAGTACATCGTGTACGCGACATCCGCGAGGCCATCGACCATCTCCGTTGTGTCTGGCGGGCTGCTGCTTGCGTAGGTCAGCGCATCGGGGGCAGTGATTGGGGTGCCGTTTACTGCCGGAGTAACCCCTAATCCGTGAATTACGTACTCAAGAACCTCCGAAAGGAGGAGCTGCGCCCCGAGAGTTCTCGTATCGGGATCGAGGGCATCGAGCGTTTCGCGGGTCGGCTGCCCGGCGAGGGTCATGAAGGCCTGAATCTTTGATGCGTCCATGGGCACCTTAACAGAGAGGGGGTCTAGACCTGCGGGTTATACCGTTGTGGAGGGGTACGGTCCACGGTGTTATGCCGGTCCCCCCACAAAATTGAGCGGCATGCGCCGGGTGTCCAGGCCCCAGCATCGGCGCAAGGGCGCCCGGGGGCGGGCCGCTGCAAAGGTTGAGAGAGAGGTTGCCATGGTGACAAAACGTATCTTGGCCAACGACGCGAAATCCTTAAGGGAGCTGAGCGCAGCGGTCTCGCGAGAGATCTTAGAGCAGATCTCCAGCGGCGTAACCGCGCGGCCGCTACGGAAAGATGGGGTGATGGCGCTCAATCCCTCCGCCGTGTGGGTAGTAGATACCGGTGAGGCCTGGCTTGAGGCGCTCGACAAGCCGGTACAGCGGCTTCAGGCTGGAGATATCATCGGGCCATGGGCATTTGGGCTTGGGCCGATACGGCTGTACGGCGAGGCACCGTCATCTCAGATCCTCGCCTACGATCGTGAGGCGGTCGAGGCCGTGCTTCAGCACGATATAGAGCTGCTTAAGATCTGGACGGCCTTCGTCTCTACCGCTGCAGCCACTCACTTCTCGGCTTTCGCGCAGCTCAAGTCGCAGAGCGTTCCGCCGCTGCCTCGGTACCGCTCATTTGGGCAGGGTGAGGTGATACTTAAGGAGGGGGAGTTTAGCCGCGAAGTGCTCTCTCTTGTTGAGGGGGGAGCCGAGGTATTCGTGCATGGGGAGAAGGTGGGAGAGATTCAGCGAGATGAGATCTTCGGAGCCCTCGCTGCGCTCACGGGGCAGGCGCGCTGTGCCACCGTCGTTGCCTCAAGGCCGAGCGTCTGCAAGGTCTTCGTCCGCGATGACTTTGAGGACCTCCTCCGCAGCCACAGCAGCCTCATGGCTAAGCTTATGGAGGACATTGCGCGAGCAGTTGATGGGCTCAACGAAAAGGTGGTCGACAGCAAGAGAGCCGCACCCCTGCTCGCCCGTTGAGCGGCGCCGCAATGTGCGCTGCGCAGGCGTTTGTGTTCGCGAGGAGCCGTTGCCTGAGGGCTCTCGGCTACTACAGCAGCGACCGGATTCTATGCACCACAGCGATGCGATGCCGGGGCCGGCATGGATGCGAGACGTAAGGGGAGAGCATCGAACACGAGGAAAAGGTGGGGCGACATCGAAGGTAAAAACCTTTGGTTGTGGATGTGCCCCGAGTTTGTCACTTCCAGCCGAAGCCGCCGATACCGAAACCGGCGCGACCGAATTTAAGCCCGAAAGCCGAGACCCCAGCGCGATTTATCGCCACGCCAGGGAAGGCGATCGCTCCCGCATTCGGCCTAATGTTCACCAGGCCGTTTCCTGCGATGCCACCCGAGGGGGTGACAACGAGGCCGCCGGGAAGTCCTAAGCCTGCCCTTCCGAGACGAGCGCCGCCGGCAGTCACCAGACCTGCTCGATTCAGGGTCCCGTTGGGGCCCGATATGGAACCGTTCCTCAAGAGATTGCTTACCCCTCCCGAATTGAGGCCTGCCCCGCTGCCAAGCAGGGGACCCTGATTAGCTGAGGAGGTTTGCTTCCTTTCGAGAATTCGCAGCTGCCGCTGCAAGTCTGCCCGGATCTCGGGATCCTTAGTTCTCGACAGGTCCTCCTTGAGGATCTCGATCTCGGCCGTCTGCCCGAACGCTATTGACTGAACAACAACTAACGAAACAACACACAGTATAAGACGCATGACCGTCTCTCCTTTCTTGAAAGCGTTTGCGTCGCACAACATGCACGACCCCAAAGCGCCATCACCGGGCATTACGCTACATGCACGGTCAAGGCGCCCAAGGGCGTGACCAAAAACCATCTCTTCGATGTCTCTACCCGTATAAGAATGTGCCCCAAGGGTATGGGGCCTGAAAGGCAGCGTGATGCCTCTAGCTGGATACTAGGCACCGAGTTGGGGTGGTTGCAAACAGTTGAGGCGCCTACGTGTCGCAAACTGTCGTTTATAGGGCACTTAAGAACCCGCAGGATTCGAAGAGGGGTCGCTGCCGAGCGGGCTGTGCCAGGCCGCGATGCCCTCCTAACGATCCTGCCACCTGTCCGCGGCGTTGTTAAAGGCATTCATTAAGCTACTGTCTATAGGCTGGCTCTGTCGCCTGTCCCGCAGGCTTTCTACAAAAAAGGTGCGTAGCACGCCAGCGAGCGACTTATCGTCCTCCGATGGAGCCTTGCCCCTCAGCCGCTCAGCCAAGCCCCGAACGAGGTAGGTCGCAAGCACCGAGTTATCCTCGAACATCTTGTCGACGAGGATCTGGATGTGGTTGACGTGACGCGCCGTGTCCTCGCTCCCTGCCGCCTTGATCGCCTGGCGCAAGTTATGGAGGAGCACAAGCGTCTCGGCAAAGGCATCCTGAGCCTTGAGTATCTCGGCACCCCTGGAGGGGCTTAACTGGGACGAGAGGAGCGTTGAGGCCTCCTGGATAGGGCCTGCCCCCCAGTCCCCCAGCAGCTTGATGTGCTCGAAGAGGAGCTCGTCAAACTGCGGAGCGCACTCCTGCCGTATAGATGATTCAGCTGGAGACAGCTTGATGAGCGAGGCAAGCCGAGTTGCTATCGCGCAAAAGAGCTCCAAGTCGGCATTTTCGTCAGCCCTCTTGGCCTCTGCCAGCACCTCTGAAACCTCTGATTCAGCCTGCCGCAGCAGCTTTGGGCGGCTGTTCCTGGCGAGGCGCTGCAGCTCCTGGCCGAGCTCCCCCGGCGGAAAGGCTGCGGAGTTGTCCCGCAAGGCAAGGAGCTTCTCGGCAGTCGATACCGGCGCAACGAGCTTGACTGGCATCCTGATTGCAGCCTCGACCTCCGAGAGCTGCTCGCGGATCTCGGCTTGCTGCCGCTCAGGAAAGGACTCAGGCGGCATGCACCGAGAGAGGACTGCGAGTGATTGCTGGGCATCCTGCACGCGCTGAAGCAGATCAGCATCCTCGTGGAGCGCACGCATATCGTTACCCTGGATGCTCTGCTTCGCCCCCGAAAAGAGGTACGCCGCAGATACCTGCAGGGTGCGCGTCACAGTTTCAGCGAGACGGGGCACGTGCCGCAAGAGCAGCGCCCGGCGGGCATCCTGGTTGCCAGGCGCCCATGCAACGTCGAGCTCAACAAGGCTGAGGAGGTGCTTAATGTTCTCGCGCGCGATCTCCGGCGAGCCCGATGCCGAGCGAGAGTGCATCTCCATCGTCGACTCGCGCTTCAGGATCAGGTTGCATGCACCGGACAACTCCTCTGGCCTGAGGCTAAGGCTTGCCAGGCTCGAGACAAACCCGCGCAGCGCCGGGGGAAGCGGCTCATCAATAGCGCCGGGCTTCAGAATCGACTCCAGGCCCTTAGCCGCTTCGAGCAGGCTCCCGAAGAGATCCCACATGTGGCGGGTGCTGCTCTCAGGGGGCGCCCCAGCCTTTGCCTCAAGGTAATCGAGGGCGATCGCAGCTGAGAGCTCCCCCGCAAGCTCCTTTCGGTGGCTGGCAGCGAATGGGCGGGCTGCCGCAACTTTCGGACCACGCATGACCTGCCGTATCTTAGCCTCTGGAGAGAGGTGCTGGAGCGGCTGCCGATCCTCTTGGGGAAGCAGAAAGCTCGGTGGCGCCGAGGCAAACGCTCCCCGGTTGAGGGCATCCATCACGAGCTGCTTGAGATTGAGCGCGCTGTTGGCGCGGTCGAAGTCGCCGGAAAGTATCGCGCTGCCCATGAAGGTGTCGATGGCGCTCCGAAGGCTTGCCACTGCGGCCTCCCCGGTTGCGCAAAACTTGTCGTGCTGGCCCGCATCGCCCTGAAGCCACCGCAGGGCCCGAAGCTCAGCGATTGAGCCAAGGCGCCCTGTGACAGAGTTTCGCAGGGCAAACGTGTCCTTTGCGTCCTTGTCCCTAATCGGTCGGGCTAGGTCCCTGCTCAACGCCTCGATGCGCTCCTTGAACGGGGCGGAATCCTTCGGAAAGAGCTGGGCGACAAAGCCCCTAATCTCGGAGTCGAGAGAGAGAGCTTTCCCCGCCATAGCCTTGGCAGCCAGTGCCAAAGTCTCCTTGGCGGATGTGGGCACCGCTTCCCCTGCGGCGAAGGCCGAGAGAGCTCCGACGACCACGTGCTGTGCAAGGAGGGAGAGCACTGCCCCTGGAACCTTGTCGTCCTTGAGGGCTCGTGGGACCTCAACCGAGAGGCTCGCGTGCTCCGCGCGCAGGACGGGGTGGCTGACCCCCGACTTTTCGATTGTCAGCCCGGGACAGCCGTCGGGCATAACCGCGGCAACGAATGCCGGGACGCCATCCCTGAGCAGGTGCCGCTCAAAGGCCTGCTTAATAGAGGCTGAGCTGCTAGTGACAGGCACCACTGCGGGAGCCGGCAGAGCGTCTGGGCTCTGGAGGCCGTCAAGGGTGGCATCAGCTGAAGGTTCTTTTTGGGCGTGTGAGTGTTGCATACGTCCTGGATACGGGGGCGCCGGCGTGAAGTCAAAGAAACTCCGGAGATCGGAATCTCATCCGGAATCCTGCCGAAAGCCCGAGCATGAAGTCCCGACAGGGATTCAGAAAGAGCACGGATAAGCCACAATTTTAGGGCTTCTGTTTGCCGGCGCGAAGCTCAACTGCGCTCGACGGAGAGGGCATCACGGTACGAGGCGCCGAGTCTCTGGTAGCTGACTGCAGATTCAGCGAGGCTATTGGCCTCTTCTTCGGTTATCTGGCGCACAATCTTCGCAGGCGTGCCGACTACGAGGCTTCGCGCCGGGACGACCATGCCCTTGGGCACGAGGGTGTGCGCGCCAACGATGCACTGCTCCCCGATCGTCGCGTTGTCAAGGATGGTGGCTCCCATGCCGATGAGGGAGCCGTCGCCGATCGAGCATCCATGGATGATCGCCCGATGCCCCACGGTCACCCCCTTGCCAATCCGTGCAGGGGACATGCCGTGTGACGTGTGCACGAGCGAATGCTCCTGGAGGTTTGTGCCCTCGCCGACTGAAATAGCCTGAATGTCGCCCCGCACTACGGCGCCAAAGAAAACCGAGCAGCGGGCCCCAATTGAGGCTTGACCTATCACCCACGCATCGGGGGCGATGAAGCACGACGCATCAACCGAAGGCGCCCAGTTCTTGAACGGGATGACCGCCATGGCCTCGCCAAGCGCCTCCCTGCTACGAGCAGATGTCGCGCACCGCCTGCACCACCCGCGCCTTGCTCGGAAGGATCACGACCTCAAGGGCCTTGGAGTAGGGCATTGGCGCCTCAAGCGATGAGATGACCTGCACGGGCGCATCCAGCTCGTCAAAGATGGAGCTTGTGATCATGGTGGCAAGCCACGCACCGTAGCTCGCCACTTCGTGCTGCTCCTGCACGATGACGCAGCGGTGAGTCTTTGCGACTGAGTTCAGGACGGCCTCGCGGTCGAGCGGCCTGAGGGTCAGAAGGTCTATCACCTCAGCCGAGATTCCTTCCTGCGCAAGCTCCTCCGCCACCTCAAGGGTCAGGAAGAGGTTCTTCGACCAGGTGATGAGAGTCACGTCTGAGCCCGCCCGCTTGATGTCCGCCTTGCCGATCGGAACAAGGTATTCGCCCTCCGGAACCGGGCCGCGCAAGCCGTAGGTAAGCTCAGACTCAAAGAAGACTACCGGGTTCTCGTCCCTGATGGCGCTCTTCAGCAGCCCCTTCATGTCGTGCGGCGTCGCTGGCGCAAGCACGATTAGGCCCGGAGTGTAGGCATAAAACTGCTCGAACGAGTTGGCGTGCTGCGCGCCAAGCTGGAAGGCTGCTCCTCCGGCACCCCGGAAGACGATCGGGCATGAGATGGCGCCCGCCGACATCAGTCTCGCCTTCGCTGCCGTGTTGATGATCTGGTCGATTGCGCAAAGGGAGAAGTTAAATGTCATGAACTCAACGATCGGACGGAGCCCCGCCATCGCGGCTCCAATGCCCATAGCGGCGAAGCCGTTTTCCGCGATCGGTGCGTCGATGACACGCTTTGGGCCAAACTGGTCCAGCATCCCCTTGGAGCACTTGTAGGCGCCGTTGTAGCCGCCCACCTCCTCTCCGATGAGGAACACTCGGTCGTCGCGGAGCATCTCCTCGGTCATTGCTTCCTGGAGAGCGTCGCGAATCTGGATCTCGCGCACGGCTGGCTGTGATTGGGTGTCGTTAAGCATGGCGTTAGACATACGTGTAATCCAAGGCTGTTTCTGGGGCAGGGAACGGAGACTCCTCCGCAAACCGGACGGCGTCCTGTATCTCGCTCTCAATATCCTCGTCGATCTGCTCGCGCAGGGGCTTCATGCCGAGCGCATCCATCTTCTCTCCGAGCACTTTTATCGGGTCACGAGACTTCCAGGAATCGACGTCCTGCTGCGTGCGGTACTTGGCGGGATCTGCCATCGAGTGGCCGCGATAGCGGTAGGTCTTGGCTTCGATGAGGGTTGGGAGCTTCTGCTCACGCGCCCGCTTTGCCGCCGCATGGATGCATGAGCGGACCGCAAAGACATCGTGGCCATCTACGGTGTCGCGCGCCATCGGGTATGCAAGGGCGCGGATCGAAAGGTCATCGGTTGCTGCCGTCTTCTCAAGGGGCGTTCCCATTGCGAAGTAGTTGTTCTCAATCACGTAGATGACCGGAATGCCCCATAGGGCCGAGAGCGCGAGCCCCTCGTGGAAGGAGCCGATGTTAATCGCGCCATCGCCGAGGAAGCAGATAGCGATGTTGTCGGTGCCCTTGTACTTTTCAGCGAACGCGAGCCCTGCTGCAACCGGCACCTGCGCGCCCACAATGCCCCAGCCCCCCATGAATCGCCGAGGTATGTCGTAAAAGTGCATCGAGCCGCCGCGGCCCTTGGCGCAGCCTGTCGCCTTGCCGAGCAGCTCAGCCATGCCGGCGCGCGAGTCGCCGCCGCGGGCGAGGTAGTGGCCGTGGCAACGGTACGCCGTCATGATGTAGTCCTCGTCGTTGAGGACCGAGATGGCCCCCACCGCAACGGCCTCTTGGCCGATGTAGAGGTGGAGAAAGCCGCCGA
>JAFMJG010000031.1 GCA_017853605.1 bacterium
TCGCGCTCCTCAATCCGCGACCGCAGCCACTCCCGCTCCTCTGCAAGGGTCAGGTGCTCATACTCAAAGCCGATTGAGCCGCAGTAGGTTGCATCGAGCGCTGCGAGGAGCCCCGCGAGCGTGTCGTAGCTGCGGCCACCGAATGGGTACGAAGCGATCTGAACCGATGATGGCGCGGCCCGCTCTCCGTAGAACGCCGGAGTTAGCTCTGGCGGCGAAAGGGGCTGCATGCCCCCGTGAACGATGGGGCTCACCTTGGCGGCGAGGTGCCCGAAGCGGCGGAAGCCATCGACGACCTTGTCGGCAACGGCCACATGGGCACTCGCCACTACCGCCGCCGAGACCTCTTGGCTGATGTGCCCATTTGCGTGCCCATTTCCGTTGGTTGCCTCTAGCCCCTTAAAGAACTCAACCCACTCGGGCTCAAGAACAGAGGGGTCGGTGAGGTAGAGCTGGTAGAGCTCGGTGAGATAGCCAGCATTCGGGCCGAAAGATAGGAGTGAGTCGCGATCCATAGTAGCCTAGTACTTTAGGTAAGTTGCGCGCTAAACAGTAGCAGAGACGGGGTCGCGGTTAAAGTGCCTACGGTAAGGGTCGGATCCTTTAGGCCAGCGCTTAACTATTGGATTTGCTTTGTGCGCTCCCCTATTCCGGTCCACCCGAGGCCAACTACTTCGAGTCCTGGCTGCCCATGGCCGTGAGGCCGGCCACGGCGATGGCCTGCAGATTATGGGCCTGCTCCGCCAGCAGTGGCGCCCCCTGCCGAATGCGCGCTTGGAGCTCCTCTGCGACGGTGACGGCCGTGTCCTTCGTGGAGAGCGAGCTTGAGAGATCGAGCATGGCGAGGCCCACTACTCGCACGAGGTCGATGTTCTTTGAGACCACCTCGGCCGTATCGTCGAGAGAGCGGACGTTTGACCTCAGGCTCTCACGCAGGTCCTTTAGCTTTTCGCGAACGCTTACGAAGCTGCCGACCGGATCCTCGGCTAGGGGATCCTCAGGATCAAAGACCGCCTGCTTGAGCGCCCGAGCAAATTCATCGGTTGGAATAAGGTTCGTGCGCGAGGTCACCTTCCCTTCGGAGTCGACCCTGGACTTTGTGAGTGGCGTAATCTTCTTGAACGCGAGCGCAATCTCGCTGACCTTTGCGGGCTCAAGCCCCCCCCGCGTCAGCACGGCTGAAAGATCGTCCACGTCGAAGACGTCAAGCTTCTGGTCCGCGCTCTGCTTTAGCGCGGCGTTGAACTCTCGGGCGGCGTCCTCAAAGGCCGCCCGAAGCCGGCGCGCCTTGCCCACCGTCACGCCACCCTTTGACGCATCTCGCACGACCCCCTCGATCTTCCCCACGATCTCGAGCAGCTTCTCGTTAGCAGAGCGCGCGACATTAACCACAGACACTCCGTTGTTGAGAAGCTGCACCGCTGCGCCGAAGTCACGCGCCCCGATTCGCAGTCCGGCCGACAGCGAGACCTCTGACTTTGCGCCAAGCGACGTGCCGCCCGCTACGGAAGCCGACGGGGAGCTCGAGCTTCCGGCGCGCGTGAGCGTCTTGACGAACGTCTCGTTGATGACCCTGCTTAAAACCGTGATCGCCATGCGGCGGCTGTCTCCCTCAAGGGATTGAGGCCTGCCCTACCCAGCCGGTGGGCCGGCTCAGGGACCGAAGGCTCCTCATATCAACACGTTAAGATGGGGCGCCTCCACTGGGGGCTTCAGGTAAAAAAAACGGGCTTGATTCAGGCTGCTAGCCCTCGCCCCGGGGCGCTGACTGCGGCTGTGGCCAGCGCGTCATCTGCCATCCTCAAGAACAGCGTGGAGCCAGGCCTTGAGCGCCCGGGTGCCTTCGATGCCAACCTTGTGGCCAACGTCATCTTCAACAAGGCACACATCGAGCGAAAGCGCGCGCAGCGTCTCGGCCCCATGTCTCGCACGCTCAATCGGGATAACCTCATCCTTTGTGCCGTGCGCCATGAATACCTTCGGGCACCCGCGAACTCGCGGCCCGCCGTCCGCCTTGGGCACAAGCCCCGCAAGCACGCCGAGGCCTGCAACCTCAAGCTCCCCAGCCAAGACGGCGCTCGACAGCAGCACCCCTCCCTGAGAGAACCCAAGTGCGACGATCCTTGACGGGGCGAGGCCCTGAAGGTCGATAAAGCGCTCAAGCGCAAACGACACCCGCGAGGCAGCTGCAGCAATCGCCCCGCGTTTCGGCCCCTCCGCTGTCATGTCCCACCAGCTAAAGCCGCCGATGGCATCCGGAAGGAAGCCCTCAAATGCGACGATCCCAGCCCCATGAGGCACGCATCGCTCGAACGACCACATAACCTCCCGATTGCCCGCTCGCCCGTGAACTAAGACCACTAGTGGCGAGCGCGCAGAGGCGCCTGGCCTGTCAATGAACTTAAGGCCGACGTACTCCTCAGCTTCAGGCGTGGAAGGGGCTCGCATGCGGGGAGAGTATCCGAAGGGGCCCCGCTGCGGCAACTCACTGCGGCAGCTTAGGGGCTACCTCGCCACGTGACGGAGGCGCCTCATCATCATCGATGCCCTCGCGCAAGCCGCCCGTCTGTGCATGGGCCAACGGGAATCGGTCTGACTTCTCCAGCCCAACGAGGATGAGGATATGGTGCGGGTTGATATTCAGGAATCCGCACACCGACTGGAACGAAAAGAGGTAGTCCTCCTCCTTGTTGAGAAAGTAGTCCCTGGCCTTCCGCGAAAACTCCCCGTCCCTGTTCATGTCAGAGATCGCGTTGAGGAGCACAGCCCGCAGGAGATTTCTCTCCGGTGTTGCAAGCTCAGGGGCCTCAGAATCGTCGAACGCCGTGAAGATCGCAGTGTTTCGCTTTTCGCTGGTCATATACCTTTGATGCTTGAGGCTGGGGCGGAGCCCGCTATTTCCCCTGCCCTGAGGTTCGGCCGGGTTCCACGGGCGCTTGAGGCGGCGCGTCTATTTGGCGCAGCGACTATGGGGAACTTACCCTCTAACCCCGCGGAATCAGCAGGGCTTGCAAGCCTGCCTCAAGATTTTCCCCGAATGCGCCGAATCCATAAACATCAGGGATGAACTGTCTTCAACTGCTGCCAAGGAGGGCACTATGCAAGTTGATCGAGCACATTTCGCCGCATTCTCGCCGGCCTTAATCTCGCCGAACGTGCGTGAGGCAGGCTACCGCGTAGGGCACAGCCAAGACTCGCTGCGCCGCGAGCGCAGGAACCAGCGCTCATCGCCGGGCACGCTTGAGGAGACCGATGAACGGCCTCCCCAGGAAGCCACCGAAGAGCCGGTCGCTAAGAAGGCCTCGCCGCACTCGCTAGACATCACCGTGTAGCCCGCAGCTCGGCCTCGATACGCTCGCGCGCTCGCTGGAGGAGCTCCTGCTCGCCCAAGCCGAGCTCGGCCAGCGAGATCTCCACCCCGCGAACCTGCATGCGAGCCTCCAGGCCCTCACGGAAGGGCCGGCGAAAGAAGATAACCTCGAACGTTTCGCCGCCGACCTCAATAAATCGGCTCCACCGATCCTTCATGCGACTATCTCCCTGCAGCGAGCCTCTCCGGGGGTGCGCTCTGGGTCAAAGTTGCCCGGACCATGCCCCCCCGCTAGCTCAATAAAAAGCCGCCAATCTTCTTGGCATAGGCGACACTAAAACGCTCTATCGGAAGCAAAAGCGCCGCTGATACCAGGGCCAACAAGATTGTTGAGAAAAGATTAACAAGATTCGAGGTAGCGACATCCATTCCAAGCTCTGGCAATCGCAAATACAGGTAGGATGACCAGGAGCAGATAATTGGGATCTGAATAAGGTACAGGGGAAATGAGATGCGCCCCAAAAACTGCGAGACTCTGCCCGCAAAAACCCGCCTCAGCGAGCCTGAAAAGGACACTGAAGCCACAAGAGCTGCCGCAAAAATGCATATGTGGTGGCCACTCGCCCTCCAATACGTTGAGACAACTGCAGTAAGGAAGAAAACTGCGGCAGAGAGAGCGTCAACTGTTCTTGCTGAAACGCGGCCAGAGAACGGGCCACTGGCATATTTCTGATTCACCTCAGCCAAGATGTAGCCAATAAAAAAGCATGAAAACACTGGCGCCAGCACGAAAAGCGAGAGCGTGGTAAGCAGGCTCAATCTCCATGGCACTTTCGCCGTTGCCCTAAAGATGCCGAGGTATGCGTAAATGACGAATGAGCCGTACAGCTCGACAGCCATAGTCCAGAGACTTGAGTTGTATGATGTGCGGCTGTCATACCTGAAAAAAACATCATAGAACGAAAACGCGACCACATCCCTAATGCTCGCCTCAAATTGATAGAAAGTACCGAGCCAGCCGGACGACCGTTCTGGGGCTGTCGCCACCTGAAGATTGAACATGAGGCCAAATTTCAACAGGAGATAGGCGATAATGCTCGTGGCTAAAATAGGGATCATAAGGCGGAAATATCGGGATATTGCCGCCAGAGCCAGCTTTCTTTTCGCCGGGTTGAGGTGGCCAACACTCAACACGTAGCCGGACAGCACGAAGAAAACCATCACGGCGAGGCGCCTGTCAGAAGCAAACCTCAAGACTATTCCGGCTGAGATATCAAGGTAATTGTGGGTCGCCAAGTCTTCCGCAAGCCTAGCTTTGTTGAATTGAAGAGACGGAGTTGACAGCACCAGAAAGCACATAAGAACGTGCGACAGCAAGACAGCAAATGATGCCCAGCCCCTGATGCCGTCTAGGTACGCAACTCGTCCTAATGGTTTGTCAGGGCCGTTGTTGCTGCGTGAGTACCAGCCCATGTTGCGGCTCTCTTTTGTTATTCCGCGAGGAGACTGGCCGAGCCGAACCGCACGCCACTACTCCCACTCAATCGTCGCCGGGGGCTTGCTTGAGATGTCGAGGACAACGCGATTAATCCCCTTCACTTCATTCACAATTCGGTTGCTGACACGGCGAAGGAGCGCCTCGGGCAGGAAGGCCCAATCGGCAGTCATTCCATCCTCAGAGTGCACCGCCCGCAGCGCGATGGCCTCATCGTAGGTCCGCCCATCCCCCATAACCCCAACGCTGCGAACCGGAAGGAGCACAGCAAAGCTCTGCCACAGCCCAGCGTACAAGCCCTCAGAGCGGATCTCCTCGAGGAAGATGCTGTCTGCGTCCTGCAGAGTTCGCACCCTCTCCGGGGTGACCTCCCCAAGAACACGAACCGCGAGCCCCGGGCCAGGAAACGGCTGTCGCTGCAGGATCTCCTGCGGCATGTCGAGCTCCCTTCCAAGCGCCCTCACCTCATCCTTGAAGAGCTCACGAAACGGCTCGATCAGCCTAAAGTTAAGCCTCTCCGGAAGCCCCCCAACGTTGTGGTGTGTCTTGATAGTTGCGGAGGGGCCGCGCACCGAGACGCTCTCAATAACGTCTGGATAGAGCGTTCCCTGCACAAGGTGCGTGATGCCCTTGAGCGCCTTCGCCTTTTCCTCAAACACCTCGATGAAAACCCGGCCGATTATCTTCCTCTTCTTCTCCGGATCCGTGACCCCTTTCAGCTCCCCAAGGAAGCGCGCCCTGGCGTCAACCAGCTCCACATTGAGGTCGAGCCCCCGAAGCCGCTTCATGACCGACTCGCCCTCGCCCTTCCTGAGGAGGCCGTTGTCCACGAAGATACAGTGCAGGCGCGCGCCGAGGGCGCGCGACACGAGCACCGCTGCGACAGTAGAGTCAACTCCGCCGCTGAGAGCACAGATAGCCTGGGCAGTGGGGCCGACCTCGCTTGAGATCCTTTTTACCGACTGATCTATGAAGTTCCCCGGAGTCCAGTCCGGCTTGCAGCCCGCCATCCCATACACGAAGCCTCTCAGAATCTCCTTTCCCTGCGGGGTATGAACGACCTCTGGATGGAACTGAAGCGCAGCCAACGGCTTGCTCGAGTGCTGCATCGCCGCAATCGGCGCGCCGCCGCTCGAAGCAAGCCCCACAAATCCCTCCGGCAGCCTCTCCACGTGGTCGCCGTGACTCATCCAGACCGAAAGGCTCTCACCGCTCTTCCACGGCGCGAAGATCCCCTCGCTGCGCTCTATTGTGATGGTGGACGGCCCATACTCCCGCGCCGCACCCCGCCCAAGCGCGCCGCCGAAGTGGTGCGCCATCAGCTGCATCCCGTAACAGATCCCGAGCGTGGGCAAGCCAGTTGAGAGCCACTGCGAGTTGAAGTCGGGCGCATCATCGGCTGTAACGCTCGCTGGCCCCCCTGAGAGGACAATGCCCCGCACTCCCCGCAGATCCACGGAACGGGGATCTGTCGTGCAAGGCTTCACCTCGCTGTAAACATTGAGCTCCCGTACCCGGCGGGCGATAAGTTGCGTGTACTGCGAACCGAAATCGAGGATGAGGATCACATCAGCTCCGACGTAAATAAAACTTCGTTACTCGCATATCCCTACGGCTCCTGAGTCTGGCAGGGATTGGCCGTAATGTATACCTTAAGGTTATCCGGTAGTAGTGCCGATACCCAGAATTATGAAGGCAATGGGCGATAGAGCGGGGAGAATGAGCGGCAGTTGCAATCGCGACCGGGCGTTGCGCCTACGCCTGTGCCGCCTTGCGCTCGCAACGGCGCTGGCCTGCGGCTTCTTTGCCTCCGCCCGCCCCGCTCGTGCCCAGTTTATCCAGACGATGGCGTCAGGGGTTTACCAGAACTCTGACGGCCGAACCAAGGTCGTGCTCAGCACAAAGCCGGGCGCTCGCGGCATCTTCGTGATGGTCGGCCCAGCGGTCCCGCCACAGGAATTCAACATTGAGTCGTTTCCGGCTGATGGCTCCACCCACGCCTTCATCCGGTTCGACGAGAATGCCCAGCCCCCCGTGTACTCGGAGGTCGTGATAAACAAGAAGGGCTACAAGATCATCGGGAACCTCACCATAGGCATCGGCCCACATACGATCATCAGCATCGACAATAACAACCCCTACCTCACCGTCTCAACCGAGGCCACCTCACAGCTTGAGCAGCCAGCAATCCTTGGCTTCTCGGGCCTCAATGAGGTGATTCGGGAGAAGGGCAACGTCGCCCTGCTTTTGGCGGCAAACCAGCTTGACCAAGGCGTTGCGCGAATTATTCGGCCGTACCTGGTCGAAGGCGGCGAGCTTAAGCTCAACGGAAAGCCAGTTTCAACGCCAACTATCGGGACATTTATCAGGCCAGACAACGTGTGCCTCGACCCCAGCTTTGTGGTGCTGAGCGCCCAACAGACGGCGGAGATTAGGGATACGAAGTCACACGAGCAGCGCATCAAGAAGATCGAGGCTTTCCTCAAGGACAACCGAAAGAACGATCCCCTGAAGGACTACCTCGTCCTCAAGGCGGACAAAAAGACGGTGATTCTGCTTAACGTGAAGGAAAAGAACATTCGTCAGCTGTACGCCCTCTCAGAGGCGCGAAAGCTGTGCGTTATCTCTGACATTACCTAGCCCAGCCCCGTGGTGGTGGGGTCTGGCCCCTAGGCAACCCTTCGACGCTCGTTGGTGAGCCGGCTTCGGCGTCGGAACAGTATGCGGATGTCGTTGCCAACAAACGGCAAGCTCCTGCGCACCGCATTCTTAAGGTAGCGCTCGTAGCTGAACCGAAGCCTCTCAGGATAGTTCACAAAGACGGCGAACGTCGGCGGCTTGGTGGCAACCTGCGTTGCGTAAAGCAGCTTAACGGGATTTCCCCGGTAGACCGGCGGCGGCTTCGACTGGAACGCGTCGTTGAACACCCGGTTTACCTCAGCGGTCGGGAGCCGAATGCGAGCAGCGTCCGCCACTTCTGCAACGGTGTCGAGGACTGTAAGGCATCGCTGGCCCGTTAGCGCCGACACAAAGACTACCGGCGCATACGCGGCGAACTTAAACACCGACTGCACCGCCGCCCGGTACGCCTCCGCTGTGCGGGGCTCCTTTTCAACCAGATCCCACTTGTTCACCACGATCACCAGGCTCTTCCCCTTCTCGTGGGCGAGACCGACGATCTTTGCGTCCTGCTCGGTGGGAATGCCCTCTGCCGCATCGAGCAGAAAGACCGCTACATCGCTCTGGGCGAGCGAGCGCAAGGTCCTGATGTTGCTAAACCGCTCAATCGTGTTGTCCTGCACGCCGGCCTTCTTGCGGAGCCCAGCCGTGTCGACGATCTCAAACACTCGCCCATCCCGGGAGAGCTCGCTCTTGATGCTGTCCCTGGTTGTGCCCGCTATCGGCGAGCAGATCATCCGCTCCTCGCCGAGGAGCTTGTTGACGAAGGTGCTCTTGCCGACGTTGGGCTTGCCAATGATCGCTATGTTAATGCGCTCTGCCCGCCCGCTGTCCTGCAGCTCGGCAGCCTGCTCCTCGGGCGGAGCTTCCGCCTCTGCCTCAGCCTTAGCCTCAGCCTCAGGGGCGAAGGTGTCGGCGTCCGGCATCTCCTCGTCCAGCGGCACTGGCCCCACAGCCTCTTTCAGCCGCGCCATAATGTCCCGTATGCCGCGCCGGTGCGCGGCGCTGACGGGGATAATCTCCTCTACCCCCAAGCCGTAGAGCTCTGTTGCGGTCATCGCTGCCGAAGGCTTCTCGCACTTGTTGGCCACAAAGATCGCAGGCCGCCCCATCTGGCGAACAAGGTCGAGCACCTCACTGTCGAGGGGATGCAGCCCGTGGAGGCCGTCAAACACCACGATAACCACGTCGCTCTGCTTCATCGCAAGCTCGGTCTGCTGACGAACTGAGTCGTGGAGGTCTATGTCCTCCTCCCCGACGAGCGCCCCGGTGTCGATCAGCGTAAAGGGGAAGTCAAAGCGGGTAACCAGCTCGTAACACCGATCGCGGGTCACGCCCGGCTGGTCCTTCACCACCGCCTTGCGCCGCCCGGCGATAGCGTTAAAGAGGGTCGACTTACCAACGTTAGTTCGGCCAACGATGCACACCGTCGGAAGGGAGCTACTCGCCATCGCTGCTAGCCTCGCTCACCGTAACGCCCTGTCCGGCCGGCTCAACACCCACCAGGAACTCCTGGTCGATCTCATCGGCAGGCTTAAGGCGCGCGAGGGCCTCCTCAGCAGCCGTTTGCTGCGAGGCCTTCTTGGTTGCGCCCCGGCCCCGGCCAACGATCTGCCCATCCACTTCGACCACCGAGATGAAGATCGGCGCATGCTCAGGGCCCTCAACGCACTCCAGTCGGTACACAGGAGCCTCGCTCCCAGTCGCGTGCAGCGCCTCTTGCAGCTCAGTTTTTGGATCACGCGGCGTAACGGTCACAAGCTGTTCGCCGAGCAGCCTCTCAACGCAGAGCTTTGCGGCGTCGTAGCCCCCCTCGCGATACACCGCGCCGAGGACAGCTTCCACCACGTCAGCGAGGATGGAAGATCGCTCTGCGCCGCCGCTCGCCAGCTCGCCCCTGCTGAGGCGGATAAATTTGCCGAGGTCCAAGGCTCGCGCGATCTCGGCGAGCGATGTCGTGTTCACCAGCGCAGCGCGCATCTTGGAGAGCTCCCCTTCTCGGGCCTCCGGGTGGTGGTCGAGCAGCAGGTGCGCCACCGCCAGGTCGAAGACAGCATCTCCAAGAAACTCGAGGCGCTCGTAGTCGCTCTTTGCGCCCTTGGCGTGGACAGACCTGTGTGTTAGCGCGCGCTCCAGCCACTCTCGGCTCGTGAACGCATACCCGAGCCGCGACTCAATCTCGCCGTACCGGTCGCGGCCGAGGGGTTCTGGGGCAGCTCTCTGCGGCTTCTTCTCGCCGTCGTCACTGTCTCCGGCGTTCTTGACGATTCCGAATCTCATACAAGGCTCCACTAGCAGAGCCTCACAATCACAAAAGTAGCCGCCGGGGCGATCCCAACCGCGGCTCTCTTTGGTGATCGAGAGGGCATTACAACCGCGCTATTGTACCAGAAGCTTGCTGCTATTCAAAATCACGGCACCTAGGGGATTCTGCCAGGGAGAACTGCACCTTACCCGTCTTCATAGGGCGGTGCGGCCACGTTTTACTCTCTGTCTTCAAGGGGGGGACCGGGGATATAACGGGTCCATGCTTCTCAGGCTCGTGGCCCTCGCAGTGTTGTTAGCCCTCCCCCTCGCCCCTTCGGCCGCCCCTGCCTTTGCGCAGGCTCCCCTGGCCGGGGCCGGGCAGGCCGCCTCTCCGGTGATCCTCAGCGTGAACCCCTCCTCAGCTTCATTCCTTGGCGCTATCTGCGCGCTCGCAATCGGCCTCTACGTCTTCTTTCGGGGTATCGATCTCCCGGACGAGCGCCAGCGCCGCTTCCTGCTGGTATCTGCCTTGGGCGCGATCGTGCTCTCTCTCGTGCTCCTGCTCCTTGCCGCCAGCCTGCCACTCGATGGCGCTTCGGTTGCTTTTTTGCCGCTCGAGCCCGCCGGAGCGGGGATCCTCAAAGCCGGGCTCTGCGTGGCGATTCTCATCGTCACGCTCGCATCCCTGTACGGAGCCAGCCCGCAGATCTTTGCGCGGCACCCGCGCGCCCAAGCTCCGGCGCTGGCCCTGCTAGCGCTTGTTGGGTTCTCCGGGTTCTACAACTGGGGGGCCGGAGGGTTCCCTGGGCTGCTCGACTATCGAGACCTCTCTCGCTCCTACCTGGCGGCGAAATACAGCCGGGAGATCCCCGCGCGCAGGCTCCCTGAGTGCTTGGCGAAGGCGTTTTCGGCCGTTGAGCCCTCGCTTGCGCCATTAGGTTCCCTCATCGTCCGCTCGAGCTCCTCGGGGGAGGCTGTTCCTGCAACCACCGTGATCGGCGCGATTGACAGCTGTCCCTCCGCGTTTGCCCCTGAGCGCTGGCAGGAGTTCCTCCGCGATTCTAGCTTCTTCTTCCGCAAGCTTGATAACGGCTCGTGGTTCTCCGCCCTGCAAGATCCCGCACGTACGGCTTCGATCGCCTGGTTTGCGGTTGCTTCGCCGATCGCCGCCCTGATCCCTGCCTCAGAGTGGGGTATGCGGCTGCTTGCCCTTCTCGACCCGTTCCTGATGATCCTCGCCCTCTCCCTTGCTGGGAGAACCTTTGGCCTTCGCGCTGCCTGCCTCGCTGCCTGTTTCTTCGGCATCTTCCCGGTCAACGCCTTTGAGCAGCTGGGAGGATCGTTCCTGAGGCTGGGCTGGCTCGCGGCAAGCGTGCTCGGCGTCACGCTCCTCTCGCGAGGCGCATACCTGCTGGCGGGGCTTCTTATCGGCTATGCCGGCCTCATGGCGGCAGCTCCCCTCTGGCTCCTCGCGCTGCCTGCTGCGTGGTCGGTCGTCTCGTATGCTCGAACAGCAGAGTTCTCGCGCCCGGCGCGCAAGCTCCTGTGTGGCGCTGCGGCTGCGGTGCTCGTTGCCTACCCGTTAGGGTCGATGCACGCTGACGCCCCCCTTGTGCTGCCCCTTGATCCTGGCTCGGGGGATCCCCGCCCCGCTTTTGGCCTTCCCAGCCTCGCATCGGCGCTCCTTAGCGCGCCATCCGAGAGCAGGGCGCCGTCCAGGACGGCCCCGCGGCAGCCTCGACGATCACCGCTCTCCCAGATCTTGTCTCCCTCTGCTCCGACCCCCGAGCCCCTCTTCTCGAGCATCGAAGCGACCGCTCCTCCGGTGCCACCCCCCGCCCAGCTCGCGGCTCAAGCACCGCTCCAGCAGCGCACGCTCGGCGGTTGGCCGTGGATCCTGGTCGGCCTCGCCGTGGCGCTCGTCGCTGCGGTTGCGCTCGCTGGCGAGCAGCGCCTTTGGGTTCTCGCCATCCTCGGCTGCGCTGTGCTGCCGTTTGGCCCCGTTGCGCCGAGTGAGTCCCTCTCTCTGCTCCTTGTCGTCTCATTCCTGCATCGGGAGGATCCCCGTCTGCCACTCTTTCTCTTCCTGTTCGCGCTCGCGGTTCAGGGGCTCTCAGCCGCAACAGGCTCTGTTGACCTGCAGCAGGCCACCTGCTCGCTCGTGTTGCTCTACTTTTCGCTTGAGGCCATCCTCACTTACAGGCAGGCCATGCAGGCGCGAGTGCATGAGTCTTAGGGGGCGCTGCAACGGCGCTCAAGTACGCTGGGCGGGGCAGCCGCTGCGAGTCAAGCGCGACAGATTCTTCCCCCGGCAAGGAGCTCCTCGTTAGCGAGGTCGTAGGCCACTGCCGCCTGCCCCGGCGAAACCGCTGCCCAGTCGTCCCGCCAAAAGATCTCGCTGCGATCACCGCTCTCAACGCGCATCAAGGCTCGCACTCCCCGATGGCGGGAGCGCACCTGCACCACGACCTCACGCTCAAACGGGAACCTGCCGAGCGCCACCTCGCGCAACAGATCCGGCGCCACCCAATGCATCTCCTGTACCGAGAAACTCTCGCGCCTCAGGTCCTCGCGCCCCCCGACGATCACGCGGTCACGCTCCGGGTCGATCTCCACCACGTAGAGGGGCTCGGTGCTGCCGCCAAGGTTTAGCCCACGACGCTGGCCAACGGTGTACCCGTGGATACCATCGTGCTCCCCGACCTTCTTGCCGTCCTTGGTAACGAACTCTCCGCGCGGCTTTCGGCCGCCGATGCCGGCCACAAAGTCCTGCACGCGCCCGGCAACGAAACAGATATCTTGGCTCTCAGCCTTCTCGGCGGTGACGAGCCCTGCCTCCCGGGCGATCTCGCGGATCTCAGGCTTGGTGTAGTCGCCAACCGGGAAGAGGGTCTTCTCAAGCTCCTCCTGGCGGCAGGTATAGAGAAAGTAGCTCTGGTCCTTCTCAAGATCCCGTCCCCGCAGGAGGTGGTGCCCGCCTGTGCCCGGCCGGATTCGCGCGTAGTGCCCGGTGGCCACATGGGAGCAGCCGAAGCCGGCTGCCCGCTCACGAAGCTCGCGAAACTTCACCTTGCTGTTGCAGTCGATGCAGGGATTCGGGGTCAGCCCCTGCGAATACGTCTCCACGAAGCGGCTGATAACCTCACGCTCAAAGGTGGCCTCAAAATCAAGGACGTAGTAGGGAATGTCGAGTGCAGCCGCAACACGGCGGGCATCACAGAAGTCAGCGGGGCTGCAGCATGTTGCCCGGCTGTTCTCGGCAGAGCTCTTCTTGTAGTCCCACACCTGCATGGACACTCCGATGAGCGGCACTCCGCGCTTTGCAAGGAGGTAGGCGGCAACGGAGGAGTCAACACCACCCGACATGGCTACCACGACCGGGGTCGGCGATGAGGGGGATGTGGACGTGCTGCTTGGGCCCATAACCAGCGAGACTAGCGCACTACGAGCCCCTATTCATCCGCCCAAGAACCCTTGCGAGGGCAGCAACAACCCGCTCCACGTCCCCGAGCCGCACATCAGCCCGGAAGCTGATTCGAATCGTTGACTTAACTCTTTCGAGGGGCTGCCCCATGGCGCGCAGCACGTGCGAAGGCCCAGGCTTGCCAGAGGAGCAGGCCGCCCCGGATGACGCCAGAACCCCCTCGAGATCGAGGGCCACCACAAGATCGTCCCCTCGCACGCCGGGAATGCAAACAGAGCTCGTATTTGGAAGCCGCGGGTGCTCCTCGCCATTAAAGATCACGCCAGGGACACACTGCCGAACAAGCCGCTCAAAGTGGTCCCGCGCGCCACGCATCGCCCCAATCCGGGAAGCGAGCCCAGAGCCAACGCGAGAAAGGACGCCAGCCATAGCTGCCGCCCCGAACACATTCTCGGTGCCAGCACGCAGCTTGGCCTCTTGTGGGCCACCGAGAATGAGCGGCGAGATCCCTATCCCATGCCGAATGAGAAGCGCTCCGATCCCGCTCGGAGCCCCAAACTTGTGGCCGGATACAGTCATGAAATCAACGCCCAGATCACGGAACGAGAGCTCGCCTTTTCCCGGCACCTGAGCGGCATCGGTATGCGTCAGCACTTGCGGACTGCGGCTGCGGGCCGTGCGGGCGATCTCTGCCACCGGGTTCACGACTCCTGTCTCGTTATTGGCAGCCATTACCGAAACAAGAGTGGTGTCTTCCGTGAGTGCGGCAGCCATTCCTGCACACGAAACGATCCCTCCCGTCCCCGGCGCAACAAGAACCACATCCGCTCCGGCATGCGCGCCAGCCATGCTTAGCGGCTCCAGCACGCATGGGTGCTCGATGGCGCTCGCAACCAGCTTCCTCGCCCCGAGCCTGGCGCACGCGTTGACTACCATGTTGTTCGCCTCAGTGGCGCCGGAGGTGAAGACTACGGAATCCCCCGAGCTGGCTCCCAGGGTTTCTCGCACGAGAGCTCGTGCCTCCTCAAGCGCGGCCCGCGCCCGCTGGCCGCCGCGGTGCAGAGAGCTGGGATTGCCGAGGTGCTTGAGGCACGCGGCTATAACCCCCTGAAGCTCTGCTTCCGGCAGGTACGTAGCATTTGCGTCGCAATCGATGCTCATGAAAAAAGCCACCTAACCTACGGCTAGACACCGTTAGCGCCGAGAGATCATTAGAACAGCCGGGCCCTACAAGCCCCCACTGGGCGGGGGGTGCGCCACCGGTCCCGCCTGAGAGGAGAAGGTACAATGGCTCCAGTGCCAACGCAAAGCATCGCCGTCGTCAGTGGGCAGGTGCTCGGGACGGCTTATCCGGCCCAAGGGGTGCGCTTCTCTGAGGCAGCGCAGGCGGCAGGCGTGCAGACCGCCCAGAACCAGCAAAGGGCTCAGGGCAGCGCCACCCAGGCGCGAGACGACAAGAGCCGCACGGTATCTGAGGAGAAGCGAACCGAGGGGATCTTCGCGGACCAGTCGCTTAGCGACGAGGACGACCGGCACGGAGCCGACCAGCAGCCTCGCGGCGGAAAGCTAAATAAGGTGGCCTAGGCGCACTCGGGGCGATGGCTTTAATTGCCATCTCTCTAGCAACCTATCGGTCCGCCCCCCGAACCGATCGGCATGTCGTGGCGGGCCCCCGGAATAACTATACTGTTGGTCATAGCGCTCCTAATTCGCCAGGGCGCGACGATCCTCTCCGAGGTGCTCTTCCGGCTGGACCCCACCCTGCTCCTCAACACCCCGATACCGAGCGACCCAGAGTCGCTTTTGGCGGCTGGAATGAGGATCCCGCTGCGCTGTGCAACACAATCGGACCTTGAACTTATACCGGGACTGCCGCAGGAGACAGCAGCTACCCTACTGGAGAACAAGCCCCACCTTGCAGCAGCGGCGAGCGCGGCAGGGGCCTCGGACGCGCTGCTCTCGCTTCGGGGGATCGGCGAAAAACGGGCCGCCCTAATCCTGAGGCATATCGACCTCACCGGGACATGCCCAAAGGCCGGCCAGGCCACCCCCCTCACGCCCCTTGCGCTCCCCAACAGGGTCGGGCCTCCCGCTGCAGAAGCGGGATCATACTTCCCGGGAGCCAATTTTATGGATAAGACCGCTTGGTAAGCGTATGCACATCCTCGTCCTTTGCCGAGAGCTTGACCTGCCCGAGTCGTTCCTCTTCAAGGGGCTTCATGAGCTTGGGGAGCGGGTCACCGTTCTTGTTGCCCACCAGAATCCCCCCTCGGAATCGCTTCGCCGGGCGGGAATTCCCGTAATCTCGTTCCCCCTCTCGGGCCGCCTCGATCTCTTCGGCATGGCACGCCTGCGGAGGTGGGCTCGCCGCTCCTCCGTTGACCTCGTCTATGCGCTCTCAAATCCCGCCATCTCAGCAGCCAACATCGGCCTGGCGGGGCTCGGCATACCGGTCGTCGCGTACCGGGGATCGATGGCGGCTGTGCGCCGCATTGACCCAACATCGTGGCTGACACTCTTCAACCCGCGGGTCGCCAGGATCGTCTGCGTCTCCAAGGCAGTCGAGGAACGCCTTCGGGCCCTCGGTCTCCCCCCCGAAAAGCTAAGGACGATCCACAAGGGGCACGATCCTGCATGGTACGACTCCATGCCGGCCGTCACGCGGGCCGACCTCGGCATCCCTGACAACGCGATTGTCGTCGGCTCAACAGCCGTCTTTCGCCCGTCAAAGGGCGCTCAACCCCTCCTGCAGGCCTTCTCGTCGCTGTACCGCGAGCTTCCGGACCTCCACCTCCTCCTCGTTGGCCCGCTCCATGACAGGGCTGCCCAACGTGCGGTGAACTCATTCCCTGATCCCTCACGGATTCACCTTACCGGCTTTAGGCCCGACGCCGCCCAGCTAGCGAGGCTCTTCGATATCTCCGTCTTGGCAGCCACTCGGCGCGATGGGCTTCCAAAGTCCGTTGTTGAGGCGATGGCGCAGGGCATCCCGGCGATCGTCACCCGGGTTGCGGGCTTGCCGGAGCTGGTTGGCGGCGGGTCAGCCGGAATAGTGGTGCCCCCCTCGGACGTTCCTGCGCTTGCCGGGGCCATCAGGGAGCTTGCAGCGAATCCGCTGCGCCGCCAAGCCCTCGGTGCGGCGGGCAAGGCACGCATCTCTCAGGTCTTTGGCGTTCAGGGCACCATCTCGCAGATGCAGGCCCTCTTTCGTGAGGTTGTTGCGCATGCCTGCCGCCAGCAGGGCGCGATCCGCGAGGCCCACCTGCAGCCGAGCAGCTAGCGCTTCTGGCTGCCATGCGGCGCAGGCGTGGGAGGTGATAAGACAAGTTGATGCAGGCCCTTATGGTGTTGCGCTGCCGAAGCTAAAGGAAACCCCTAAGGGTGCCGTTTAACCCACGTATGGGGTCAGAAATGGGGCCAATGTCAGACCTGCTCCTCGCCTGCGCGGCGGGATGCGCCGCGCTCCTCACGCTAGGGGTAGTGCTCGTCTTCCGGGACGGCTTCCGCTCAGTGCTGTCGGCCCTCCAGTCCATATTTGGCGGGGGCCTGCGGTCATCAGCCCTGTGCGCTGCTGAAGAGCTCTCTGGGGCCGTCGCTTCACTTCGGCAAAAGGTAGAGATGCTGGACGAGTTCGCCAGCGAGTATCACAACGCTTTTCATGCAGCCGGCTGGGCAGACGTCGTGGCTGTCTTCAATGACCTGGTCGCTGCCGAGCAGATCGTGGAGATGATGATCAAGAACAGGCGCTTTAAGGATGCCTTTACCCTCTCGGTCTTCCTTCTCGGCGAGCTGCCCGAGGACCTTGTCCAAGCCACTGCCGAACGCTTCGAGGATTTTGCGCACCTGCTCGGGTGGCAGGAGCGCACCCGGGACACGCTCAAGGTCGTTATCGACAACGCCAATCGGGCAGCCGAGATGAATGCCCGCGCCGGGGTAAGCCGCGCCGGCGGGCGGCGCCGCACCCTCGACACCCTGGCAGAGCTACGCAGAGAGCTCGACTAGCGCCGCATGAGGGGCGAAAAACTCCTCGTTGAGCGCCCGTACCGCGGCCTCACAGAACTTTCGGCCCACGAGAACAGACACCTTTACCTCCGAGGTGTTGACCATCTGCACATCGATCCGCTCCCGTTCGAGGGCCCGAAACAGCCGCCCTGCGACCCCCGTATGGTAGCGCATGCCGAGGCCCACCACTGAGACTTTGGCGATGTCCCGCTCGACGCTCACCCCGTGCGCCCCGAGCTCCGGCACGGCCTCGCGCGCCACTTCAAGGGCCAGCGAGCTCTGTTCATCGGCGACAGTGATGCTCACGTTGACTAGCCCCGGCCCCACGGCCTCCTGCGATATCATGTCGACGAGCACATCGCGCGCCCCGAGCGCAGAGAACAGCTTGGCCATAGTCGAGATGTCCGCCGGCATGCGCTGTATCATGAGCCGCGCCTCGTCCAGCCGGTGGGTAATGCCCGTGACCACTTGCTTCTCCATGAGCTCCTCCTCATCAACTATCCACGTGCCGTTCAAGCCTGGCCGAAAGGGCCCATCAAAGGTCGACAGCACCGCCAGCGGAACCCTATAGCGCATCGCGAAGAACACAGAGCGGGTGTGCAGCACCCGAGCGCCCAGGCTCGCCATCTCTAGCATCTCCTCGTGGGACACCCGCTCAAGGAGCCTCGCTGACGGGCACACTCGCGGGTCGCACGAGAACACCCCGCGCACATCCGTGTAAATGCGGCACTCATCGGCCCGCAACGCAGCTGCCACTGCGACCGCTGTTATATCCGAGCCGCCCCTTCCGAGAGTCGTGATGTCTCCGCTGTCGGTGATGCCCTGAAAGCCGGCAACCACTGGCACCCCGCCTGACTCCAGTATCCGCCCGATAGCTGCCGTGTCGACCCCCTCGATCATCGCGTTGGTATGCTGGGCTGAGGTCGAGATCTGCACCTGGGGGGCGAGCATGCTCCTTGCCGGAACTCCGATCGAGCACAAGCGCATGGCGAGGAGCGACACCGTCACCTGCTCGCCGCTTGCGAGCAGCACGTCGAGCTCGCGTGGATCCGGGGAATCAGAGCAGCTGCGCGCGAGCGAAACCAGCCTGTTAGTTTCTCCCCCCATCGCTGAGAGCACCACGACGATTCCCCGAGCTGGGTCGCTGCGCCGCTGTTCAGCAACGATATCTGCCACCCGCTTAATTCGCGCAACATCCCCGACCGAGGTGCCGCCAAACTTCACTACGATAACTGGCAAGCGCGCCCGCTCAGTCATGCTCCTGCCTGATCCGCCCCCTCGCCAGCCAGAACAGCGCTCCGCTCCTCTCCAGCCGACACCGTTAGAGTGATAAGCAGCCCGATCCCTCCCTGCAGCTCAGGGCACCGGTCCGGCCACTCGATGACCCTCAAGACTTTGCGATCCGGCGGCTCAAGGAGCTCCAGAGGAGCAGACTGCAGCCGGTAAAGATCCCAGTGATCGACGGCCAGCCCCCCCCCAACCCGGTACTCATGCTGCAGCGTAAAAGTGGGTGAAGCAACCTGCGATGGGTCGCCTCCGAGGGCCTTCACCAGATGGCGCACAAATGTGGTCTTTCCGCTGCCGAGGTCACCCACGAGCCCGACCGTCAGCCCGCCCCGCACTGCCTGCGCAACCCGCGCCGCAAGAAGCGCGGTGTCCTGTTCACTGCGCAGCTGCACCGTTACCATCGCTCGAGCTCCCCGATCACCCCCGATACAGCCCTTGCGATCTCGCTCGCCAACACCGGCCCGCCACTCATGATGGCGGCCCGCTCGCCGGCGCAGGCATGGACGTGCGCGGCGAGCGCTGCAGCTGCATACGGAGATGCGCAGCGCGCCAGGAGGCACCCCACTACCCCTGAGAGGACATCACCGCTTCCAGCAGTCGCAAGGTACGGGGTTCCACGAAGGACAACGCCCCCCGCCCCCTCCCCATAGACGATCGTTCCCGCTCCCTTTAGGAGCGCCGTGCAGCTGTAGCGCCTGGCGAGCTCCCGCACTGCGCCAAAGCGATCCCCCTGAATAGCCGACACAGCCCGTCCAAGCAGCCGAGCCGCCTCCCCGGGATGGGGGGTGATGACCGCAACGAGCCCCTCGAGCCCCAAGCCCCTCTCTGCCAAAAGGTTGAGCGCATCGGCATCCAGGACCACCCTCTTTCCGACCGCCTTGAGCCCCTGAAGCACCCCATCAAGGAACTCAGCAGCTTCCTTGCCCTGGCCAAGCCCCGGACCCAGAACCACGACATCAGCCTCCTGCGCCGCTGCTAGCACCTGAGCCACGTCTCCGCGACTGAGCTGCGCGCCGTCACCCCCGAGCACCACATGAATGCACTCCGGGGGCACGCTGCCCCTGTCCCAGGAGCCACGCGTGACCCTCAAGACGATGCCGGCCCCAGCATGCAGCGCCCCAAGCGCAGCGAGGGTCGGCGCGCCCGGCATAGAGGCGCACCCTCCAACCACCAGAACACGCCCCAGCTCGCCCTTGTGCACATCGACCGCCCTGCGCGGAAACTCAGGCAGCGTTGCGCCTCCGAGCGCACGAAACTCAACCTCGCTGCGCGCCGGTATCCCCACCCCAACGGCGATTATCTCTCCGCAGAATCCCCGGGCGGGGTACTGCATGCAGCCGCGCATAATGAGCTCTATAGCCACGGTCCGATCGGCCTGCACGCATGGGTTCGACACGCGCCCCGTGTCACAGTCCACCCCGGTTGGGACATCAACTGCAACGACCCGCACAGCAGGACGCACAGCCCGCTCCTCTAGCAGGCGAGCAACAAGCCCGCGAATGGGGTCCGCAAGGGCAGGCCGCTGGCCCGTGCCGAGCAGCGCGTCCACTATCACCGCGGCTGAGCCGAAGAGCCGCTCAATGCGATCGCGCTCCAGCGCAGGGACCTTAATCCCCGCGTCAAGCAGCGCCTGTGGCGCAGGGCATGACGAAACCAGTGGGTCACATCGCCTCATCTGGGCGATACACTCCGGTGAATAGCGGCCTGCGCCAGCTATGAGCGCCGTGGCGGGAACGCCGGCCTCAGAGAGCACGCGGGCGGCGACTAGCCCATCCCCGCCGTTGTTGCCGGGCCCGCACAGCACCAGGACCTCACGGCGCTCTCCAGCAAGCAAGCTGCTCACGTGCTGCGCAACCGCCTGCCCAGCCCGTTCCATAAGCTGAAGCGCTGGGGTTCCTGAGCCGATGGCATGCGCATCAAGCTCAGCCATCTCAGCGCTCGATGGAAGCAGCCATGCCCCCTCTGAGGCTCCCGAGGCCTCAACTGGCGCCAGGCTTCCGGCTACCTCCCGCTTCACACCGCCCCTATCTCTTTCTCAAGAATCGCGGCGAGCTCCGCTGCATGCCGCTTGCAGCTCTCCTCGTCCTCGCACTCAACCATCACGCGCACCTTGTTCTCCGTGCCTGAGTACCGCACCAGGATCCTTCCGTTGGCGCCGAGATCCCTCTCCTTCTGGGAGATCGCCGTGGCAAGGGCCGGGATCTCCTCCAGCGGCGGCTTCTGGGAAACCTTGATGTTGATAAGCTTCTGCGGAAACGTGACAAAGGGCGCGGCCAGCTCGGAGAGCGGGCGCTGCTTGCGGCACATCACCGACATCAGCATCAGTGCCGTCAGCATGCCATCCCCAGTCGTGGAGAGATCCGAAAAGATCGTGTGTCCTGACTGTTCGCCGCCAACTTGGCATCCGTGCTTGAGCATCTCCTCCAGGACCGCCCTGTCGCCAACTCCCGAGCGGATCACCGAGATCCCGTTGGACTGGAGCAGCTTGTCGAGCCCGAGGTTCGACATGACCGTGGCCACCACGGCCGGCTTGCGCAGCAGCCCCCGCTCCTTGAGGTCGAGCGCACAGATAGCGAGCACGACATCACCGTCGAGCACCCGGCCCTTCTCGTCAACGACGATGCACCGGTCTGCATCTCCATCAAGGGCGATGCCGATGTTGAGGTTCTGCTCAACCACGAGCTTGCCGACCACCTCAGGATAGAGGCTGCCGAAACCAGCGTTGATGTTTCGCCCGCTCGGGCTAACGCCCCTCGAAACCACCTCGGCGCCGAGCTCGGTGAGGGTCTGCGGGCCAACGACGTAGGCGGCCCCGTTTGCGCAGTCCAGCCCGACGCGCACGCCCTCAAGGGAGAGTTCCCTGGGGAAGCTCTCCTTGAGGTACACCGTGTACCGCCCCACTGCATCGTTTATGCGCGCCGCCTTCCCTATGTGGCTCGCATCGACAGCCTTTCCGTCGAGAACTCCCGGCTCAAGGAGGCGCTCGATCTCGTTCTCAAGATCGTCGGGGAGCTTAAAGCCGTCCGACCCAAAGATCTTGATGCCGTTGTCCTCAAAGGGGTTGTGGGAAGCCGAGATGACGATGCCAGCATCCGCCCGCATGCTCTTTGCGAGGTACGCCACGCCGGGAGTGGGGATCGGGCCGCTGAGCATCAGGTCAGCCCCCATGGCGGTGATTCCGGCAGCAAGCGAGCTCTCAATCATGTAGCCGGAGAGGCGCGTGTCCTTGCCGATCAGAATGCGGCGCTTCCGCTCTCCCTTCATGAAGACCTGGGCAACTGCCTTGCCAAGCCGCACGAGGGTCTCAGGGTCAAGCGGCGAGCTCCCCGCGATTCCCCTGATGCCATCAGTCCCGAAGTATCTCCTCTCTGACGCCATACTTGACTCCTTTTTGCCGATATCGCCCAACTGTCCTAGCGCCTCTTAGGCGGCGCACTGCGGGCACTCGCCTTCGATGGCCCCTCGTACCACACCGTTACCGCCGGGGGGATTACCCTCACAACCTTCGTGCCGCCAGGGGCGACAACATCCACCTCAATCGGCTCCCCGGTGCGCAGAGGCACCGACTTGAGCTCGGCAAAGGGCAGCACCTCCGCCCCCCGGACAGCCGAGACTGCTTCATCTTCGCCGGCAAGCACAACCGTTACCTCTCCTGGGTTGAGCTTAATCCACCTCTTGTCGAGCGCGGTTCGAAGCTCCACCTGCCGGCTCACGAACTGCCGCTCGACCGGGCGCCTCTCCACCTCCACCTTGCCCGATACCGCCTCAATTGAGAGGGTAGAGAGCGCTCCCGGCTTTCGCAGCGCAAGAGTCACGCTCTGGGATTCCTTGATGTCACGCAGATCGAGCGGCTCAGTCTCAACAGACCGAAGCTGCTTGAGCTCGGAGCGCGGGCCCTTTACCCTGACCGCCTTTGGGTCAAGCTTGATGTCGACGAGGACGAGGGATTTGGGCAGCGAGCCGAGCTGAGGAACCTCCACCTTGAGCTCCCTTTCCTCAACATTCTCAAATACGAGCTCGACCTCTGGCGGATCCAGGCTGAGCACCGCCACCGAGGGCGGCAGCGAGATATCGCTGCTCATGAGCTGGGCGGTGTAGCGGCCCTCAACGTCATCCGGGAGCTTGAGGCGCAGCGGCGGCGGGGATGCCGCCACCTCGCCGATCAGGAACGACGGGCCCTTAATGGTCACCTGAACTCCCTGCTTCATGCGCTTGACGAGCATCTTGTCCTGCGGCGGGTTGCGGATCTCGATCGGAACGTAGAGGCTTACGACGCTGGCATTGCTTGCGTCCTGAAGCGCAAAAGCAAGCAGGAGCGCCGCCGCAAGTGAAACAAGCTTTAGGGTCAGGTTCTTTGTCACACACCCTCCTGGACTGAAGGCGACGAGACAGCCCTGCGGCCCCTTCCTGACGGGGCTCCCGCCGCGTTCCGCTCAAGGAGCTCCTGCAGCGCTGGCGCATCGAGGTTCCGGTAAAAACGCCCCTCGATTATGAGCGTGATGGATCCGGTCTCCTCGGAAACAACTATCACCATGGCATCCGTGCGCTCCGTCAGCCCAAGCGCGGCACGATGCCGTGTTCCCAGGCTCGGATCGAGGTCGGGGTTAAAGCTGAGGGGAAGCACGCAGCCTGCAGCCTTAATACTGCTTCCCTCAATAATCACCGCGCCATCGTGAAGCGGCGACTCCTTGACAAAGATGCTGTAGAGAAGCTTCCGGCTCAGCTCTGCATTAAGGATCACCCCCTCCTGCATGAACTCCTCAAGCCCCACGTCACGCCTGATTACGATCAGGCTCCCAAGCTTCGCCTTGGCAAGCTTGCTCGCGGTCACCGACACCTCCTGGAGGGTGGCATCGCCGCCATCGCGCTGCGGCTGGGCAAACAGGAAGGGCTTCACCCCCACCCGTGTCAGCGTGCGCCGGATCTCGTCCTGAAAGATGACAACGATCACCAGGATGATTGAGTTGAGAAAGTTGTCGATGAGCCAAGCAGTGGTGACGAGCCCTATCGGCTTCGCGAGCACATACACCAGCGCGATACACGCCAGGCCAACAAGCATCGGCGCCGCGCGAGTGCCGCGCACCACCAGGAGCGCCCTGTAGATAATGAACGAGACGAGGAGCACGTCGAGCACCTGGACGAGCAGGTGAACCGAAACTCCAAACACGCTGTACCCCATACGCCTATGCGCCTGCTGCTTGCCTACATCCTTCTGCGAGGGCGCCTATCCAGGGCCGATGGCCCTAGGCAGCAACCGACACGCCGCTCCCCGGCTCTCCCGGGCCGGACGGCCCTCCCTGAGGGCCGGGAGAGATCGTCTCGCCGCGCACGATCCGGTCGATATCCTCCGAGTCGAGCGTCTCCTTCTCCATCACCGCCTTCGACAGCTTGTGGAGCACCTCGAGGTTCTCAGAGACGATCTTCTTGGCCACGTGGTACTGGCTATCGAGGATCCTCTTGACCTCCTGGTCGATCTCCAGCTGTATAGCCTCAGAGTGCTCGCGGGCCTTCCCTATGTCACGGCCGAGGAACACATGCTCCTCCTTGGTGTTGTAGTGAATCGGCCCGAGCGAAGCGCTCATGCCCCACTCACACACCATGCGCCGGGCGATCTCCGTGGCGCGTTGGATGTCAGAGCTGGCCCCCGTATTCATCTCCTGGAACACCAGCTCCTCAGCCACCCGGCCGCCGAAGAAGACCGCCAGCTGGTCCATCCAGTAGGAGCGCGAATAGGTGTGCTTGTCCGCCTCCGGAAGCTGCTGCATGAGGCCGAGCGCCATGCCACGCGGAACGATCGTCAGCTTGTGGACGGGATCCGCATTCTCAAGCTTCTTGGCAACAAGCGCATGCCCCGACTCGTGGTACGCCGTTGTGAGCTTCTCCTTTTCAGACAGGAGCATCGAGCGCCGCTCGGCTCCCATCATCACCTTGTCCTTTGCGTACTCAAAGTCGCTCTTTTCCACGACCGTCTTGTTCTTGCGTGCGGCATAGAGCGCCGCCTCATTAACCAGTATCTCTAGGTCAGCGCCCGAGAATCCCGGAGTGCCGCGCGCGATCGTGTTGAGGTCCACGTCTGGCGCGACCGGGACCCGCTTCGTGTGCACCTTGAGGATTCCGAGCCGTCCATTAAGGTCCGGACGGGAGACGACCACGCGACGATCGAACCTTCCCGGACGAAGCAGCGCCGGGTCGAGCACGTCTGGCCGGTTCGTTGCCGCTATTAGGATCACTCCCTCGTTGCTCTCAAACCCATCCATCTCGACGAGCAGCTGGTTGAGGGTCTGCTCGCGCTCATCGTGCCCGCCCCCCATGCCAGCCCCACGGTGCCGGCCGACGGCGTCAATTTCATCGATGAAGATGATGCAGGGAGCGTTCTTCTTGCCCTGAATAAAGAGATCCCTCACTCGCGAGGCCCCCACACCCACGAACATCTCGACGAAGTCCGAGCCAGAGATGCTGAAAAACGGCACCCCCGCCTCCCCGGCGATCGCCTTGGCGAGGAGGGTTTTCCCCGTTCCAGGGGAGCCAATCAGGAGCACCCCCTT
>JAFMJG010000032.1 GCA_017853605.1 bacterium
GAACTGTATCAGCAGGTTTGCGCGAGCGTCCCCGAGCGGAAGCAACTTGCTCGGCAGGCCGAGCGATGTTGCAAACGCGTGGAAGAGCTCAAACACCGGCCGCTCATGGAAGGTGAGGGACTTGCACGCAATCAGTGCTGCCGTGAAGCGGAGGATCTCTTCTGGGTTCATAGCAGGGCCCAAGCACGCCAAGACAGGCGCTGTGTCCCCTGTTACCTAACACCTTCTGAGAGGAATGAGGAGCGCTATTTGCGCTTCACGGCGCAGACAAGGATGGCCTGCGCGGCGCCAAGGCTGGTTCTTGACCCCACTGGAAATCGAACTGGCGCCTACCGAGACGCCTAGGTCGGCGGCTGCTGCCCACCACCTCCCCCACCACACGATGTCGCATACTTCTGGAAGGCCTGCGCTATCATCGGATCCGAGTTGCAGAAGCTCATGGAGCTGAGCCGCTCAGACATGCACGACATAGCGACCTGCTGCAGCGCAGGAGACGAGAAGTCCATCTGCAGAGTCACCTCTGCGTCTGCCGAGCATGACTGCCCCGAGAAGTCAGGCGTCACCGAGGCAGGGCTCTGGTAGAACGCGTCGGTGTTGAAGTCTACCTCCGAGAGGCTGTCTCCTAGGGTGCTCGACGGCGAGCTTACGTACCGCGACGGGTCTGCGCGGTACTCGAAGATGCCCTGAAATGCCTGCGATCCGAAGGCATCAAAGAGGTCCTTCACCGCCGACTGCGGAACCCTGAAGCTTGAGATGCCCGTCCCTGTAAACTTTGAGACGGCGTACTGCTTGTGGGCGCCCGAGCCGAAATTGTCGAACACCTTTGCCCTCAGGACGTTGTCATTTGAGATACTGACTGAGCCCTTAAACGAGCCGTTTGTTCCGAACTCACCGCGCGTCTCAGATGAGCGGTCCTTTGTGGCGTCAAAGGTGACGCTTGATCCGCTGGTCGCGAGAAAGCCCCGTATCTCGTTCGAGAACTTCATCTGGTTCATCGAATTCACGCCAGAGTACGTGTACTCGCCATTGATGCCCACCGTTACCCGCTCGCGGTTGTTGGGCGTTGCAGAGCTCCCCTCGCAGAACCACGAGGTGTAGGCGTACTGGAGGCCGGCGGACGTCAGCTTGGATGAGCTGTCGACCTTGATGAAGCCTGTCTGGCTCGGGCCTCCGCCAAAGCCACCGATTACTACTTTGACCATGCGGTCCTGGCTCCCGGTTGGCGACACGAAGACATTTTCGAGGCTGCCGTCCGGCAGCGACCCGTCCGTGACGCTGATGCCGTTGTTCAGAAGGGAGTTTTTCGAGACGCCTTTCATGTAGCATGTGCCTCCACCACCCTCGAGGATGTTCTGAAACGCGTAGCCTACGCCCTGCAGCGAGAAACACCCGACGGCACCGGCGGAGCTCCCATCTGTTGCGCCCACGAAAAACTCAGAGCACTGGCTTGCGCTGGCGGTGCCCGCCAGGATGGCGTCGATGACGCCCGGTGACCAGAAGAGCCCCTTGATGCCCCCCGATATTGTGGGGATATCTTTCAGGATAGGGGGAGTTCCCGAGGGGTCGCTTACCCACGCTGCTTGAGCGTTCTGCCTGACGAGGGAGCCCGCGCTCGGAAGCTTGCTGAGCCCACCCTTCTTAAGTGCGGTGGGCGAGAGCAGGCTGCGGCACCTCGTCTTGCTGCTCGTGTCGATGACGTAAGACTTCCCCGATTTTTTGACAGGGGTCCACTTGTTGTTGATCACTCCGCACAGCTTGCTCGAGACCTTAACAAGCTGTCCCTTCTTGAAGGTGTACGTTTTCTGGGCGGCCGCCGAGCTAGACCCTCCAACCAACGCCACGACAAGCGCAAAGAGAAGAGGAGCGGCGCGAAGAAATTTCATGAGCATGCCTCCCAAAAAAAGCGATCCTACCCCAACATTATAAACAAGGTGCCCGCCCGGCGTAAGCATATTTCGCTAGGGCGGTCCTGCCCGCGAAGCTCCGACAATAACAAAAGGAGGATCCTGAAGGAAAACCATGAATCCCGAAGGAAACGGGTGACATAGGTGCGAAGGAAATCGGATTTGCCTGGCGCCAAAAGGGCAGGGGGCGGGGCAGGATTGGCAAGCGATAGCGATGTGGGCCCGGGTAGGATTGGGGACTCCCCTAATGCGTTGTAACGCCGGCGAAATGCGCATGCTGCAGCGTCCTGAAGCTGCGGTCGAGCGATGGCGGATTAAAGGGGGCGCCGCTTTACCGTGCGCAATCTGTGCGCTGAGCGGGAATCGCTGCCGAGAGGGCTGTTGCGTGGCTTGCGAGCTTTTCAGCGCGCGAGCGCAGCTTTGAGCTCTTGGTGTTGAGGCTCGGCTCCAGGAAGGCGGCGCGCCTTGTGAGGCGCTGGATCATGGCTGCAGCCTCGTCTACCCGGCGCAGGATAGTGTTGACGGTCTTGCTGTCATCGATGACGGCGCAGGCTGCGGCCGTTGCGGAGCAGTTTGCGCTCACGGCGGGGAGGGAGTTGATGCGGGTGTTGAGGTCTATGGTGAACTCAGCGGCGCGCTCCTTGGCGCGGGCTAGGTCGCGGGTCATGCGCTCGCGAGACTGGCGTGAAGCTGCGGAGGCTTTTTTGGCTGATGCCGACTGAGTGAGCTCTACCGCCTCGAACATGAGGAGCCCGAGCTCGCCGACAGCAGACTCGAGCCTTGTTTTTGTTGCGGCGAGGGGAGTGGAGGGGCAGTTACACGCCTTGCCCTTGAGGTCGATCGTGGCGCGAGCGCCCGCGAGCCTCCACTCCAGGGACGAGGCGAAGGGAACGACAGCGACTCCGTTGTGGGTGCCGGGGAGGAAACGGGCCGGAGGAGTGGCGCCAGCTGAGGTGCCAGCGAAGGAGTTGAGCGCTCCTGGGGGAGCGGAGACCTCGAAGGAGTTGGGGTTTCGGTAGCCTAGGATAGCAAGGGTCCCGCCGGAGGCCGACTGCGTGACGCACTGCAGGAGGGGCTGGACATCGGGCACCTTGGGTAGGGCGGTTGAGATCGGCAGCTCGATCGGGGCGCTGCCCGCGGCAGCGATCCGCCACGAGCGAGGGGGATCGGAAGCCTTAAGCTTGAGGGCGATGGCGCCTAGGTGCTTGCCCGGCAGGAACTCCGTTGGAAGGGAGAGGCTTGGGTCATCAGGAGTTATCTGGTTTGTGCCAAGGGCGGAGCTGCCCCGCTGGAGGGTGATCGTTGATGAGGATGAGTTGACGTAGGAAAGGTAGAGTGTGAACTCGCCGTTTCCGAGCGGCACGGTCCCTTCAGGGAAGAACGCCAGCGCACCCGCCGGCGGCTCATGCTCGCTTAGTCCCGCGCTTGCGGAGCATCCTGGGTCGAGGAGATCGGTCCAGCCATCGCGGTCGTTATCGATGCCATCGTTGCACTGGGGCAAGCTGCCATGCATGGGCTGCGAGTCCCCCGACTCGGGATTGTTGGCGGCGGCAGTTGGGGTTGCTGTGGGGGTTGAGCTTGGGGTGCTCGATGGGGTTTGGGTGGGAGAGGCGGTTATTTTCGGCGTGTTCGTGAGCGGTGCGGCAGGGGATGGGGTGCTGCTCGGCTTTGAGGGGTAGGTCGGAGTTGCTGAGTTGGCTGGAGGTGGAGTGAAGGTTGGAGTCGCTGCGGGGGGTGTGTGAGTTGGTGATGGAGACGCAGCCGTCAACGCCGAGGAGCTCGTTCTGAACGGCTGGTTGGAGGTGTTGGATGGGGAGGGGGTTGGTGTGGCGGTGGGAGTCGCTGTCGGGGTGTCGGTCGGGGTGTTGGTTGGGGTCGCGGTAGGGGTATCGGTCGGGAGTTCGGTCGGCGTATCGGTAGGAATCGCTGTGTGGGTGTGTGTTGCCGCAACCGATGGGGTGTTGCTTGGCTGCGGGGTGTGCGTGGGAGTTGCTGAGTTAGTCGGAGGGGGAGTGCGGGTAGGGGTCTCGGATGGAGAAGGGGTTGGGGTTGCGGTCGGAGCATTCGTTGGGGTTCTGGTCGGCTGCGGGACAGGGGTATTTGAGGGAGCAACAGTGGGAACAGCTGGTGTGGGCGTTGCCGTGGCGGTGAGCGTGGGGAGGGGCTGCTGGGATTGAGCGGTAGCGCCCGTAGCAACTGATGGGGGCGGGTCGGAGGGACGAGCGGTCGCCGTGCCAGTTAGAGTGGGCGGGGAGCTGGGAGAGGGTGCGGGGGTGTTGGTATCGGTTAGAAGGGAGCCGCTGGCATAAAATTTGTCCACATTGACCTTCCAGTTGTTCACATTTTTGCCGAAAGGAGTCTCTATCTCCACCCGTGATGGCTTTAACTCGATATACCGAGCTGAGCCGCTAACCGGGTAAGTTTTTGAATCCCATTGAGCCGATGGTATCGTGATGGGGGGAATATTAGACGGGGATCGATCGCCGTTTTTAAAGTGCACCTCGCAGGGTATTCTATCAGGAGCGCCGACTCCATTTCCTGGCACGCAGAGGGCTCCTACCGTGACCGATGAGATCGGCACATCTGCTCCGAAGTCGATGATGACGCGGTTTTGATGGCCGATTATCGTTCCCGGCTTATCACTGTAGGGATCCCCTAAGATTTTCTGAAATTTCGTATTGGTATCGTAAGTCCGATACAGACCACCCCGCAAATACTGGTACCAGTAGCTGTCTGTCACTACTGCGTTCCAATACTCCGGGACAGGATTACTTGGTGGGGTTGTCGGGGCGTTTCGCACCAGTGGTTCAGGCGCCGGAAGCGGGAGTTGGCACACCTCGCTCCCCGCAACAAGGTTTGCTGATATGGGCGATGTACCTGTAAGGCTGAACGGGTGGATTTCAAGCTGGTTGAGGGAGCAGATAGGGGTCTTCACTAGGTGCCAGTTGTTTGCCGCCGAGTACGGTGGATTAGAGAGAGTCCTTTTGAGGTTGCACCAAAGCTGTCCATCCTCAAACAACGCGCAGAAGAACAAATGGGGAGAATTGAATCCCTCCGTTCGTATGGCGACGATTCGTCCTCGAGGTGTTTTAATTTCGGGTGTAGGGTCGTCCGCAGCCCCGAGGTTAAGGGTACAGGGACTATCGATTTCCCAAACACCAGTCCACTCACAATCCGGAGACCATATCTTGCCCTCAACAGTGAGAACATAGTTGCCAGAGAGCTGGGCGATGTTGCGGGGTGCCTTCGCTTTTTTCAAGGCTGGTTTTTCGGCTTCTTTCTCCCACAGCTCGCCATTCTCAAGGAGCACCAGCAGATACGAATTGCCCCGAGGACGCAAGGCGATGCGAACCGCGGCTGATGGCAGCCCCTCTATTTTCTTTGGAGTTGGAATTGAGTCGCCCCAACACCACACATCACCGTTCGCCAGCAAGGCACAGCTTGCGTCAGACCCCGCCGCGACCTGGACCGCCCTGTCAGGAAGGCCAACGACGGGGAGCGCTTTGTCTTCAAGGGTCTCACTCCAGTGTCTGTCGTTCAGCGGAGGAGACGCCATCCCCCGACCCAGCTGGCCTTTTTCGTTGGACCCCCAGCAGGATACCTTCCCCGTTTTCAGCAGGGCACACCCGTGCCGTGAACCGAGCTCGAAGCCTACTACATCTCGAGATGTGTCGTGATGGAAAACTTGATCAGTTGTAGGGGAGCTTTTTCTACAACCGAGGATTCCGGAACCGTACAAGTAGCAGCTTTCTACATAGTTCTGCCGTCGATAGACTATCTGAGAGGGCTTGGCCGGTGGTTTGACAGAGGTTACAGGTGGGGGATTCACCGAGATCCGGTCGCCTTTGCGCCGGATAGTGCCGTTGTCACAAACGACAGCTTCAGCGCCAGCAGCCTCCTCCGCTGTAATGAGCTCCTCTTGTAGGTTCGTAGCCAGAATCTCGCCGCGCTTCTCGAAATCTCCGCAATCGCCCGGCTGCCCGCCGAAGCATGCGCCGCGCTGCGAAAAGAGGCGTACCCGCTGCGCCTCTTCGCCGTGGCGCAGCGACACCACACAGAAGGCGCGCTGGGGGTTGTTGCACTCTGTGGGTGGGATGTAGTCGGGCGGGCAGGCGACTCCCTGAAAGTGCTGCATCGGCCAGGGAGAGCCCGGCAGGAACCCGTTATCAGCCGAGAGCACCCAAGGGGTCTTTCTGCACCTGCGGGTAATGCACGAGGAGTCTGAGGTAGTTGGCGTGGGCGTGGGGGAAGGAGTCGGGCTCTCTTCCGGTGTCGCAGGGTTTGCCAGGGGCTCCTCACCAAACGGTATCTGCCAGAACTCGTCGGTCCTAATAAGCCCCTTTACGCTATCCTTAAATTCGAATGGAATCCTGCCCAGGGGATCGATCTCTCTCTGATCGTTTGGAGTTGCGCCCGCGGGCAACTTATCAACGGGTGACGGCAGCACACTTGTTCGCAGCACCGGCTCGTCATAAGGGCGAGTCCAGTTTTCGGCAAGGCACTTGATTGTTTTTCGGTCCTTCAGCAAGACACAGTTATTATTTATGTCCACCCCATCATAGCCTATCGCTCTTACAAGGCGCGCAGCTTTGCTCTCAATATCGACCTGGAACCTGACGGAGCCGTTAGAGAGCAAGACCATGCGGCCGACCCTCTTCACCACGTCACGAATGTCGAAATCCTCGAACCGGGGAGCGACCCGAGTAGGAGTCGGTGTGGGGGTTGGAGTCGGTAGCGGTCCTGAGACGATCTCGCCGTTGTAGCAGTGGTACAACATCCTGCCAGCGAACTCATGCTGAGTAACGAACTCTTTCTCGGGAAGGCTTGCGTAGATGAAGCCGCTCTTGCCCGGCGCCGAACAGGAACCTATCCCCGATTGGCACGGGAGGGGCCCTAGTACGTTTGAATCTTGATAGAGCAAGACCTTAAAAAAAGTGGTGTTGTGCCCGAAGTTGATAGTTCCGAGCGCAATGGGATAACTTGCCGGGCAGGTCGAGCCCATGACCTGAACCACGGCGAAACCGTCGGTGGACTTTCGGCACCGAGTCGTTACACACCCTGCCCCCTGCGCATAACTCGAGCCAAGGGAGAGCCCGATAAACACAAGTGCGACCGATAGCGCTGCCAAAAGGCGCCCGGCGCAGCGCAAAGCTGTAGCCCCCCTCCCCATAACGGTCCTATCGACGGGGTCAGAGAGCCCCTTTAGAAAACGTGGTGCGGATTAGTTGGTAAGGGGTGCCGGGAGGTTCGGGTGGCGTGTGCTGCCCAGGCAAGATCCTTAAACATGGATGCCTTTGCGGTTGTTGGGAGCTCGCCGGTTGGCCCCCAGGCGCGGGATGGTGTTCGAGGGCTGTAGCCCCGCACGAGCAGCTCTTTTGGCTGGCGCCTCAGGGACAGTAGCGGCAGGGCTCTCTGAGAAAGGGAGGCACGCTACTCTTGTGGCCACTGGTTGAGCATGTCCCGGATGCGCTCCTCAAGGAGCGGATAGATCGAGAGTTCGGGGAATTTTTCGAGCAGCACGACGAAGGGGTCGTATTCCGGCAGCTGCCAGGGCTCCCCGCCTGCCTCGATAATTCGATCGCGCTCACGCACCTCGACCCAGCGCGAGAGCCCCTCACCTAGGAGGTCGAGGAGCGCGCCGCTCGCGTCGTTTCGAATTGCGCTTGCGAGCTCGTTGATGTGCTGATCCATCACGCCGTCCGCCTGGCACCTCACTTGCACGAGAGCCTGCTCAAAGAGCTCCCGGTCAGATCGGTCTGCCAGCTCAGAGGTAAGCATGCCGAGCGCAACGATGGGATCAGAGTCAGCGAGGCGCAGGCACTCAGCGGGAGAGATGAGCACGAGGTCGGCGGGCGCAGAGAGCGCGCCGAGGGTCACGGCTGCCACGGGGGCCATGAGGGGCGTGGCGGCAGCGCGGCGGATATGAGAGAGGAGGTTTTTCACAGGCACGACCTAGCCTCGAGACTATATGCCGAGGGGTGGGGGCTTGGGCAAGCGAGTTGATGGGGCGCGCGCCTCTGGCTCGGTGTGGCTCGGCTCGTTGAGGGCAGGCCTCCGAGGGATCGGCAGGCTAGCGTCGGCGGCGAGTTGTCAGATTCGGGCTAAAACCTGCCGTTGCCATGAGCCCCGGGCTAGCCCCCCGCCGCCCGTGCGGTCCTTACGCGCTTCTTGATGACCGTCCCGCCATACCCTTTTGAGAAGAGCTTTTTGTCCCGGTTGTTGGGAGGTTGTCATGAAGAGACCGAGAGCTGCCCGTCCGTCGCTGTTGTTCGGCGCCGCGATTCTTTTGGCGTCCGTGGTCGTTGTGCCCTCAACAGGGCAGGCGTGGGCCTTGTCACGCTACGAGGTTCTCATGCAGTGCAAAGCGGCCGACAAGTTGCTGTCTGAGGAAAACGCCCGCATCAGCCGAGATCTCGCCCTGGCCCAGGAGACGCTCAGGCAGCTTTCACGCGTGCGAACGACACCCAGTGCGCAGGTCATCGAAGCGCAGAGACGGGTGGCACTGCTGTATCAGGAGAGAGTGCGCGTGGCGCAGGGGGCCCGGATGATCGGGGCGTGGTGCGCCTCCGAAATCCGACGGCTTAGTTGAGGCCGCCGGGCGCCCGCCGGGAGCCGCTAGGGGCTGGGCGCTCGCGACATGAGCGCTGTTTCGGGGCGCGGTGTGGCGAGCCTGCACATGCAGAGCGCCCGGTGTTAACGCACCGCCCGGGTCTCTATAATGAGATCGCCTCGGGATCCGTCGAGGGTCGCCCTCGCGCCGAGCGGGAGGGTTGCATTGAGCGGGCCGTGCCCGAAGGGGAGGCCGATAACGAGCGGCTTGCCGAAGCGTGCGAGCCGCTCGACGATTACGTCCCGTGATGACTGCTTGCCCTTCGACTCGTCTCCTTTGTACTCGCACCCGATCAGCTGCCCCAGAGCAAAGCCGGACACCCCGTCGAGCGCCCCGATCGAGGCCAGGTGGGTGAGGCACCGGTCGAGCCGGTAGGGCGCCTCGCCGATCTCCTCCAGGCACACGATCTTTCCCTTCAACGAGGGCATGAACGGGGTGCCGATCAGGGCACAGAGCATGGCGAGGTTTCCACCAACGAGCTGGCCGGAGGCGCGCCCGCGGCGCAGCGGCTCAACTGAGGACGCCGCTTGGCCAGCCCCGGCAAGAATCGATCCGGTTGCGAGGGGGCCAGCGGTAAGGGCGTCAAAGAGCCGCTGGTGCGTGTAGCGGGGAGAGTCGGCACGGACAAGTGATTGGGGCATCGGGCCGTGGAGGGCGTGGACGCCGCCGTCCAGCAGCGCGCCGCACAGCAGGGCGGTGATGTCGCTGCAGCCGACGATGATCTTTGGGTGGCGCTTGAGAGCCGCAAAGTCCGCTTTAGCGAGGAGCCGCGTTGTGCCGTATCCCCCGCGCAGGCAGACGATGGCGCCAACAGTGCGCGAGCGCAGGGCTGCGTTGAGGTCCCGCAGCCTGTCGTTGTCGTTGCCGGCGAGGAATCCGGCGCGCTTCCGGGCGCTCGAGCCGATCTCAACCCGGAATCCAGCCCGGCGAAAGAGCGCCGCCGCATCGGTGATGACGGATGCAGAGAGCGGAGGGCTGGCGGGCGCGATGAGCGCCACAGTATCACCAGGTTGCAGGCGGGGCGGTCGGGCGAGCTTGGGGAGATTTCGGGGTTGAGCGAGCGGCATAAGGTAGTATTGTGCTCGGGTAGCCGCGGGGGTGCAAGATCCCCGCTCCGTGGGGTGAGTGCTTTCGCTGGAGGTGTCATGGGGAGGATTCGCAGAGGTGTGCTCGGTCTTGTGGCTGCGGCGCTGGCAGCGGGGTGCTCCTTGGGGGGAGAGCGGGGCGTTCAGCCCGGATCCCTAACGCCCCTTGAGTGGGCGGCGTTGAGCAAGCCGGGCGCTGCGCACCAGCTTTTGAGCTCCTTTGTTGGCACCTGGAACGTAAAGATCACGTTCTGGAGCAGCCCCAGCGCGCCGCCTCAAGAGTCTGTGGGCTCATCAACGCTAACCTGGATACTGGGCGATCGCTTCGTGCACGAGGAGTTCCAGGGAGATGTGCTGGGGGAGCGGTACCAGGGGCTCGGCCTGATGGGATACGACGCTGCGGCGCGCCGCTTCACGACCGTATGGATTGACTCGCTCAACACCGCAATCGCCGTGCAGCAGGGGCGGTACCTTCCCGAGTCGAGCACCTTCGAGCTTCGTGGCGAGGTGTACGACCCCCTCATCGGGCGAAACAAGACAACCCGCTCCGAGATCCGGGTGCTCTCGCCGGATCAGTACTCGGTCAGGATGATCGATGCCGGCCCGACGGGCGCTGACTTTACCTCGCTAGAGATCGTGTACACGCGGCGGAGCTGAGGTCCACTAGGCGAAGATATCGAGGAGTGAGCCCGTAAGCTGCTGTCCAGTAGACACGACAGCGGCCGAGGCCTCAAACTGCCGGCGGCTGGCCTGGAGGTCAAGCAGGGCGCCGACAGCATCCTCAGGGGTGTCGCTTGAGAAGGCCCGCACGACGCGGCTGGCGGCGTCAGCTGCGCGGGTCATTCCGTCCTGCATCCCCTGCAGCCCTATCAGGCTGATGTCATTCATTACCCTTTGGACGGCAGAAGCCGCAAAAACTTGATGCTTTGGGGCGTTTTTGCCCGGGGGCGGGCGTCTGGCCCCGCACGCCCTTACAGAGGGGCGATTTTTTGAGTTCTGCAGCGCCGCAAAAGGTGGTCTCATGCGGAGGTGTTGGTCTTGTGGAGGTCTTGTGTTGCCATCCCTTCGGGCGTTCTCTCTTCTTGCGGCTTGTGTGTGTCTGCTCGTGGCCCTTTCGCTGCCTGCCGCTTCAGGACAGGAAAGGGCCGGGGGCTCGCCGTCGCAGTCGGGCGACATCACGCTTGAGGATACCCACAAGCGGCCGAAGGCGGCGAGCGCGCGGGGCAGTGAGGACCTTAAGGCGTGGCTCGCCTCCCTTGATGCGAGCTTCACCAGCGGGGCGGTCAAGGAACCGAGGGAGCTCTCTGATGAGGGCGTGCACGAGCTCGCCGCCCTTTATTTTTTCTGCGCGGTGCGGGCGGGCAGCTGCCCCTTCATCCTCGATACGGCGCTCGAGAGCGACGTGATTGTGTCCAAGAATGAGCGGGAGGCGAGCTGCCCAACGATGAGCCGATTTTGGAAGGTGTGGGTGGCGGGAGACTTCGACCAGCACGCGCGCTACGCTATTGGGGCGGGCGCAGCAGAGCAGATGGACTCCTTCAACACGCAGGAGCGCCCGAGCTACGTGAAGTGCAAGGGCACCGTCGCCGAGATCCTTGAGGATCGCTCGAACCTGGAGGCTCGCTACCAGGCGGGGGGCGAGGCGCGCACAAGCCTTGACCGCACCACTAAGCTACTTGATGACCTCGCCGCTCGCGGCGTCAATTACCGCGCCGGAGCTCCTGTCTCCCGCTAGGGGCGAAACGAGGGGGGTGACGCGCCGTTGACACCGGTGTTGGGCGCACGCCCGCCGAAAGGGGAGGTGTGTGCCAGGGCAGCTTTGCTAACCACCTGAACAGATAAGCGAACCGTTTCTGCATGGAGCTCTCATCTCAAGCTGGAGTGCCAAAAGTAGTGGCATAGTGCTTGCTGCCCTAAGGCGGGGCGGTCAAAGCGCCGACAGGGCGCGAGCCGTCGCCACCGCCGGGCAACTATTTGAGGGTTTTCAGGGGTTTCGTGATGAAAGAGAGATTGCTTCCCCGTCAGGGCTGGTCCCGTTCCGCTTCCCTGGAGGAGCCGCCGCAGGTGAACCGCTCGCTGGTCATGGGGTTGTGCGGGTCGGTGCTCCTGGTGGTTGCGGGCGCTTGCCTGGGTGGACGGCCGCTTACCTTCGTCAGCGTCGAAGGGATACTGCTCGTGCTCGGCGGCACGCTGTGCTCAACACTCGTGCAGTTCTCGCTCGGAGACCTGCAGTCGGCGCTGCGCGACGCGCGGGGCGCGCTCTTTCAGCGGCAAGAGAATCCGGCGAGCCGGGTTCGTGCCCTGGTCCAGCTATCGCGCCGAGTGAAGGAGAGCGGACTCCTAGTGCTTGACGAAGAGGCATCGCGCACAACCGACAGCTTTTTAAGGCTTGGCCTTCAGCTTGCGGTCGATGGGCAGCAACAGGAGGAGATCTCGAGCATCCTGCAGACCGAGATGCGCACGGCGAATGAGCAGTCGTGGCGCTCAGTGCAGGTGTTTGAGACCATGGGCAACTTCGCGCCGGCGATGGGTCTCATTGGCACCCTCATCGGCCTCATCCAGATGCTCGGGTCGCTGCAGGACCCCTCGACGATCGGGCCAGCGATGTCCTTGGCGCTCGTCGCTACCCTATACGGATCGGTTTCAGCCAACCTGTTCTTCTTCCCGATCGCCGGCAAGCTGCGTGGCATCGCCCAAGAGCGTGAGCAGTCCAAGCTCATCACCATCGAGGGGCTGCTGAGCGTCGCAAGGCTTGAGAGCCCGATAATGCTTGAGCAGCGGCTGCAGGGCTTCATCGCTGTGGCGTCAAACCACTGAGGAGGGCCGCGTGGCGAGCGCAGGATGCGACCGGCGGATCTTGAGGGCTTTTTACACGCAGTACGTGGCGGTGCTCCTCATCCTGCTCACATTCTGCATCGGGGCATACCAGCGCAGGACGGCAACGAGCATCCCGGCGACGGTGCCGGCCCGCCACGCAGCCGTGCCTGATGTTGAGCTGACGGATGTGGCTATCGAAAATCCATTCGTTGAGGAGGGGCTGATACCGCCGGGACATCCCGAGCTGTCAGCGGTTGCTGCGGTGCTGCAGAACCACGACGTGGACGCCACAGTCCGCATCCCGGTTGCACGGGCTGCGCTGCGCGCTGATGCTGCCCTTGCTGGCCGGCTCGTTGGGCGCGCGGCGGCGGTCGAGCGCTTTATGGATGAGCGGGGTGTCCAGCGCGGAGCCCTGAAGGTGGTGATCGTGGTTGGCGAGCGGGAAGGGGCCGGACGGATGATCGCCTCCTTCACCCGAAAGGGGGAGGGGTAGCATGAAGCCGCATCTCCCTCGGACCACAGGGGCGCCTCACTCAAGCGGGGCAGAGCAGACGGTGTGGTTCATCAGCTTTGGCGATCTTTTGACACTCCTGCTCTGTTTCTTCTTAGTTCTGACACCCTGGGACAAGCTCGGCACTCTCCCCAATTCCGACACAAAACAGGCTGTTAGCGCTCCGGCACAGGCCGGACAGGGTGTTGGCACCACCCTTGCTGCCGGAACCGGCAGGGAGGAGCCCGTCACGGTGCTGGAGATCCCGCTGACTGGGGAGCTTTTGGCCTCAGCTGACGGCGTTGCCGAGGCTAGGCTCCTGATGGCGCTCGAAGAGCGGCTCGTGGAGCACGAGACGCATGCCGGGCTCCAGCTCGCAGTGGCCCTGTGCGCGGAGCACGAGGAGCGGGGAGAGGTGCTTCGCCGAGTCTCGATGGTGCTTCTCGCCGCAGAGTTCTCTGATATCCCGCTCTCAGTTGAAGTGGGCGGGAGCTGCCCTGGGGCTCCTGAGGGAGCAGCAGGGACGGAGCGCAGAGTTGGAATGGTGCGGCTTATACGGACTTGAGAGAGATGATTGAGCGGAACGACAGGAACATGAAGCGCCCTTTTGAGGGTATCCTCGCGGCAGGGCGCAGCACAAAGTCGCTCGCTGCCTCGGGAATCGGGGCGCTCCTGCTGCTTGCGGGGGCATCGACGGCCCACACAGAGGGAGCCAAGGTCGAGACGGTCTCAGTTGATGCCGACGAGAGTGTTGAGGGCGAGCAGAAGCCCTTTGACGGGCGCCGCGATGGGGTGGAGCTCGACGAGGGCGAGGAGATGATGGGGGCGATCGTTCCCCTCGACACCTTTGTCCTCAATATCTCAGGGGGCAAGTACATCCGGGTGCAGATGCAGATCGAGTTCGACAGCCCGGACGTGCCCAAGCGCTTTTACAGCCGTGCGGTGCCGATCAGGGACTCTATCATCACCTACCTGACGGAGCAGAAGGCCGAAGACCTCCAGACAACCAAGGGCAAGGACGAGCTCCGGCAGGGGCTTCGCAAGCTCGTCAATGAGCAGCTCAAGAAGGATCTCGTTCGCAGGGTGTACTTTACTCAGTTTGTGATTCAGTAGGGGCAACATGTCTCAGGTGCTATCACAAGACGAAATCAACTCGCTCCTCCGGGGGCTCTCCGAGGGGGACATAGAGGAGGACTCTGTCGCCCAGCAGGCGCAGTCGAAGGCGAAGAAGTTCGACCTTGCCAGCCAGGAGCGCATCATTCGCGGGCGCATGCCGACCCTCGAGCTGGTGTACGATCGCTTCGCACGCCAGTTCCGCACGGCGCTCGCCAAGTTCCTCGGGCGGACTTGCTTCGCCAACATCGGCGGCATCGAGATGGTGAAGTTCGGCTCCTTCATGAAGAAGCTCTCGCTTCCCTCGTCGCTGCACATTGTGCGGATGTCCCCCCTCCAGGGGCAGGCGCTCGTGGTCGTTTCGGCACCGCTCGTCTTTGGGATTATTGACGGGCTCTTCGGCGGCCGCGGGCAGGGGCGCGTAAAGGTCGAGGGCCGCGAGTACACGCCGATCGAGACCAGGCTCATCTCCAAGGTTGTCGGGCTGGCGCTCGAGAACCTCAAGGATGCGTGGGCGCCGGTGCACCCGATCGACTTCGAGTATGTGCGCTCTGAGGTCAACCCGTTCGCAGTGACGATTGCCCCGCCATCAGACATCGTGATCGCCGTCTCGCTCGAGATCGAGCTTGAGCAGGAGTGCACGCAGCTCACCATCTGCATGCCGTACGCAACGCTCGAGCCCCTCAAGTCCAAGCTCTCGACCGGCTTCCAGAGCACGAGGCTAGAGGCGGACGCCGAGTCGCTCAAGCGCATGCGCGAGAACATCCTCCAGTCGCTCTGCTCGGTGAGCATACAGCTTGCGCGGGGGAGCATGAAGACGAGGCAGTGGCTCGACCTCAACATCGGGGATGTCATCACCCTTGAGACGAAGCCGGACGAGGAGGCTCACGTGCTCGTTGAGGGGCAGCCGAAGTTTTATGGGTTTGTTGGAAGCTGCCGGGGGAACCGCGCGATACGCATTACGCGGGAGATCCCCAGGGCAGACCTGATTAACATTCGCAACAGAGAGGAGCTGATACGCAATGGCGGATAACGACAAGGACGTTGAGCAGAACCTGGAAGACGTTGCCAAGGCGGCGGGAGAGGTTGCCGAGGCGGCTGCCGAGGCAGCTGCCACCGCGGCGGCGCCTCCCGCAAAGAAGAACCCCAGCCGGGCCCTCGAGTTTATCCTCGACGTGCCGCTGCAGGTCACGGTCGAGGTCGGGCGCTCGCGCATGACGATCCACGACCTGCTGCAGCTCGGGCAGGGCTCTGTTGTCGAGCTTGAGAAGCTCGCCGGGGAGCCCCTCGATATCTACATCAATGGCAAGGCGGTGGCGCGCGGCGAGGCTGTCATCGTGAACGAGAAGTTTGGCGTTCGCCTGACCGACATCATCGCTCCCGAGGAGAGGATCCAGGGGCTCGACCAAGTTGCTGTTGGCTAAGGAAGGCATGTCATGAGAGCTCAGGCTGCAGTGTTGGTTGCCCTCGGAATAGCCGCAAGCGCGCTGCTGGGAGGCGACGTGGCTGCAGCGCAGCAGCAGGGGCTTGGGCTCGCCGGCCTGCCGGCGGGGGAGCCGTTCAGCATGTCGGGCTCGCTGCTCAGGATGCTTGGCGGGCTCCTGCTGTGCATCGGCGCATTCACTGGGGGGATGCACGTGTACCGCAAGCACGTACTCAAGGCGCCAGCGGGCATGCGGCGCAGGCTCTCCGTCCTTGAGCGGGTCTCAGTCAGCCAGAAAGGCGCGGTGCTCCTGGTCGCGCTCGACGGCAAGGAGTTCCTGGTGACGACCGGCGCGGACTCGCCGCGAATCCTTCCGGCAGCCTCTGTTTCGAGGCCTATGTTCGACGACTCTCTCGACGAGGCATGCGCCTCTCAGGAGGGGTTCAATGCGTAGGAGCGCTGTGACACGCATCGGGGCCGTGGCGCTGCTCGCTGCGGCGCTGCTCTGCCCTTCTGCGGCCCCGGCGCAGCAGGCTGCCCTTCCGGATCTCTCGATCGCCGTCGGCGGCAGCGAGCTTGCGGGGGGCGGCTCGGTTGCTGCAAGCCTCAAGATCATGCTGCTCCTCACGGTGCTCTCGTTTGCGCCGGTCATGGTGCTGTGCATGACGTGCTTCACGCGCATCGCGGTCGTGCTCGGAATGACGAGAACTGCGATCGGCACGCAGCAGCTTCCGCCGAACACGGTGATCACCGGGCTCTCGCTCTTCCTCACGATAGCCATCATGTCCCCCGTGTTCGAGCGCAGCTACGACCAGGGAATACGGCCCTTCATGGAGGGGCAGATGGAGCAGGGAGAGGCGGTCCGGAAGGCCTCGGCCCCGATCAAGGAGTTTCTCGTGAGGCACTCGCGCGAAAAGGACCTGGCGCTGTTCATCCAGATCACGAGATCAGACATGCCGAAGGATCCTGCGGATGTTCCCCTGTATGTTGCCGTGCCGGGATTTATCCTGAGCGAGCTTAACACCGCGTTCCAGATCGGGTTCCTGATCGCGCTGCCGTTCCTCGTGCTCGACATGGTGGTTTCATCGGTCCTGACCTCGATGAGCATGATAACCCTGCCGCCAGTCGTCATCTCGCTGCCGCTCAAGCTGATGCTGTTCGTGATCGTTGACGGCTGGCACCTGATCATCAGTTCCCTCGTGAAGACGTACAACGTGAGCTGACGCCATGAACATTGACGACTACCTGCACCTCGGACAAGTTGCCATTGAGACCGCCCTCTACACGTGCGCCCCGATCCTGGTCCTTGGGCTCATTGCGGGCTTCGTCGTGAGCGTCTTCCAGGCGGCCACGCAGATTAACGACCCGGCCCTCGCCTTCATCCCCAAGATCGGCGCTGCGATTGCCGGCATGCTGCTCTTCGGGCACTTCATGATAAACCGGATCGCGAGCTTCACGGTGTTCGTCATCAGCCAGATCGGCAACCTGGCGCCTCACTAGCATGGGTGCCGGCGTGCCACAGTTTTTCGCCATCCCGCTCCTGCTCCTTGAGCGCCTCGATGTCGCATGGACCTTCTTCCTGCTCCTCACGAGGTACGCGGTCTTCATGATGCTGGCGCCAGGCCTCGGGGGCGGCATGATGGGGTTCGTCATTAGGTACCCAGCAGCCGTCATGCTTGCGCTCGTGAGCCTGCACCCCTCACAGGCCGTTCCCCTGCCGGGAGACATGGCGATTATGGGAGGGCAGCTCGCGTCCGAGGCGCTGCTCGGCTCTATCGTTGCGCTCGTGCCCCTGACGATCGTCGCAGGCGCCCAGACCGCAGGGCATCTCGCCAGCGGCACGATGGGCCTCAACGGCGCGCAGCTCATCGACCCAACAACACAAGCAGCGCTGCCGGACCTGGCGCGCATCTACTCGGACTTTGCGATCGTCGCCTTCCTTCTCGTTGGGGGGCACTACGTTGCGATCGCCGAGCTGGCGGGGCTTGCGGAGACTATTCAGCCCGGGTCCTTTGTCCTGACCGACACGCGGCTCGACGTCCTCATCTCGCAGACAGCTCGCATCTTCCAGATTGGGTGTCTGTTGGCGTCTCCCGTAATCGTTGCGCTGCTGCTGACAAACTTCGTTATGGGCATCATCTCAAAGGCAGTCCCCACCATTAACATCTTCATCATCAGCTTTCCTCTCACAATCGGGGTTGGGCTCTTTATCTCAATCATCGCCATGCCCGAGGTAATGCACTTCCTGGGGCGCGAGTTCGCGCGCCTGGAGGAGGTGCTGCAGGTGGCGCTGCGCTAGCTTTTTGACACAAAAAGAGCCCTAAGTGCCCAGAATGACGGGCGTAGCCTCGGGCATGCTCCTTGCTCCCAAGCCCTTGGATCTACAGGTGTGCCACCTCCCTGACGCCAAGCATGAGCGGGGCGGGGGAGGGGCCAGGGACGAGTGATGGCAAAAGAGAGCCTGCCCGAACAACGAACTGAGCTGCCGACCGAGCGCCGGGTGGCGGAGCTGCGCCGCACGGGGTCGATCTTCCACTCGATCGACCTTGAGCAGCTCTCGGTGCTGCTCGCCGGGTTCCTTGTGGTTGGAATGTGCTGGAACGTGCTCTACCGCGACATGAAGTACATCCTCGTCCGCTCATTCGTGATGATCGGCGAGAACCAGCAGCTGCAGGTCGAGGACCTCATCGCCGGTTTCCTGCGGCTCGTGCTCCTGATCGGCCCCGACCTTCTCATCATCACGGGCGTTGTCGCCTTGGTTGCGGTCCTTGCAGTCATGCTCCAGACCGACTGGAACCGGCGTGACCAGTGGATAAAGTTCCGCTGGGACTTCGTCAATCCCATCAAGGGCATCAAGCGCATCTTCTCGGTCATAGGCCTCACGAACCTGCTTAAGGCGGTGCTCAAGCTCGCGCTTGTGCTGCCTATCGGCTACTGGGCGCTTCAGGGGTTCGCCCCCAACATGGTGATGCTGATCCACATGTCGATCTCCGACGTACTCAACCTCACGGGGGACGCGATCGGCACCGTCTTCTGGAAGATCATGTACGTGCTTGGCGCGCTCACCATGGTGGACATCGCGTGGGGCAAGTACCAGTGGCTTCGGCAGAACAAGATGACCAAGGAAGAGGTGAAGGACGAGCGCAAGGCGGTGGAGGGAGACGAGACGATGCGCCGCAAGATGATCGCAAAGGGCATGTCACGCATCGTCCAGAAGCTCAAGACGTCAGTCCCGAAGGCTGACGTGATCATCACCAACCCGACGCACTACGCCGTTGCCATCCAGTATGACCGCAAGAAGTTTTCGGCCCCGATTGTGGTCGCGAAGGGAACTGACTTTATCGCCCAGCGCATCCGCGAGATCGGCAAGGAGCACAACATCCCGATCCTGGAGCGCAAGGCGCTCGCCCGGGCGCTGTACTCCTCGACTGAGGTGGGCAGCGAGATTCCGAGGGACCTCTTCCGGGCTGTGGCGGAGGTTCTGGCGTACGTGTACCGGCAGAAGCGGGGCGTGACAGGGCGCCCAGAGGCAGCGAAATAGGAGCACCTAGGCATGGCAACAGCGGCAGCGACCTCAGGCTTGAAGAAGCTCAGCGTGAACAACCTCTTCATACCGATTGCGCTCGTGGGGATCCTCGCGATCCTGATCTTTCCCCTGCCGACCCCTGTCCTTGACGTGTGCATAGCGATCAACATCACCCTGTCCCTCATCGTTCTCTTCACGTCCCTCTACATCGACAAGCCGCTGATGTTCTCGTCGTTCCCCGCCGTGCTGCTCGTGACGACCCTCTTTCGGCTCTCCATGAACGTGGCATCAACCCGACTCATCCTCCTCAACGGCAACTCGGGCATGGATGCCGCCGGGCACGTCATCGAGGCCTTCGGGCAGTTCGTGGTGGGGGGCAACTACATTATCGGAATCGTGATGTTCATCTGCATTAACTTGGTGAACCTGAAGGTCCTCACGAAAGGATCCTCGCGCATCGCTGAGGTGGCGGCCCGGTTCACCCTCGACGCCATGCCCGGAAAGCAGATGGCGATCGACTCAGACCTCAATATCGGCCTTATTACCGACAAGGAGGCGCGGGCGCGCCGCAAGGAGCTTTCGCAAGAGGCAGAGTTCTACGGGGCGATGGACGGAGCCGCGAAGTTCGTGGCGGGAGACGCGATTGCGGCGCTCTTCCTGGTTGGCATCAATATCGTCGGCGGGCTCCTCATCGGCATCGTGCGGCACGAGATGAACTGGCGCGAGGCGGCACAGACCTACACCATCCTGACGATAGGTGAAGGGCTTGTTGCCCAGCTTCCCTCGATTATCATATCGGCGGCGTCGGGCTTGATCGTCGCGCGCGCGGCGTCGGGTGACGACCTTGGCAGCGAGGTCCTCTCGCAGCTCGGGCAGAGCGCCCGGCCGCTCTTTCTCACGTCTGCGGTTGCGGCTGGCATGGCGATCCTGCCGGGGCTGCCCTTCATTCCATTTATGCTGCTGAGCCTCGGCGCCGGCTCGCTCGCTGTCATGAAGAAGCGGGCGGCAGACGATCTCAAGGTCAAGAAAGATGCTGAGGAGAAGGCGAAGGCCACCGAGTCAGCGGGGCCGAAGCCCGGGAGCACCGAGGAGGTCACGGGGCTGCTGGCGGTTGACACCCTGGAGCTTGAGGTTGGCTACGAGCTTGTCCAGATCGTTGAGGCCGGGGACCTCGTTGAGCGCATACGGTCGATCCGCCGCCAGTTTGCGATCGACTACGGCTTCATCGTGCCGCCGATCCACATCCGCGACAACGTCCGCATCAAGTCAAACGAGTACCGCTTCATGCTGAAGGGGACGACTATCGGCGGGGGAAACCTGAAGCCCCACCACCTGCTTGCGATGGACCCAGGCAACGTGCAGACCCCGGTTCCAGGTGTTCCCACCAAGGAGCCGGCGTTCGGGCTCGACGCGCTCTGGATACCGGATGTGGACAAGGAGCGGGCGCAGTTCTCTGGCTACACGGTTGTTGACCTCTCGACGGTCATCACTACCCACATCACCGAGCTCACGCGCTCGCACATGCACGAGCTGCTTGGCCGGCAGGAGGTGCAGCACCTGATGGACAATCTCCAGAAGCAGGCCCCGAAGGTCATTGAGGAGCTCATCCCGAGCGTGCTCACCATCGGCGGCGTGCAGCAGGTGCTCTCGCTCTTGCTGCGCGAGCAGGTAAGCATCCGCGACCTCAGGACCATCGTTGAGACCCTGGCGGACTGGGCCCCCAACGTCAAGAGCCCAGAGAAGCTTGCTGAGTTTGTAAGGCGCAAGTTTTCGAGGGCCATCACGGCGAAGCATTCGACGCCGGATGGCGTGCTGCCGCTGGTCAGCCTCACGCCGCAGCTTGAGCGGTCGATGAGCGAGGCGCTCCAGCAGACCGACGAGGGATCCTTCCTCGCGCTCGAGCCGGGGATGGCGCAGGTGATTATCAACAAGCTTGCCAAGGCCGCAGAGAAGTTTGCGGAGATTGGGCAGACCCCGGTGCTGCTTGCGCCAGGGCACCTGCGCCCGGCCGTGTTCAACTTTGTTGATAGGTTCGCTCCAGGGTATGCGGTGATTAGCCACCATGAGATAGCCGCGAGCACCCGAGTCCAGTCGCTCGGCGTAATCGGGGTTTCAGAGTAGGCGCAAGAAGGGGGTACACATGAGAACAAAGACGTTCAGGGGAGAATCGGTTCAGGAGGTCATGCAGCAGGTCCGCGACGAGCTCGGGGGCCATGGGCTGATCCTCAACTCGCTCCGCAAGGACGAGAGCGTGATAGAGATCGAGGTCGAGCTGGTGTCCCTCGACGGGTCCCAGGAGCAGGAGGCCGATGAGCCGATGCCGCTGCAGGACGAGGCCGATCTCGCCCGTGACTCCGACGCAGCGTCAGCGCTGATACTCAACCGGGTGGGGCGCGACATACAGGTCGTGTGCCGGCGTTACCTCACTGGCGGCGAGAGTGATCCCGAGATGCTCGCCAAGGGCCTCGGCGAGGCGCTGTCGTTTGATGCCTCAATGCCGCCCAAGGCCCGTGCAGTTGCGCTTGTTGGCCCATCCGGCTCCGGGAAGACCACCGCCGTTGCGAAGCTGATAGCCAATATCCAGGCCGCATTTGACATCTCGATAGGGGTAATCCTCGCGGATCAGGGCCGGGGCTCGCGCGAGATGAGCCTTGAGACCTTCGCGCAGGTTGTCGGCGTTCCGGCAGTGAGCGTGGATTGCGGGCTCGATGTGCGCCAGCAGATTCCCGAGGCGTTGGCGCGCCTGAGGGACTGCGAGCTGGTGTTCATCGACACCCCGGGTGTCGGGGCAACGGAGGAGAATCGCTTGCGGTACGTAGAGCGGCTGCTCGACGGGTGCCACGACCTCGAGACGATGTACGTCATGCCGGCGCCGCAGCAGGAGCGGGAGCTCTCGGCGCTGACCGCAGCGTACCGCCGCTTCGACTGCTCGCGCATCATCCTGACCAAGGTTGACCAGGCTGGCTACATGGGGCCCGCGCTCAACGAGACCTTGCGGTCGGGGCTCCCTCTGGCATTCGTGACAGGGGGGGCGCGGGTGTCCGACGAGATTGAGCCGGCATCGGCTCGGCGTTTGGCGTGGCTGCTCCTGAGGCAGATGCACTAAGTGGCTGAAACGACGGGCCGCCGGGGGCGGCGAATGTGGGCACAGGAAATAATAGGAGAGCCAGAAGCGGGGGAACATGAATCAAAAGAGGGAACGTAACGGCGCAGAGCGTCTAGAGGGCAAAAAGGATTCGCACGTGGGCAACACTCCAAGCAATCACGCAGGCCAAGGGGTAACCAGGGTCTTGAGCTTCACCAGCGGCAAGGGCGGCGTGGGCAAGACGCACTCCGTGACTAATGTCGCGATCGCGCTCGCAAACCAGGGGCTCTCGGTGCTCCTGCTCGACGCTGACCTGGGGCTCGCCAATGTGGACGTGCTGCTCGGGCTAAAGCCGAAGGGCACCCTTCACGATGTGCTCAAGGGGGCCATCTCGCTTGACGACATCCTGCTGGCGGGGCCGGGGGGCATAACGATCATTCCGGCAGCGAGCGGGATCGAGGAGATTCACGCCCTGAAGCCCGAAGAGAAGATGTTCCTTCTTGAGGAGATTGAGAGGGTCGCGCACCGCTTTGACTACCTCCTGATCGACACGCCAGCGGGGATCGGCCCGGACGTGATGTACTTCAACAGCGCTGCGGCTGAGGTCGTGTGCGTCATCACGGGCGAGCCGACCTCACTGACCGACACGTATGCCCTCATTAAGGTGCTAAGCACGACGTACGGCGAGAAGCGCTTTTCAGTTGTCGTAAACAATGTGGACTCTGAGGAGGAGGCAACTGCGGCCTTCACGAAGCTGGCGCGGGCAGTAGACAGGTTTCTGCAGGTGGATGTGCGCTACCTCGGATGGGTGCCCTCAGACCCGACGGTTCGCGACTGCATTATGCAGCAGAGGCCCGTCTCGTGTGAGTTTCCCTCGAGCCCTTCGGCGCGGGCGCTGGCAGCAGTGGCGCGCCGGATTGACGATGAGGCGCCCCAGCGCAGGCTGAAGGGCGGCATGCAGTTCTTCTTTCGCCAGCTGCTGGAGATGAGCGCGTATGGCGAAGAAGCAAGCTGCTAAGGGGGCCGGCAGGCACGTTCGTGCCGGCTTCGCAAAGACGCTCTGCTGCCTGACGATCCTCACCAGCATCGCCGTCCTCTTCTGGGGCGGGATCGACCGGGGGGTGAGGACGGCGAAGATCGTCTACGTGTGCATCGCAGTGACTGCAGTTATTGGTTTCGCTTTCTGGGCAGTGATTCGGGCTGTTGGCAGCTATGAGGAGATAGACGGTGGTTAAGCCTAAACGTTCAGCCGTAGAAGCATACAAGAGCATCGACGACTTCGAGAAGGAGGAGCTGATCAAGAGCTACCTTCCGCTGGTGAAGAAGGTTGTGCACCGGCTCTCGGGGCGGCTTCCGAAGGATGTCGACATGCAGGAGATGCTCAACTCGGGCATCATCGGGCTTGTCGACGCGCTCGAGAAGTACGACCCGAAGCACGAGACGAACTTCAGCACGTACGCGCAGTTTCGCATCCGAGGCGCGATCCTCGACAGCTTTCGCTCGCAGGACTGGCTGCCTCGCTCGCTGCGTTTCAAGTCGCACAAGATTGAGCTCGCCTACCACCGGATCGAGCAGCGCCTCGGGCGCCCTGCCTCAGACGAGGAGGTCGCGGTGGAGCTTGGCGTGACTATCGACGAGCTGCAGGCGCTCCTCGGCGAGGTCGGCAGCATCGTCATGCTGAGCTTCGAGGAGCTCGGCTTTGGGCACGGCGAGGAGCGGTTCCAGGCCGAAGACTGGCTGGCGAGCAAGGGCCAGGATCCGCTGCACAGGCTGCTCGGCCACGAGAAGGTGAGCGTCATCGCCCGCGCGCTCGACAGGCTCCCAGAGAAGGAGCGCCTCGTCATCAGCCTGTACTTCTACGAGGAGCTCAACCTCAAGGAGATCGGCGAGATACTGGGGGTTACTGAGTCGCGCGCCTCCCAGATCCGGTCTCGGGCCCTCATTAGGCTCAAGAACTACCTGCGCAAGGCGATGTAGCCGCCCCCTGCGATGGGGCTTTAGAGAGGAGCAGCGATTGGCTTCTGACCGCAGTCCCGACCGAGTGCTTATCGTCCACGATCCGGCTGCTGCTGGGGCGGCGCCGATCCCGCTAGCGCTGCCGGGCGCGCATGTCGTCGAGGCGCACTCCTTTTCGCGCTACGAGGAGGAGCTGGCAAAGAGCGACTTTGACGTGGTCGTGCTCGACTTTGACCTCCCCGGGTCGCAGCGGCCGGAGCTGCTCGCTGAGCTCAAGGTTCGCGACCGGGCCCCCGACGTGCTCCTCATGTCGCGCTGCAGCGATGCCGAGACGGTGCGCCGCATCTCCCAGTCGCAAAAACGGTACGTCGTGCGGGACGAGCTGTGGATCGAGTCGGTCGGCCGCGCCGTGCGCGACATGCTCCGAATTCGCCGGCTTGAGGAGGAGAACGGCATGATTCGGGCGCGCCTCACCGAGACGAACCGGCAGCTCGAGGAGCGCAACGCCAGGCTCGACGAGTTCTGCTCCACTATCGCCCACGACATTCGCGGCCCGCTGGCGGGGCTGATCGTCAAGCTTGACTACATCCTGGAGCGTTTTGGCGCGAGCCTGGACGAGAAGTGCTCGGCGATGCTCGGCCGCTCGATGGACTCGGCACAGCGCCTCGTTGGGGTTGTGCAGGCGATGTACGAGTTCGCCAAGCTGGGGCGGGACGGGACGGAGTTCTCGGACGTGGATCTCGGCCCGCTGGTGCGCAGCGTGGCGGCTGACCTGAGAGAGAGCTGTGCCTGCCAGATCACCCTGGAGGTGGCGTCGTTGCCCAGGGTGCGGGGAAACCGAGAGCTGCTGCGCCGGGTGTTCCTCAAC
>JAFMJG010000033.1 GCA_017853605.1 bacterium
CCTTTTCGGCCGTAGGCCCTCGCGTTCCCGTCGAAGAGCCTTCCTCAATCGCCGTGGAGGCGGAGGGCGCCGGCCCTGCAGTTGGCCTGACAGGAAGCGATTGCGGTTGCGCTGTGCAGCCTCAATATCGGCTTTTTGTCTCTCCTTCAGTTCTTCGCTAGTATGCCGAGATGGCCCCTACACCATTACTGAGCGCACAGGAGATCACCAAGGGCTACGGTGAGCATCCCCTGTTCATGAAGCTTTCCCTCTCGGTCAATGAGGGCGAGCGTCTCGCGCTTATTGGCGCCAACGGCTGCGGCAAGTCAACCCTGCTCAAGATCCTGGCCGGTCTTGAGGAACCCGACAGCGGGATCGTCACCTCTCGCAAGGGGCTCCGATGCGCCTACGTGCCACAGGTGGATCTGTTCCCCGTGGACCTTCCTGTTGGGGAGATCCTTGAGGGTGCGCTCGCAAATAGGGGGCTTAGCCATGGCGAGATAGCTCGCCGAAGAAGCATATACCTAGGATCGGCTGGGTTTCATGATGACTCCGTTACGGCGGCAGCCCTTTCAGGGGGCTGGAGGAAGCGGCTCTCAATCGCTTGCGCTCTCGCGCTTGAGCCTGACTGCCTCTTGCTAGACGAGCCAACAAACCACCTCGATATAGAGTCAATCATGTGGCTTGAGGAGTGCCTCTCGAGCGTCTCGTCCGCGCTGGTGTTCGTGAGCCACGACCGGTACTTCATAGAGAGGCTGGCCTCGCGAGTGCTTGAGATAGATTCCCGGTATCCGAACAACCTCCTGGCGAGCGATGGCGGCTACGCCGACTACATCGAGTACCGAGAGCAGCGCCTCGATCAGCTTCAGCAGCAGCGCCGGTCGCTCGCTAACAAGGTCCGAAGAGAGGTTGAATGGCTCAGGCAGGGCGTCAAGGCGCGCACCACAAAGTCCCGGGCGCGCAGTAACGAAGCCCGCCGGCTTATCGATGTGCTCAAGGGGTCCCCGACGGGAGAGCAGCGCCGCTCTGAGCTCGAGTTCTCCTCGACCCAGCGGCGAACGAAGGAGCTCCTGAAGGCGGAGAGTATCGGGCAATCCGCAAACGGGGCCTCGCTCTTCTCTGATATCTCCCTCGTCGTATCGCCAGGCACCAGGCTCGCCATCGTTGGCCCAAACGGCAGCGGCAAGACAACATTCATCCGGACACTCCTCGGAGAGCTGCCGCCAACTTCCGGGCGCATTGTCCGGGCGCCGGTCGTTCGCACAGCGTACATGGACCAGGCACGGAGCCAGCTCAAGGAGGAGCTCCGCCTTAAGGAGTTCCTCTCCCCTCATGGAGACTCAGTTGTGTTTCAAGGGCAGTCGATTCACGTCGCCGCATGGGCGGCCCGATTCCTCTTCACCCACGACCATCTTTCGACAACGCTCGCATCTCTTTCGGGGGGCGAGCGGGCACGCGCGCTCCTGGCAAAGATCATGGCGGAGGATTGCGACGTGCTCGTCTTTGACGAGCCAACAAACGATCTCGATATAGCAACGCTTGAGACGCTCCAGGAGAGCTTCGAGGCATTTCCCGGGGCCATAGTGCTCATCACCCACGATCGCTACCTCCTCGAGCGAACGGCCAGTTCGGTTCTGGGGCTGCAAAACGGGTCGGGGACTCTCTACGGCAGCTTCGCTCAGTGGGAGGCGGCACGCGCTGCTGCCCCGTCCAAGGGGCTTGAGAAAAGGCGCGCAGAGCGTCCTCAAGAGCCGAAAGGCAGGGCCCCGGCGAAGCTGTCCTACAAGGACGCCCGAGAGCTTTCAACGATGGAGCAGAAGATCGCCGACGCAGAGGAGAAGCTTGCGACCATCAAGCGCCAGCTCGACTCGGGAGAGTTCTCCTCTGACGCAAGCAAGCTTGTCGAGTTGTGCGAAGCCCTCACCGCGCAACAAGCCGAGGTGGACTCACTGTATGAGAGGTGGCAGAGCCTGGAAAACCTTCGGGCGGCTGTTGCCAAGCCTTGAACACCTGATCACTCCGCCCATCAGGGCTGTACAGCTCCGTTGCACCTGCGCCCGTGCCAAGCCAGGGGCAGCCCTGGCGTTGTGTGCTGGCTCTCGGGCTCGCCGATTCGGGCGAGTTGCGGGGGAGTCCTCCAGATTGCCAATAGTTCCATCTCTGTAGCGGGTTAAGGCTCCTGGGTTAAAACCCCAGAAGCTAGAGTCGGGGCGCGGGGAGTTAGAAGAAACAAACCGGTGGGATGTCTCCCTGTGGTCAAAAGCCATCATTCTGACGTTCGCCGGTTGGAAGGCTCCACCGCAAAAGGTCAGCGAGGTTCCCCTAAACCAAGCGGAGGCTTAGGCAGCTGCCCGGCGAGCAGCGACAACGGCAGCGCCTCTTTGTTTCGCAATCGAACCGGATCCGCCCTAGCGAGTAGCAGGCGGGAGGGGAAAGCTCGGACCTTTCCGCCACAATGAGTGGGGCGAAGGCGTGGTCGAAATAGGGCTAATCACCCCTGCCCAGCAGTTTTTGGTCCTCAAGCGCCGGGCAGTCCTGGAGGTGGCAACCGCTCTTTTTCTAAAAAATTGGCGCCAGCACGAGAAACTATGGCACACGCCTACGATTTTTTCGCATAACCAGGCGCACTGTAGGCGCCGCCGCGTTGGTGGTGGAGCCGAAGTGAGCTAGAGGTGCAAGGCGGTGGGGCATTTTTCGCCAAAAAACGGGGTAGAGCGCAGCCGGGAGGAGACTCTCCATGCGCTTCGCATGCAGGGCGGCATCGAGCTTGGGTCCTCGAGCCTTGAGCGGGCATCTTTTTCTGGTGCGCCGGGATTAACCCGCCTGGACTTCCTGCGCGTGGTTGGCGCGTCGTTGGCGGGAATCACCCTTCCCCCAAGCACTCTCTTTGCGGCGCAGAACTTCTTCAAGTTTAACCTCGCCGGGACTCATCCGGCGGGACTCGGTGTCGATCCGAGCGTTCCCACAAAGGTCTACCGCGCGGTGGCAGCGTACCTCTCAAGGCACCTGCACCAGACAGGAGGAAAGCTCTCCTTCGTTGGGCCGCATGACCGCTTCGAAACGAGCTACGAGCAGAAGGCGGAGCGCGAGGCCATCGACCTGGCACGCACCATTACGCGCGACATCTGGCGTGAGCGGGTCATCTTGGGCCGCGACCCGTCGGCGGTGCCAAGTGAGGAGGAGATCTCAGCCAGCATCTGGCACTACCTCTCGCTCCACAGCCGGTACCAGGATGTGCCGGTCTTCATGTGCGTGTACGCCTGCGACAACGAGAGGGGAGGCCGGAGCTTTGGGACCCCAGCGGAGTTAGCTGCATGGAACAAGGCGAACGCCGCTCATGGGGTGCCGGAAGTCGTGCTCGTGCGGGAGCAGGGACGCTTCCACAAGCTCATCGAGGGCACAGCGCCGACGAGGAACAAGGGTGGAGATCTTCTCTTTGCGTGCGGCTTCAACGGGCACGGCGCGCCAGGGGGAGACGGCATGTCGATGCACAGCGATGGGTCGAGCAGCTTATCGCGGCTGATGCCGGGACCCGCCATCGCCGAGAGCATCGGCCGCCACTGCGAGCGCCACGCTGAGGAGTACCTCAAGCAGGCGAGGGGCCCCAACTCATCCTACATCCTGCTCTTTATCGACTGCTGCTATTCACAGGACCAGCTTCGCAACAACGCTGCCGGCAATTCCCGGCGTGCCGGCAACGATGTGCTGAGCCGATTTGAGGACCTCACAAAAAAGTTCGGCGTGAGGTTCGTGATCTTCACAGTTAGCGAGACGATGAAGCCGGGCTTCTACCAGCCAGGGACGGTGATCCCTTCGTTTGGGCCGCGAGTGATCGCGCGCACCATCGACAAGAGGAAGGGGGACATACGGATAAAGGACCTCTATGGGGCGATCGGCTCGGGGGGAGAGGGGATCGGGAGCAACCCGTGCCTCTTTGTGACGGACCGGTGGGCGGCAAACGACCCGCGACCCCGGGCAAAGGAGCGGCCCCGCGGGGCGATCTACCAGCTGGAGTAGGAGTCCCGGTGCGGGGGCTCCGGCGGCAGTCGGGCCCTCAGCGGTTTTATTGGCTTTTTAGAGCAGGTGCGCGCCGTTGGGCCACAAGGCTTGCGGGTGCTTGGTGTTGGGGCGGGATCGCCCGAGGTGGGAGAGAGCGATGAAGGTGAATCGAGTGGCGGCCCTGGCCGTGGCGTGCGTCTATGTGGCTGTGGCCTTGGGGGCTGTGGCCTCGGTGCAGCCGGTGCTGGGGGACAGTGAGTTCTTCGATGACGGCGGGGGCAGTGATGGCGCGTGGGGCTGGAGGCCCCCGAACCGGGACAGTTTTGGCGCTAGCGACGGAATCGGCCGCGGCGGCTCCGACTACGCCGATAATTACGGATCCGGCAACGGGCCCTTCGGCGGTGGGGACGGGCCTTTTGGCGGCGGGCGGATGGCGGGCAGGACGGGGCTGTTGGGATTCCTCGTCTCGCTTATCTCGGGCTCGACCGGCATGGTGGGCAACCAGCGTAACCGTTCCGCAACCGCGCTCATGAACCTCCAAAAATCCCCGAGCAAGGGGGGCGCTGGGAGCGGCAACTCCCCGGACTCTCGCGGACGCATCCGGCCGCCGAGCGGCAGCAGCAACTTCTTCGACGCGCCCTAGCAAAGCGCGCCGCCGAGGGGTGGCTGCGAAACCGCGACAGCCACCCCTCTCTCGCGTTAGCTCGTGAACTTGCTAATCATGCGCTGCTTCAGCTGGTCAACCTTGTCGAGCAGCCCAGAGAACAGGTTTAGGACCTGGGAAGCGTGCTGGAACCGCTGCTCTGCGACTATTTGAAGGGAGCGGATGTTGAGGTTGCCGGTTGTTGAGACACCGAGCTTAGTTGCCAGGCTCTTTAGCTCAGTCTGTGACGCAGTCTCTCGCAGGGCATAGGCGGCAAATAGGTTGTCTTCAGTACGGGAAAAATTATCCCCGACCTGCTTTGCTGCGTCGTCGACATCAGTGGCCGGGGCGGTGTAGGGATTCTTGGGCGTGACGGCTGCTGGCATGGTGCTCTCCTTGGTTAGTAGTAAGCCCCTGAGAGGAGGTTGCGGCCTCGGCGTCCCAAGGGATTTTTGTGTGGTAATCGAGGTGCAGGCGCTCGAGTTGCTATTGTTCTCAACCGGGCATCTGCCATACCTTACCGTTCTTGGTGTTTCTTCAGTCGGATTAGGTCGATGTCTGAGTTTCTTGAGATAGTTGGGGGCACAACCCTGCGCGGTACGGTTAGGGCTGGAGGCGCCAAGAATGCTGGGCTGCCGCTGCTGATCGCAACGTTGCTAACCCCAGAGCCTTGCACCATCACCAACGTCCCAAACCTTACCGACACAAGCCTCGTGATCCACCTGCTGGAGCAGTTCGGCGCGGAGGTCGACTACGACGGGGATGAGGTTCGGGTTCACACTCCGAGGCTCCTTGCCAGTGAAGCGAGCTACAGCTTGGTGAAGGCGCTGCGCGCGTCGTTCTGGGTCCTGGCGCCCCTGCTGGCGCGCGGAGGTGCCGCGCGGGTGGCGCTTCCTGGCGGCGACCTGATCGGCGCACGTCCGGTGGATCTGCACCTCGAGGGGCTCACCAAGATGGGGGCAGAGATCTCGCTCAAGCACGGGGTGGTACTCGCTTCCGCTCCGCACGGGCTTAAGCCTGCCCAGATCGACCTGCGGTACCCTTCGGTCGGGGCAACGCACCAGCTTCTTATGGCCGCTGCGCTCACGCCCGGCTGCACGACGATCACCGGATGCGCCCGTGAGCCCGAGATCGTCGCCATGGCCGAGCTGTTGGGCCGCATGGGGGCCTCTGTCCAGGGAGCGGGCACCCCTGTGGTCGAGGTGCGCGGAGAGGGCCAGCTGAGGGGCGCCACGGTAGACCTCATAGGCGACCGCATCGAGGCGGGCACCTACCTCTTGGCAGGCGTGATCACCGGCGGGGAGGTCACGGTGGAGGGAGTTTCTCCAACGTTCTTCGGCTCCTTCCTCGACATCCTGCGTGAGATGAACATTGAGGTCTCCACTACCGAGGCGTCAGTAACGGTGCGGTGCGCAGGCCCCGTTCGGGGCGTGCATGTCAAGACTGGGCCCTTTCCGGAGCTCGCGACTGACCTACAGGCGCCGCTCATGGCCGCGCTTGCCACCGCCGAAGGCTCGAGCTCGATCGAGGAGACGGTGTACGAGGGGCGCTTTAGCCACGTGTCAGAGCTAGCGCGCCTGGGGGCCAAGATAACGGTGCGTGAGCGCACTGTGGCGATCGAGGGGGTCAAAAAGCTTGCGGGCGCGCCCGTTGATGGGCTCGACATCAGGGCGGCGGCATCCCTTGTGCTTGCGGCGCTCGCGGCAGAGGGCCGCAGCGAAATTCACGAGATTCACCACCTGCGGCGTGGCTACGAGCATGTCGAGCGCAAGCTGGGATCTCTTGGCGCACGGGTGTGGTCGCGCATGAGCGACCCGGACGACTTTATTTTTGCCGGCTGCTAGGCGGAGTGCAGTACCCCATGAGCGCACAGCTGCCACTCTCCCTTTCCCACTCAGTTCGCTACTCCTCGGCCTCCTTCGTCGAGCATGCTGGGGTGCGCAGCACGATTGTTACCCTCAAGGCGCTCTCTGCGCAGCGGGGATTTTCGCTCGCCTACATCATGGGGCCAAAGGGCTCTGGCAAGACGCATCTCGGTGTCTGCCTTGTCGGCAAGCTCCATGAGGAGCAGGGCAGGGATGCCCGTTTCGTGTCGGGTCGGGATCTCGCTGAGTGGTATGCGCAGGAGCTTTCGGAGAGGCCCTTCCAGGGGGGCGAGGTGCTGGTCATCGATGACGCTGACCGTGCGCTTGAGGAGCTTGCGCAGGGTGGCGAGCCTGGGATCTTTGTTGACATCGTTGAGCGCCTCGCCAACGCCGACGGCATGCTCGTGCTGCTCGGCGCCAGCGTGCCGGAGCGGATTCGCTGTGGCTCTCAGGCGAGCAGCCGGCTCAGTGCGGGGCTTCACTTTGCTATCGGCGACCCCCAGGACGCCGATCTCGATGGCCTGCTCGACCTCATGACGAAGCAGCGGGGGCTTCACCTTACCGAGAGCAAGCGCTCGTACATCCTGCGCCGGGTGACCCGCACGCTCCCGGCCCTGGTGGCGTGTGTGGAGCGCCTCGAAAAGGGGGGCGACTTTGAGAGCCCGAGCACATCCTTCGAGCTGATTGCGGGCGCCATCACGACCACTGCGCGCTAGGCGTAGAGAAGCTACCGACATGGAGCCCCGGAACGGCGCCTTTTGGCTGTCAAGACAGGGGGTTGGGTTTGGTAGCGGGCTAACAGCTGGTGTGCTAGAAATAGCGCTCGCAAGGTAGCAGGGCGGTACAGCCTGATTAGGGATAACCAGATGCAGAGACGTAGAGTTGTCGTAACCGGTATCGGAATCGTAAGCCCTCTCGGAATTACGCGAGAGGAGACTTGGACGGGCGCGAAAGAGGGCCGTTCAGGTGTCGGCCCTATCACCCGCTTTGATGCGAGCGCCTTTCCGACTAAGTTTGCTGCTGAGGTCAAGGGCTTCAGTGCCGACCCGTTTATCGAGGGAAAGGACCAGAAGAAGCAGGATCTCTTCTCTCAGTACGCGGTTGCCGGAACTCATGAGGCGCTCACAGACGCCAAGCTGCTGGATGGCGCTGCAGGGTACGAGCGCGCCAAGATGGGATGCGTGCTCGGCGTGGGCATCGGTGGGCTCATGATACTTGAGAAGTACCACCAGGCGTTCCTTGAAGGGGGCCCAAAGAAGATATCGCCGTTTCTCATTCCAGGAATGATCAGCAACCTTGGGCCTGGCAACGTAGCCATCAAGTATGGCTTGAAGGGCGTGAACTACACAGTAACCAGCGCGTGCACCTCATCGACGCATGCGATCGGCGAGGCATTTAGGATGGTTGCCGACGGCCTCCAGGATGTAATGATCACCGGAGGCTCCGAGAGCACGGTAAGCCCGATCGGCATCGGGGGCTTTAACGCGCTTAAGGCGCTCTCAACCCGCAACGAAGATCCCCAGCGCGCATCGCGCCCGTTCGACAGGGACAGGGACGGTTTCGTCTTGGGAGAGGGCGCCGCAATTCTTGTGCTTGAGGCGCTGGAGACGGCCCAGAAGCGCGGAGCGCGCATCTACGCGGAGGTTCTCGGGTACGGCACCTCGTGCGACGCCTACCACATGACGGCCCCGTGCGTTGACGGCGAGGGAGCGGTCAACTGCATGCGCAACGCGCTTGAGTGGGCCGGGATCAAGCCGAGCCAGGTGCACTACCTTAATGCGCACGGCACCTCTACGCCGGCGAACGACTCGTCCGAAACGGCTGCCATCAAAACGGCCTTCGGCGACTACGCCAAGAATGGGCTCCTCGTGAGCTCGACCAAGTCGATGACGGGGCACTTGCTGGGGGCGGCGGGAGCTATTGAGGCGGCGTTCTCCGTCCTCGCGATACGTGACGGCATCGTGCCGCCGACCATCAACTTGGACAACCCAGGCGAAGGGTGCGACCTTGACTACGTGCCGCACAAGGCGCGCGTGCACGACGTGAAGGTGGCGATGTCAAACAGCTTTGGCTTCGGCGGCACCAACGCTTCGCTCGTGTTTGGCGCGCTCAGGGGATGACACGCAACGGAGACGACCTCTCACCGCAGGTACGGGCTGAAGACATCCTCTTGGGCTCGCTGGGGTTCGGCGAGGACGCCCGTATCGCCTCGATTGAGAGGACCCCCGAGGGCTACAGGGGCACCGGCGTATGGGGCGACGGATCGGAGTTCGCCTTTGAGAGCGAAGACGAGCTTGACGAGCTGCAGGTCTGGGCCCTCAACCTCCTGACGGAGGGCAAGGCGGCATCGCTAAAGTGTGGCGGGGCTGAGTGAGTGTCTTGTCGGCTGCCGCGCTCTTGGGCTACATCCTCTTACGAATGGGCGGTGTGCTGTGCCCGGGATAGCCTCGACTAGCGAAAGGACAACCGTATGACTGACTGCGCCGCGTGCAACCTCTTTAAGAAGATGTATGGCCGCATGGTGGCCTTTGCCGACCGCGTGCTCCAGCCCCTCGTCTTGCTTACCTTTCGTGCCGTATGGGGCTACAAGTTCTTTCAGGTTGGGATGGGAAAGCTGGGCAACCACGATGGGGTTGCTGAGTACTTCGCGTCGCTTGGAATCCCCGCGCCCGGCTTTCATGCCTGGTTCATTGGCGGGCTTGAGTGCATCGGAGGACTGCTGCTGCTGCTGGGCCTCTTCTCACGCCCTATAGCCCTCGTTCTCACTATCAACATGATCGTCGCGTACGCCACGGCGCACAGCCAGGAGCTGTTTGGGGTCTTCTCTGACCTTAAGCCCTTCTTGACGGTCGAGCCGTTCTTCTTCCTCCTCACTTCGGTGCTGGTGCTTGCGTTTGGCCCCGGGTGCATATCGCTCGATGCTCTTGTGTCGAAGTGCCGCTGCAAGAAGCAGGCTGCGGGCTGCTGCCAGAAGTAGGGCGGAGCTGTCGTGGATTTTTCGCGCAGCACGGTCCTCATTACCGGAGGCGCATCGGGGATTGGGCTCGCGCTGGCGAGGAGATTCCTTGCTATCGGCTCATCGGTGGTAGTCGCGGGGCGCCGTGAGGAGCAGCTCTCCTGGGCAGCAGCCAATTGTCCTGGGCTTCACGTGCTGCGTTGTGACGTCTCTCGCGAGGACGAGCGTATCCGGCTTGCGCAAGAAGCCGTGCGCCGCTTCCCCGCACTCAACGTCGTCATCAATAACGCCGGGATACAAAACCGGCCGGCACCCCTCACGCACCATCAGGAGTGGAGCAGCTATCGGCATGAGATTGCGACAAACCTTGAGGCGCCGATGCACTTATCCCTGCTCCTCCTGCCGCATCTCTTGGCCCAGCCGCAGGGGGCCATCATGAACGTGTCTTCGGGGCTGGCTTTTTCGCCGCTGTCCTTCATGCCGTGCTATTGCGCCACCAAAGCAGCGATTCACTCCTTCACGATGAGCCTCAGGCACCAGCTCAGGGGGACGCCTGTGGCGGTCGTCGAGATTATCCCTCCAAAAGTGAACACAGACCTGGGGGGCAAGGGGCTGCACGACGATGGGGTGCCCCTTGAAGAGTACGCCGACGCTACCTTTCGCGGCATCCTTGAGGGAAAGGAAGAGGTCGGCTTTGGGACCTCCGAATTCCTCAGGGGCGCATCGAGGGAGCAGCTTGACGCGGTTTTTGGCAAGCTAAACCCCTAGAATAAAGAGCTTTACCCGGCGCCTTGTGCTGTCTCGGCAGTTGCCTATCGGCAGGTATCGGCATGTGCCCTGGGAACAAGAGCTAGCGATCTTTGTACTTGGAACTTTTCATAAATTTGCTAAAGCTCTCGTGTAACGCCGAGAGGGGGATGGCATGTTCCAGAGAGACACACAGCTGCTTGGGGGCTTCGAAACACTTCAGCAGGCGGCGCAGATCAGGCTGCGCGTCGAGTGCGAGCGGTCCCCTGCAGGCGTAGAGGAGCTAGTGGGCGTGATGACAGCCCGTGGCCACGCTGTAGAGGTCGTTGAGATGAAGCCTGCGGGAGTAAGGCCCTTCGGCGTGATAGGCCGACTGCGGGTGGATGGGTTTGAGTGTATCGCCAAGCTGGCGGGGGAGCACCTGCCGGAGGATCACCCAGACTGGGGAGAGGCTTTCATAAGGCAGAGCGCAATAGAGCAGGAGTACGAAGGGCTCAAGGGCGCCACCGGACTTACGCCCAGGCTGATAGGAGAGATCGTTGTGGGCGAGCAGACCGTGGGGGTGCTGCGCGAGTTTATGGGGGGCAGCTCCCTGGGTGATGCGATTCGCCAAGGCCTTATCTCGCCCGAAGAGGCGCTGCGAAAGGCGATTGAGCTTGATCGTGCGGTCAATGGCAGGGGCTTCAAGCTCTGGGACCCGGAGCCCGGCAACCTTTGGCTTACGCCTCAGGGAGAGGTTATCTTCCTCGAGGGACAGTGCCTCGTCCGGCAAAGCGAGCAAGATCGGGCCAAGCTCGAGACCGACGGCGTCAAGCGCCTAGTTGAGATCATGCTCGGCGAGCCGAGCGCCAGCTAGCAAGCTACGAAGCGGAGGGGCAGATGCGTTGAAGGGCGCAGGCGGAGCACTCCGGGCTGCGGGCCTTGCACACGCGGCGCCCGTGAAAGATCAGGCGATGGTGCAGGTTTCTCCACTCGGCCGCCGGAAATGCCCGGCGCAGGTCGCGCTCCACCGCATCTGGATTCCTGCCCTCTGAGAGGCCCAGCCGGTGCGCCAGCCTAAATACGTGCGTGTCGACCGGAAGGGATGGCACGGCGCCGGTCTCTCCGAGGATGACGTTTGCTGTCTTGTTGCCCACACCCGGCAAGGACGTGAGCTCCTCATGGGTCTTGGGGAGTGACGAACGGAAGCGCGCCGCAACCTGTTTTGCGGTCTCGATGATGTTCCTGGCCTTGGTCTTAAAGTAGTTGATGGGGCGGATAATTCGCTCTACGTCAGGAAGCTTGGCGTTCGAAAGGGCGGCAAAGTCAGGATAGGCGGCAAACAGGGCTGGAGTTACCTGATTCACCTTCTTGTCAGTGCACTGCGCCGAGAGCATGACGGCGATGAGGAGCTGGTACTCGCTCGAGAAATCGAGCTCCGATCGTGGGTCAGGGTAGAGCTCTGCGAGAGCTTCAAGAAGTGCAGCTTTTCGTTTCGGGCCCATAGGATAATGATTGGGGAGGGTAGCGCGCATCGGGCAGGGGGTCAAAGATCGGCCCGGTGGAGCCCCTGCAGCGCCCGTGCTAGGCTCCTCCTGCATGCCAGAGGGTATAAAGATCGTCACCGAAAACCGCAAGGCGCGGTTTAACTACCACATCCTGGAGACCTTCGAGGCTGGGCTTGTGCTTACAGGCGCGGAGATTAAGTCCATCCGCACCAACGAGGTGACGATAAATGAGGCATACGTGCGACCTGAGCGGGGCGAGCTCTACCTGCTCAACGCATACTTCAAGCCCTATTCCCACAGCGGCGACAAGGAGTACGACCCGCGCCGGCCGCGCAAGCTCCTGATGCACAAGCGCGAGATAGCGAAGCTGATCCGCGAGCTTGAGACCAAGGGCACAACGATCGTCCCGCTTAACATCCACCTGAAGGGGGGGCGGGCAAAGCTCGAGATAGCGCTCGGCAAAGGCAAGGCTGCTCCTGACAAGCGCCAAGACATCAAGAAGCGCGAGAGCGAGCGCGAGGTGGCGCGCGAGATGGCGCGCAAGAGGTAGGTTGCCCGTGTCCCTGCTGATGCGCGGGGGCTGCAGACATGCCTGTTTCTGATTTCTGCTCTGCCGTGGGCCCACTGCAGGGCTGCGGAAGGCAGTTCGGAATGCTCATCTGTCCGCACTTTCTGAGCCCCCGTGCTACCTCTTAAGCAGAAATGCAGGGCAGGCCGAGATGTAAGCCGGAGCCTAGCGTGCCGTAGAGCATGAGGAGGGAGTTATGGCAGGCGCATCCACTCGAACCAAGGTTACCCTCTCTGGCCGTCTCGCTTCCCAGGCTCGGGAGACGCTCGCGCCACTGCGCGAGCGACACGTTGAGAATGAGCTACAGCTCAGGGAGCTCACTGCCAAACGCGATGCCGACAGCACTCCTGGCGGAGACCAGGCGCGTGATGCCGAGATCAGGCGCCGTGAGAGGCTGCGCGACTCGCTGCTTCGGAGGCAGTCGCTGGTGTGCCTCGACTTCCTCAAAAAGGCGGGGTTTCCGGGGGAGGTCGATCGGCTCTACATGTCGCGAGATGTGGGGGGCTTCCTGTGCATCGACCTCCAGAAGGCCGAAGTGCTTGTCCAGAATGTTACGGGCGACCTCTTCCAGGGAGAGCTCGATGCCCAGCCGCCCTCCGGAACCTCGAGCGCGCATCTGGCCGCGCTGTCCCGAGAGGGCAGCCCAGTTAGGGCGGCTGCATAGCGGAGCTCTTGGCTGCCGCCAGAAGCGCGCTGCCAGGCGATTGTTTGCGTTGTGCGCCCCTGGCAACGGGGCGTATGCTGCTATCGGCGTAGCAGTGAATCGGGGGGGAGCCATGAAGATCTTTGAGTACATCGTGCCAGGTGTTCGCCAGAACCTTGCCTATGCTGAGCGGCTGCTCAAGGGGATCCCGGCGCAGTTGAGCGCGCGCAAGCCGGTCGTCAACGGCACGCTCATCGAGTGCAACCACCCCGTGTTCGTCTTCGGGCACCTGGCGATCTATCCCCCGCAGCTGGCGCAGATGGCTGGCATATCGTCGGATGGGCTTGAGGTGCCTGAGCGGTACGGATCCCTCTTTCAGATGGGGAGCCCATGCCAAGATGACCCTGATGGCACGATCTACCCGAGCCTCGTCGAGGTTTCTGAGCGTTTTTTTTCGGGAATGAGGGCTGTGCTCGAGCGGCTGCCCGAGGTCTCGCAGCAGGGGATGGACGCGCCGCTGGAGCACCCTGGTCGCCGCGAGCGGTTCGGCACGGTGGGAGCCTTCACTGCCTACGTGCTCCTTGCCCATCCGCAATCCCACCTCGGGCAGGTCAGCGTGTGGCGCCGGTGCATGGGGCTCGGGCCAGCGTGAGGCTTGCAGGGCTCATTAACGCCAGAAAGATTAAGGGAGACAAGCTTCAGGGTGTGTGTCCCCCACGCCGCGTCTGCGGATCACATGCTTGCGAAAAACGTGTTGATGCTCCTATCTTTATGCTTCGAGACGCCAACACAAAAGTCCAAGCTGCGGGACTCGGTCGTTAGGTGCATGTAGGGCCTTTTTGGCTCAAAACGTTGAATGTATCTGAATGGATACCTTGTTCCTCTCATGTTCTCACCGACGCCACATCAGGCACTAACTGATCGACAGTTTTGGGGAGTGTTGAGGTCTCCCCACGTGCCCCCTCGCGACTCCGGCTGTTTTGGCACAAAGAGACTGCCCTTCAAAAGAGCCGTGTCTGAGTCCCTTCTGCGCGGGCTAGTGGGCGCTCTCTCGTACGGGCATAATGTAAGCCTGCCGTGACCCTGCAAGCATCTACCGTATACCGATGATTACACACCGCTCCGATATCGATGGCATGAGAGCTGTGGCGGTCCTTGCCGTAGTTCTCTTCCACGCGTTTCCGAATGTGATGCCTGGAGGCTTCATCGGTGTTGACGTTTTCTTCGTAATCTCTGGCTACCTAATCTCCTCGATTATAATCGGCCAGCAGGCGGCTGGAGCTTTTAGCTTCTCTGATTTTTATGGACGGCGAATTCGGCGCATATTCCCGGCGCTTGAGGTGGCCTTGGTGCTGGTTTTTGCGCTGGGCTGGCGAATGTTCTCTCCCCCGGAGCTTGAGGCTGCGAGCAAGCAGATCGGGATGGGCACGGTCTTCCTCTCGAATTTCCTCTTTTATTCAGAGACCGGCTATTTTGACAGCGCAGCGATAGAGAAGCCGCTCCTTCACCTTTGGTCCCTCAGCATTGAGGAGCAGTTCTACCTCTTATGGCCACTGCTGTTGGTGGGCTGGATGCGAATGAGGTGGAACCCGCTGTACTTGGTGCTGGGCGGCACCATAGGGTCGTTTGCCCACCAGGTGCTGCTGCTAAAAGCCGACAGTTCAGCCGCGTTTTACCTGCCATCGGCGAGATTTTGGGAGCTGATGGCCGGAGCTCTCGTTGCCTGCATTCACCTGTCTGCGAATATGCAGACAGCCGCTGCGCAGGGCAGGCCTCTCGCGTGGCGGACGCCGTCGTTGGTGCTCAAGCTCTCGGCTCTCCTTGCACGCATTCCGAATGTGCTCTCCGTTATTGGCGCCGCTCTTCTCGGCTGGGGGCTCTATACGATTAAGCAAGGGCCGCAATTTCCGGGGTACCAGGCCTTGTACCCCGTTGTGGGCACCGCGCTGCTTATTTTCTCGGGCCCCAACAACGCCCTGAGCAGGCAGGTCTTGAGCCTCCGCCCGCTCGTATTAATCGGCCTGATCAGCTACCCCCTCTACCTCCTGCATTGGCCCCTCCTTTCAATCGGACACACCACGATGGTTGCCAGCCAGGATGGGCAGGAGCTCTCGCTTGCTCTGCGGTTAGGCTTGGTTGCGCTCAGCATTGCAGGATCAGCCGCGATCTACAAAGTCATCGAGAAGCCGATTCGCAACGGCCGAAGGTCGCTCGCAAAAACCGTGCTCCTCTGTGTTGTTATGGGCATCATCGCCCTGGCCTCGTGGGCGACCTGCCGGGAAAAAGGTCTGCCGTGGCGCCTCGCGCCTGAGGCCCAGGCGTTCTACAGCTTTGATGAGGGCAAGAACCAGTGGGACTACGGGAAGTGCTTCTTTGAGTCCGAAAAGGACGCCATGAAGATAGATATCGACGGCTGCACGTCTAATCGGGACAAAGCCGGGCTTCCGCAGGTGTACCTGTGGGGTGATTCCCATGCTGCCCACCTGTCAAAAGCGCTCTCCACCGCAGTGAATGATTCAGCAAGGGTCACGCACCTAAGCCTAGGAAGATGCCCCCCTGTGCTTGACGGGAATGCCATGCCGGAGTGCCTCAAGCGAAACCAGGTGATCTTCGAGGATATCAAGAGATCCCAGCCGCAGGTCGTGGTGCTCGCCGGCTTTTGGGACCAGTGGAACTATCAGCCAGTCGCGAAAACAATAAGCGAACTGAAAAATGCCGGGATTAAGAAGATTATTTTAGTCGGGCCCACCGTGCGCTGGAAAAGAATGCCGCGCTTCGTGATCGCCGACGCAATTCAGGCCGATCCACTGCGAAGAGTGCGCCGCCGATATCAGCGAGCCGTGGTGCCCGTGGAGGAATCACAGACCGAGGCGCTGCGGGAGATCGCTGCCCAGCAGCAGGTGACCTACGTTGCTCCGTACGACCTTTTCTGCGACCGGGATGGTTGCCTCGCCTTGACCGGCGATACCCCCGACACCATGATAGGGTCTGATCATGCGCACCTGACGGTGTTTGGGGCCCAGCAAATAGTCAGCGCCCTCGGGCCGTTCTGGAAGCAGTAAAATCTCGAGTTCGCCTGAGGCTGCGGCAAAAGCAGGGGGATGCCGCACGCACATCTTCGATGTGCCGCAAGCCCAAGGGCTTTCGTGGCGTGAGTGATGACGGGCATGTGATAATCGCAGGGAATCTCCTCTCTGGCGATCACGTCAGCTGGAATCCGGCCCAGGGTGGTAGACGGCTCGGGTTGGGCAGGAGCCAGCGACGGATGTCTCCTGCCGTGCTGGGTCCTTTTTTTCTCTCGGTCTTCAATGTGCCGGGCCAGGGGAGCAAGGGTAGTTCGGGGAGGTGCCTTGGGGGCGAGTCCCGTTCCGACGCTCGGGCGGAGCTGCCTTACTTTGGCTTTGCCGCAGTGGCGTTTCGGGCATATGCTTGGGGTGCTCGGCAGACCAAGCATGCGCGATGGCTACATTATGACCACTGGGCTGAAAATTCTCTGGAGAGGAGCGTGCGCAGCTGCAGCGGTAATCTTCCTCTTTGGCCTCGCAAGCATGGCCTGGAGCGCGATCTTCTCAGGAAGCTCCGCGACGGTCGATGGGTTTGGTGATATTACGTTCGGCATGAGCGCCGATGGCCTCGGCCGAGTGCCGGGCATGCGCTGCGCAGACATGCGGTCCCTCTGGAAGGGGGTCCAGTCCCAGGATGGAACCGTGGGAGAGAGCTTTTTTCAGGGGCTTTTTGAGGCTAAGCAGCTCGGCAACTCAACCGTGTCGTGCTCAGGAACGATAGGGATTGATGGCGCTGACGCTACCCTCAACATTTTTCTGAGCGAGAGCGGGACGCTCTTTCACAGCCAGGAGGTGAGCGCTATTGAGGTTAAGCTCTCCAAGTACACCTCGAAGGGCAGCGATGCCAGCCAGCGCCAGAAAGAGGCTGTGGAGGGGGCGAGAACAAAGATAGGGCTCAAGTATGGGCCCTACACCGACTCCCTCTCGGATGATTCGTTTGCATTCTTCCTGGACCACATCGATCCAGGCTACCGTGCCACCCGCGGAGGGTTCATGAACGGCAAGATCTTTTGCTATGCAAACTACCAGATCGTCATCACCGAGACCTGGGCAGTTGGCCGCGATGAGAATGTGTACTCGACCGCGATCGTGTACCGCAGCCCGGAGTATGCGGCCAAGTTTAAGGAGCGGCTTGGGCAGATCAGGGCGCTAGAGGCGCGTGAGAAGGCTGGCGCGACCCGGCGCGACATGTCCGCTAGCTGGTAGCGGGAGCCACCGCAAGTTCTCAGAGAACTCGTGGTGGAGTGATTAAGAAGAATGAGAGAATACAGGGGGTTACAGGCCGGAGCGCAGCGACAGCGCGTGTCTTCAATCATACAGAGTGCACATTTCTGTATGGGATGGAGGAGGATGGTGTGGGGATAATCCGCTGGTTGCATGCCCTACATATGCTTTGCTGGATAGCGGTTCCTGGCGGCTATTCCTTCGCGCCGTGTCGCGCCTGGTGTCGTGCCAAATATTCGATCGATTGCCAGGGGTCCCGCTAACAGTGAAGGGACCTCCTAGCCAGAACTGGTTCATACAGGCTCGTTCGAGAATACCCACCCCTAGTGCAGCTGAAAACCAGCCGGCTGTAGCACCACTTGGGCCGAATCGGCCAGTTAGCCCCGCGCAAATTGACTACCGTCTGCCCGGCGGTACTATTAGTGACTCCAGTCGACAAGGGGCTCGGGGAGAACCCACATGGGAAAAGACTTCATCAGCGAATCGCAACAGGCCTGGTTAGTCGACCGCTTCAGGGAGCTGCTTACCGGTGATGAGCTAAGCAACGACGAGAAGGATGACCTGAGCCGGAGGATCCTCCAGATCATCCATGATGACTCTCTCGATGAGGAGCCCGGGAGGCCCGACTTTATGCCAACCGTTCGGTCGTTTTTCTACTGCTTGTAGTTTTTTAAGGTTTGTCGCATGCGCTCTATTATTCCCAGTCTCAGCAGCCTCTCGCCGAGAGCTGCTGGCACCTCAAGAGAGAGGCGCCATGTCTGGAATTGAGCGAGCGCCTCAGGAGCAGCATGCTGACCAGGTGGAGCTAAGGGCCAGTCTCGGGCCGACCGTATCGGCTGCCTTGCATGCGCTCGAATCATGCAGCCCAAGCCGCGCGCAAACTGCTGAGCTCCGGCTACTGGCTGCGCGAACGCGCAAGGCCGCGCGAAGGCAGATGGTGCTCGATGAGGGCCTCATTCTTGCCAGCGCCCAGGATCACCTTGAGGGAACCGGCAGGCTCCCCACCGCGTCGTGCAAGGCCAGCCTCTCGCGCTACCCCGACTGGAACTGGGTTAAGGTTAACAATGCTGGAACCCGCGGCTCCCACGGGCTCACGAAGGGCCGCACGGTGTCGCTCATTCTAGGCTCATGCGCGCAGCTCTCTGAAGAGCAAATTCGTGCTGCGGCGCTGGACTATCGCACCCGGCACGGGCGGCTTCCGACGGAGCTCGCTAGTGAGCCCTTCCCGAGCGGGATCCGACAGGACAGCTGGAGAAAGATCGACTACGCGGCCCGCGTTGGTGCGCGTGGGCTCTCCCCCGGAGGCTCTCTTTCGGCGATCCTCGCCCCGCTGCGGGAAATCACTGAAGCGGGCATTATTGCCGCTGCAGAGCGCTTCCGCAGCGTGCATGGTCGTCTCCCGTCAAACCGGGTGCTTGAGAGGGTCCCAGAGCTCCGCAACCTCTCGTGGCGAGCGATCGACGGACTGGCTCGCCGCGGCTCGTGCGGGCTTACGCCCGGAAGCTCGCTGCGGACCATCCTCGCTCCGATCCGCCCCAACGGCCAGCGAAGCGCCCTCCTTGGGAAGCTAAAGAAACCGCCTCTAGACGAAAAAGCGATCGAGACGGCTGCTTTTGAGCACCTCCACGCATACGGCAAGGTCCCGAGCAACAGCTCGCGCGAGCCTCTCTCAGGGCTCCCCGGAGAATCCTGGAGCGCTATCGATGAGGCAGGGCGGAAGGGCCAACGGGGCCTTGCAAAGGGGCGCACCGTTACAGAGATCGTCTCTGCTGTCCGTCAGGAGTATCAACGCCTGACGCTCTTGACCGAAGAGAAGATCCTAGGCGCCGCGCGCGAGTTTTTCCGCGAGCACCGGTCGATTCCGAAAAAGCATTCAGTCGCTCCGGTGCCCGGCTCTCCATTCGACTCATGGAAAAAGATCGATACTGCCGGGCGCTTCGGGCTGCGCGGGCTTGAGAGGGGCCGCACGCTCAGCAAGATCCTCCATCCTCTCAGAGAAGAGATCAGGGAACGTGGAGGCGTCTTGTCGTGAGAGAGCAGCAGCGCCGCACGACTCTAGGGCCGTCAAGCCGTGTCTCGCCGCTAGTCGAGGCAGCCCTTGAGGGGCTCTCGGCAACCGGTCGCTCACCGCGCTCGGCCAGGCGCCTCGCGCGCCTTATGTCCGCATACAAGCCGCCTCCCTTGCGCGAAGCGCGGATAGTTGAGGCCGCGCGCGAGCACTATCGGCTCAACAAGAAGCTGCCAACATGCAACTCGCCCGGAGTCCTTCCAGGGTTCCTCACCGAGACCTGGGTTGGCGTTAATTCTGCCGGACAGCAGGGGTTCCGCGGGCTAGAGAAGGGGCGCACGCTGTCGAAGATATTGGCGCCGCTCAGAGCAGAGCTCGGCATCAGGACCCCGCTTAGCGAGGCCGCGATCGTCAGCGCAGCTCGGAAGCACCACGCCATCTTCGGCAGGCTCCCCTCACACGGCTCGACCGAGCCTGTGCCAGGGATGCCGCACTGCTCCTGGAATACGATCGAGCTCGCTGGCTTCCGCGGCGTGCGAGGGCTCGCAAAAGGCCGCTCGCTCTCAAAGATCCTCAAGCCGCTTCGAGACGAGCTCGGCCTCCCTGCACATGGGCACCTGCCGGGCACGAGGCTTAAGCCGATTCTGACAGAGTCCCAGATCCTTTACGCAGCGAAGGAGCACTTCACGCGCTGTGGCACGCTGCCGACGCACCGAGCCCGAGAGCCGGTCCTTGGCCTTCCCCGTGAGACGTGGGCTGCTATTCAGATCGCCGGGCTGCTCGGCCTAAGAGGGCTCGCGAAGGGGCGAACGCTTTCCCAAATCCTTGCACCGCTGCGTGAGCAGCTTGGGGTGAGAAGCACACTCTCCGAGCGTGAGGTTCAAGATTCCGCTCGCCTGCACTTGAAGCGCTTCGGCGAGCTGCCGATCGCCAGCTCAAAGACCCCAGTCCCCGGCATGCCCCACACAAGCTGGGGCGCGATCGACGCCGTAGGGAAGCGTGGCGGACGCGGCCTCGCCAAAGGCCGCACCCTCTCAAAGATCCTAGCCCCCCTCAGGGCTGAACTAGCCAACGCAAGGGAGCGCGCATGAGCCGGCACGACTACCGCCTCTTTCACCACGGATACTCACCCGGAAGGCCCGCTCTTGGCAGGATTGGGGCGAATGCTGTGCAGGACTTAGCGATCTCTGAGCTTTCGACTCGGAAGGTTTCGTCAGAAGCAGGCGTGCGAATCTGGCGGGCTGTGAAGGAGACCCTCTCGGTAGAGCAGATCAGGGGGATTGCGCTCGAGTTCAGGAAAATTCACGGCAAGTTCCCAACGGTCGCCTCGCAGGAGCCGGTGCCTACGATGGAGCACCTCTCGTGGTCGACGCTCGACAGCGCCGGAAGGTCCGGCCGACACGGTCTCTCGCCAGGACAGTCGCTCTCGAAGATTATCGCGCCGCTGCGGGATCTATCTGAGGCGAGCATCGTCGAGGCCGCGCGCGTGTACCACGCGCAGCACGGCAGGCTCCCCATCAGCAACTCAACTGAAGAGCTGGCAAACCAACCTGGTATCACGTGGTCAATCGTCGATGGCGCCGGTCGCCGCGGTCGTCGGGGGCTCGCGCAGGGCCGCACGCTTTCAGTAATACTTGCTCCGCTGCGCGACGAGTTTGGGTCAACGCCGCGTGGCCCTCGAATCGGCACGCTCTTTAAGCCAGCCCTGCTGGAGAGCGCGATTCTTGAAGCAGGCCGCGAGTACTTCGTGCGCAACGGGCTCCTGCCTGACCACCACTCGAAGGGCGAAGTGCCGGGCATGCCCGACGACTCTTGGGGCGCCATTAACCAGGCCGGCCAAGACGGCTACCGCGGGCTCGCGCAGGGTCGCACCCTCGCCAAAATCCTGGCCCCTCTGCGGGTCGAGTTCAACCTCTTCTCTCCGCAGCTCACAAAGGCGATGGTGCTCGACGCTGCGCGAAAGTTCTGCGAGCTGCACGGCAAGCTCCCTACGTCGACTTCGGAAGAGCCGGTGCCGGGGCTTCCTGATGAGAGCTGGAGAAAGATCGCTGGGTGTGCGTACTACGGCCGCCGTGGGCTCGCAAAAGAGCCCTTGCACGAGATCCTGCAGCCGCTACGAGACGAGTTCGGGCTGCTCGGCACGGTAACTGAAGAGATGATAATCTTTGCGGCTAAGGAGTACCTCCGGCTCTACGGGCGACTCCCAACTCAGCTCTCTACTGAGCCTGTGCCTGGAATGCCCAATGAGAGCTGGAAGGGGCTGCAGGACATCGGCTGGCGCGGGGCGCGTGGTCTTGAAGCTGGACGAACACTCTCTAAGGTCTTAAGCCCCCTTCGGAGCGAGCTGAAAGCCGCGCGCACGGTGGCTCAGCGGCTTAGGGATACACGGAGAGAGCCTAGCTGACTTCCCCATTGAGGGCGCCTGCCTAAGCGCTAACGAGAGTCTTCGTGCCCTTAGTCGCTAGACTCATGTCTAAGGAAACGTTTCAGCAGGGCAACGGGCCCAGCGCTTTGGCACTATCGCGCACACGGCTGGGGGGAGGGAAATCCAGGGGAGGGGCGAGTGGCTACGATGGTTCTTCAGGCGATGCTACCTCTTGCAAGCGCATTTTTAACCCAGTCATCTGGGCCACCACGCCACATGCTGCTGACGGGAGCGGGCTCGGACCGTGCTGTAGCGTGAGGCTTCTGCCGCCATGGGCAACCGCGTCGGAATCCTTCGCAGTAGTCCTCTTCTGACTGCGGAGGGGTGTCCCGGTTCCACAGCGCAACCCGCCGGGCGGCCGGCAGGTTGCTAGATTATGCAGAGTTTCAGAGCGTTGCAGGCAGGGGATGCGCACGGTGCCTTTCCGCAAGCGCTGCCGATTCCCTTGTGATGCCCCCGGGGTAGCCTCATGTTGCATAGCCCGAGTGGGGGGCTACACTGCTGGAATGCCAGCCTTCCAGTCATCGCCAGGAGAGAGCAGCTCCTTCCGTTTCCGGGCCAGACCGAACGTCTCGCCCCTGGCGAGCCTCAATACTAGCCCCATAACGGGCTCAGCTGAACGCAGCCCTGAGAGCAGCGTCGCGCGTGGAGGCGATTACGCAACGAGCTTCAATCCGGAGCTGTACAGGGAGCTTCGCCGCTACGTGCAAGCTGAGGGCTGGAATACTCTCCTCGATGGCGTGACATTTCGGAGTGGGGACCTCATCGTGGACCTGGGATTTGGCGATGGCGGGAACACTGCGCTGCTCGCGCAAGATCTTCGGGAGAGCGGGGCTGACTGCCGGGTTTTTGGGATCGAGAAAAGTGGCGAGATGGTTCTGTCTGCCAGGAGGGCCTTTCCGCAGGACCAAAACCCGAACCTCACGTTGCTCGAGGGCGCAGCCGAGCGTGCTGGCGAGATCCTCGACCAGCACTTGGGGCGACAGGAGGACAAGGCGGCAAGGGATCGGGTGACGCACGTGATCTCAAATTACACGCTGCACTGGGTGCGGGATCCTAGCGTGCCCACGAGGTTCCTTCACGAGGAGATGCTGCGGTCTCTTAACCCGCTACAGCCGATCGGCGGAACACAGCGCCACTTCTGCGCGCATCAGGATGCCTTTAAGGAGCTCTTCGAGGCAGGGTATGTTGTCATCAGGAACAATCCTGCTTGGAGGAGTTTTTTTCAGGCATCTGGAACAGATTATTCCGAGGACGGAGAGTGGCGTCACCCGCCGCTCGTGACGCAGGAGGGCATCCTGCGAGCGCTCGATGCGGCCGGCTATTCAGGCACGGCTGAGCTCCATACCGACCAGCGGGCCTTCCCGAATGTCGAGGTCCTCAAGGATTGGGTGCAGGTGATGATCCGGCCGTTCATGAGCCGCATTCCGGCGCATGCCCAGCGGATTTTTGTTGATGACTGGATAGCGCAATACCTTGCAATAACAGGCCAAGCCAGTGGCGGCTCGGTCGTGCTGACCGACAGAAATCTGCTGATAGCTGCAACAAAAGAGCGGTGCTGCCAGCCAGAGAGTTTGCCCTGTACCGGGGGTACTGCTTGGTCCCCTGTGGTCTGAGTTGCCCTGTACCGGGGGGTACTTCTCCTATACCGGGGGTACTACCACGCAACTCGCGAACAAGACCTTCGAACCGAGTATTCATGGCAAAGCGCATGAAATACCACCCCCACGGGAGCGTCCTCTTTTGCACCTTCAGCCTCGAGGAGGGGCTACTGTTGTTGAGCAATCCGCTTTGTCGGATCATCATCGAGAGCTGTCTTGCCCGAGCCCAGACCCTCTGTCCGGTCAAAATCTGCCACATCGTTACTGAGGCGACTCATGTCCACATGATCCTTGTCGTTGAAGATCCCGACGACGTTCCTGGGTTCATCCGAAACTTTAAGGTCGAGACCGCGCATATGCTCAATCAGGTGCTGGGGAGAGATAAGCGAACTATCTGGTGCGAGGGGTATGATAGCCCCATCGTGCTCACACCCCTTCGGGCGCTTGTAGCGATTGCATACATGTACTCAAATCCTGCCAAGGATAACCTAGAGCGCTCAATTGACGACTATCCAGGCTTTTCTTCATGGCAGATGTTTCAAAAGGGAGACCTCGTGAAGGAGTGGAAGCGCCTTAGGAGATTCCACTTTAAATCGTTGTCCAATGAGGAGCACTCTCTTAAAGGATACACTGCGCATGCAGAGAGACTCCTAGCTGAGTCTCAGGAGTTGCAACAGTTTAAGCTTGAACCGAATGCATGGATGGAGGCTTTCGGTATTCACTCGCCCAAGGAACAGGAGCAGATTAACAAGCGATTGATTGATCGTATTAGACTTCTCGAGAATCGCGCCGCCGCACTACGAGAAAAGTCTGGCAAGCCCGTGCTGGGACGACTCAAGATGCTCCACCAGCGAATCAACACTCCCTTCCAGCCCAAGCGCACGGGACGACGCATGTGGTGCCTCTCAGAGAGGCGCAGCGTTAGAGTACAGTTTATCAACTTCTTCAGACGCCTCATGAAAAAGGCCCGTGAGATCAGACAGCTCTGGCTCTCGGGAGATATCACTGTGAGGTATCCACCAGGACTCTACCCGCCGAACATGCCCAAATTGGCGAATGTTGTTGGTTGGTAGGAACTAGTCCTCTGCCGATTTGCGGGTTCCTCTCCGCAGCGCCTACGTGTACTTACCGATTGGCGGAACATCCGCTCGTTGTTTATTCTCGCGCGGAATTATGGTCTCCCTTATCAATCATCGCACCGGAGCGCCGGCATGGGACGTCTCGTACCGGGGGTACAGGGGAAAGGGGAAAAATCTGGCTTGCCAGACGGAGTCCCCCGAAGGGGGCGAAGTCTGGAGGTGGGGGGAATCGAACCCCCGTCCTTGAAGCGTCACAGTGCATCCACTACATGTTTAGTGTGTTGAGAGTCTCATCGGAGGGAATTCAACACACACAATCCTCCCCGACCAGCTCCTGTTTGTTTCGGAACGCCGCCGCAGCGCGCGCCGCTCCAGAGCCCGAGAAAGTTAAGCCTTTACGAAGTTACGGGCGCGCCTCGTATTAGCCGACTCGGCGCTTGTGGCGGCGAGTCTTGTGTTTCCTTACGCAGCGAGAGCCACAGGCTCAGCACGACGGAAGTCAACGTGAATAACGTTTTTAGCAGTTATTCGTTTCCGCTTTTTTACCAGGCCAGCGGACCCTGGACATGCAGACG
>JAFMJG010000150.1 GCA_017853605.1 bacterium
GCTTGAGGGGCACGGGGGGGACGAGCTCCTCGGCGGATACTTCTGGCACCTGCACAGCTCGGCTCGATCGCTCGGGAGCGACCTCTCGCGCGAGCTCCACCAGGCGCTCCTTCCATCAATCCTGAAAAACTTCGACCGCTGCTCATCAGCTCACGGTGTTGAGGTCCGCCCACCACTGCTCGATCATCGGCTGGTGAGCTTTGCTGGAGGGCTGCCCGCTACGTCTCGGATCGGGGGAGGCTTCTCAAAACGCATCCTGCGTGACGCCGTGCGGGGGCTAGTTCCCGAGGGGGTGCTAAACCGCCAGGGCAAGATAGGGTTCAACGCGCCAATTATCGAATGGCTCAACGGCCCGCTGGGCCCATTTGTCGAAAGGCTCCTCTCTCACGATGCGTTCCTGTCACTGCCTGGGATCAATACGTCCGAGGTCAGGGGTGTCGTTATAGAGCGCTGCAGGGCGCGGAGCTGGAACCCCCGGGACTGGGACTCGGCCTACAAGGTCTCTATGCTCATAAACCTGACCGTCTGGCGGCTCCTCTTTATCGAGCGGGAGCGGGCCCTGCTTGACTCCATGCTCACGGAGTCGCTCGCTGGGGCTTCCGGAGCCGTTCCTGTGCCGGCTGGAGAGCCGGACTTCATCCCGTTTATTGACTCAGGGAAGCTCGTGCTGCGCTACCGCAGCCCTTCGCCGGCCGGCATCCCCGCCGTCCATGCCCCGTTCCTGATTGCGCTCGGCGCCAGCCAGCTCTCACGGTCGATGGAGTGCCGAGTGGAGATTGCGTGCGGAGAGTGCGCAGAAGAGACCCCGATGGCGATTTTCAAGAACGTGTTGCCGCTGGGTGCCACGCCTCCTGCGGATGAGCGTGATGTGGTCATCCAGCTTGTCCTTAAGCAGCTCGAGCCCCTGTCGGTAGAGCGCATCGAGGACGCATGCGCCTGGATCGTCGAGCGCGGCGCGCAGCCCCCCGCTGGAGCCACGGATGACCAGGTCGAGTTCTTCAGCACGCCAGAAGAGCTCGTGTCGATAGTTGAGGGGCTGATCAAGCAGCTCGACGATAGAGGCGTTGCGGCTTCCGACAGCGGTGCGCAGCGGCATGGCGACACTCCCCCGCTGGAGCCGGCTCCCCAGTGATGTGGCCGACGGCCTGCTAGCCCGGTTGGCCCACACCGCCAGAGATCGACCTCAAGGCCTCAGCAACATAGCGATGCAGCGTCACGGCCTGGTCATTGTGTGGATTCAGCTCCGCCTCGCGCGCAAGGTCATCCAGCGCGTCCTCAAGCCGATTGAGCTTGAGCAGGCAGAGCGCCCGCAGGTAGAGGAGGTGTGGGCAGTTCTCGTCGATCGCCTGCGCGGCAAGCACCAGGCGGAAGCTCTCATCAGCCCTGTTCTCCTTGAGCATCGCCATGGCCTGAGTCAGCAGCTCAGAAGCCTGCTCGCTTTCGTTTGCTGGCGACAGCTCCTGGTGAAGCGGCAGGCTTGGCCCCGCCCGGAGGCTTGGCCCCCGCAGCCCCTCATTGACGATTTCGAGCAGCTCCTGAGCCCGTAGCAGCATGCCGTGCTCCCGCAGGCAGCGCTCCTGCCCACGCTTGGCGATCGCTTCGCGCTCATCCTCGTGGCTGAGGTAGTAAGAGATCTTCTCGGTCAGCTCATCAAAGGATGAGTAGGTCTCTATCTCTGAGCCGGGGACGAACTGTGATGCAAGGGCGGGGTTGCTCTCGGTTAGGAGGAAGCTTCCTGTGCCTGTCACCTCGAACTGGCGCATGTTCCCAGCCTCGCCCCTCGCGAAATCGATGACTGAGTTAAGCCCGATGCGAGCGCGCTTTATGGTGCGGTGCATCTCCATCCCCCACACTGTCGGATGGGCGTGAGGCTCGGCGCAGGGGACCGCGGCTCCCGGCGCGGGCCGGACGCAGAACTTCGGCTCAAAGCTGCCGGTGGCCAAGGCGTGCCGAGAGAGCCGTTCAAGGAGCTCCACGCGGCGCGTGTGAAGGCGGGTTAGGTTGCCGCAGAACACGACATCGTGCTCCTTAGGCTCGCCTGCGGACTGCTCGGCGATCCACTCCGGGAAGCCCGGAAGGAAGTGCCTCGTGCGCCACGCGCCGTGGCTCTCTGCCAAGCGACGGCACCCGGGCTCATTTGAGAGGATGAGCTGAAAAGAGGTCATATCAACCCAGGCTGGGAACTCTGCGGCGCGCCACCCAAAGATGAAGTAGGGGCGGTACGAGAGGCTGCGAATAAAGCGCGAGTCGAAGGTTATCGGGTCGGTGATGTAGAGCGCGTGCGGCCTGAAGGCCTCAATCTGCCGTCGCACGACCTCATGCCCGAGCTGAGCTGCAGAGGTGGCCTGCCCGTCGTTTTCTAGAAGCCAGCGGCGCTGAAGCGGCGCGCAGTTGCCTATGAGGAGGCGCGACTCCATTTTCTGGCGGCGAAAGATCGGCGCGAAGAGGTGCGAGGCTGAGAAGCCGTCAGCGAGAATTGCCTCCAGCTGTGTCTCGTAGGGCTCGCCTGCGAGGCCCGGCCGCGCCGCGTAGAAGGCGTCGAGGTAGTCTGAGTAGAAGGCGTGCAGCTGCAGAAATCGCATCGTTGTTCCCCCGGTTTGTTACTTGGCAAGGGCGTTTGTCAGCGCATCAGCGACGTACTGCATCTGCTCGGCGGTGAGCTCGGGATACATCGGCAGCGAGAGGATCCGCCCCTGGCCGCGCGCGGCGGCTGGAAAGTCCTGCTCGGTGTGGCCGAGCCGCTGGTAGGCGGTGAGGAGGGGCAGCGCGATAGGGTAGTGGATGCCGGTTGCGATCCCCTTCTCGGCGAGCCGCTCCTGCACCCTCTCGCGCTCGGGCACCTGCACCACGTAGAGGTGGTACACGTGGTGAGAGTGGCTGGGCGCAGTTGGCAGCGGAATGTCGAGGTGAGAGAGGAGCTTCGAATAGGCCTGCGCATTGCGGCGCCTGGCCTCGGTCCAGCCGGCAAGGTGGGGAAGCTTTGCGCCCAGGATAGCTGCCTGAAGCCCGTCTAGCCGGCTATTCCTCCCTTCGAGCCCGTGGTCGTGCTTGCCGAGCCGCCCGTGGTCACCGATCATTCGGCACATCTTGGCTAGCTCGTCGCTCTGGGTGACGATTCCCCCCGCGTCGCCGTAGGCGCCGAGGTTTTTGCCCGGAAAAAAGCTGAAGGTCGCCATGTCGCCGAAGGTGCCGGTCATCTTGCCCTTGTACGTGGCGCCGTGGCTCTGGGCGCAGTCCTCGATCACCTTGAGGTTATGAAAGCGGGCGATGTCCATAATGATGTCCATCTCGGCGGGCAGCCCGTAGAGGTGCACGGGGATGATCGCCTTGGTGCGGGGAGAGAGCTTCTCCTCGATCTTCGTTACGTCGATCGTGTACAGGGCCGGATCGTTGTCGACGAACACGACGGTCGCGCCCGCGGTAGTGACCGCCTCGGCGGTTGATATCCAGGTGTTCGCCGGGACGATGACCTCATCGCCTGGCCCTATGCCGAGAGCTCGCAGCGCTATCTCGATTGCGTCGGTGCCGTTGGCGCACCCGATGCAGTGCTTGATGCCGAGAAAGCTGGCGAAGCTCGCCTCAAACTCGCCGATAAAGTGGCTCTTGATGAAGGCTGTCTCGTCGATCACGGACTGTATGGCGCCGTCGATCTCGGCGCGGATCGAGAGGTACTGGCTCTTGAGATCAACGAAGGGGATCTTCATGGGGCTTCCTATAGGTGGTTCACTGCTTCCAGACTGTGCTAGGGATGTCGGTGGCGCCGGTGTCGAGGCGCCCTGCGCCCGGCTGCAGGGGGGTCGTCGATGGGCCGCAGTCGGCCAGGATCTTGACCACCTTTGCTGCGTGCTCTGGGCCGGTCCAGCACTCGATGCCGAGCGTGATGCAGTCGAGGAAGTGAGCTATCTCGAGCGACAGCGGCTCCTCCCACTTGATGTCGGGCTCGAAGACCTTTCCTGAGCGGAGGCTAAAGCGCGCCTTGTCGTAGTCCATGTTTGTGCCCTCGACGGCCATCCGGTCGATCCCCTTGTCGAGGATCGCCACTTTGCGCTCCTTCGTGTCGTCGTAAATCGCCATCTTCTCGGAGCCAACCACGGTGAGGGTTCTCGTGCGGTGCGGGTCGAGCCAGGAGAGGTGGAAGTGCGCCATTACGCGGTTTGGGTAGACCAGGTTGACGAAGGCCACGTCCTGGATGCCGCGCTGGACGTAGTCCATGCCGAAGCGCTGCACAGAGAGGGGCATCGGGTCGCCGAGCAGGAACTGCACGATGCTGATGTCATGCGGTGCCAGGTTCCAGAGCACATCGCAGTCGCTGCGGATGCGGCCGAGGTTCAGGCGCTGGCTGTGGATGTAGCGGATCTGGCCGAGCTCCCCAAGGTTGATAATGTCGCGCAGGTAGTGCACGGCCGGGTTGTATATGAAGGTGTGCCCCACCATCGCCGTGAGACGGCCCTGGCGCGCGAGGAGCCCGAGCGACGTGACCTCTTCTACCGTCGTTGCCATCGGCTTCTCGACGAGGATATGCTTGCCGGCCTTGAGCGCGCGCTCGGCGAGCGCAAAGTGGGTTGCGGCTGGAGTCGCTATGATGACCCCCTGAATATGAGGATCGCTAAAGATGTCCTCAGGGTCGCTCGACACTGCAACGTCAGGAAAGTTTGCCTTGGCGAACTGCCTGCGCTCCTCGGAGAGATCAACGACCGTTGCGAGCTCGGCGCGGGCCGAGGACGCGACGTTGCGAGCTAAAGCTGGGCCCCAGTATCCCAATCCGATCTGCGCGATTTTTACCTTGGTCATGCGTGCCTCATGGCTAGGGTTTTGATACGGCACAGCTTGAGCTAGTTAAGATGCGACCCTGCAAAGACCCGCACCGGGTTTAAAAAGACATGGAAAAACAATGCGTTATGCGCGCTTTAGGGCTGGGCGTTGGGGGCCCTTTATGGTATCAGGGGCCGATGCGTTTTCGCCCCCGTGCCGGGACCTCCTTTGCTGGGATCCTCTTGGCAGCCCTGCTTGTTTGGGTTGCAGTGCAGGCTATGCGGCGGCCGCAGGCCGAATTCGGCGATGGGCGCGAGTACGTGCTGCAGACCCAGGCGATCGTGCTGGATCGCTCACTCGCTGTTGACCCAGCACGGCGGGCTCCTTACTGGAATGCAACGAACCCGTACGGGATTCAGCTTAATGCAGGCCCTGAGGCGCGCCCGGGCAGCGATGCCCGTGGAGAGGCCCGGCAGTTCGGGGGCGGGTTTGGGTCGCTCTACCTCGATCGGAGGGGTGGCTTTCGGTACATTCATTCGTGGGCGTACTCGATGGCGGTTGCGCCGATCTACGCGCTGCTGCATCGCCTTGCTCCCGGCGGCTCGGAGTACTACGCGTTTCGCGTGGCCAATATCATCCTCCTCGTAGTGCCGCTCCTTATCCTGTGGGGGCGGCGGCCCAGCTTGGGGAGCCTGGCGTTCATTGTCGTCATGCTCGCCTCTCCCATAACTCCGCACCTGCAATTCGCGCACTCTGAGATCTTCTGCCTCTCCTGCATCCTGATGGCATTTGCGCTGGTTGAGCTGCCGACGTGGCGGCTCGTGTCGCCGATCTTTCTGGGGCTTGGCGCGGCGCAGAATGTCCCGATAGCGCTCCTCTTTCCCCTCCATCTCTTGCTCTTTGTGGAGCGGGAGGGGGGGCTTCGGGCAGTGCTGCGGGCCCGCTCTGGCGCCCGGCTCGCCGCAGCGTACGCGCTCGGTGGTTCGCTCGCCATCGGAATGCTCCTCTACAATCGGGAGGTGTTCGGCACCTTCAGCCTGATTGCGGAGCTCGGGCAGGCGGATGTCAGGTTCCTGTCGTGGCGCAAGATGGCGAGCGTCTTTTGCAGCCCCATCATCGGCGCTGCCTGGTACCTGCCGGCGAGCTGGCTTGCGGTGCTGCTGGCGGCGCAGAGGGGGCAGGGATGGACGGCCGTGCCCTTTGTCATATCGGTGCTGCTAGCTGCCACCCTTAGCTCGACAACGGCCAACATCAACTCGGCGCAGGTGTCTGCGTGCCGTTATGCAGTGTGGTATCTCGGCCCGCTCTACGTGCTCGCCTTCCTTCCGGAGCGAGGCTCCGGAGGGCGGGGTGGCAGCAAGGCGCTTGGGATCATAGGTGCGGTCATCGTGGCGCTCTTGTGGTGGTGGCTTGGGTTGTGGAGGCTCCTGCTTGGCGAGAGCCAAGGCTATCTCTCAACGCAGCGTGCCGTTCCTGAAGTTGCAGCGCTCTACCGCCTCACTCACTTTCACGATGACGTCGAGCCGCTCGTAGAGAATATCAGCGGCCGCGAGCTGCAGGTCGCGTTTCACTTTTGG
>JAFMJG010000034.1 GCA_017853605.1 bacterium
GCCAGCTAACACCTCTACTAGCACTCCAATACCCGCCAGCACTGCAACCAACACTGCAGTCCCTGCCAACACCTCAACCAACACACCGCTGCCAGCTAACACCTCCACTAGCACTCCAATACCCGCGAGCACTGCAACCAACACTCCAGTCCCTGCCAACACCTCAACCAGCACGCCGCTGCCAGCTAACACATCCACTAGCACTCCAGTACCCGCGAGCACTGCAACCAGCACACCGATTCCGCCCAGTAGCGCGACTAGCACTCCGCTCCCAGGGGGCGCCTCGACTAACACTCCAGTGCCAGCTAATACCTCCACCAGCACTCCGATTCCTGCCAATACAGGTACCAACACACCGGGGCCATTAAGCACCGCAACAAGCACCCCTGTGCCCAGCAGCTCGGCGACGCACACCGCAATTCCAGCCAGTACTTCGACTAACACCCCTGGCCCGCCAGGCGCCCTGCCTTCAAGCACCGCAACTTCGTCGCCCGCTTCAGGCACAACCCCAACAAGCACTCCGAGCGGCGGTGCACCACCCACTGCAATCGCGACAACCACGCCGGTCCCAGGCGCCTCGGGCACCCCAGCCGATGCGCAGACACCCACCGCAACACCAGGTGGCTCAGGTACACCGCCGGCTGCAACCCCAGCTGCATCGCCGACCCCCGATGGAACTGCAGCGCCCACTATCACCCCAACTGTCACCGCCACTCAGGCCCCCTTCGTTCTGGTCAACGGCATCGTGCTCCGTCAACAGACCCCCATGCCCGACGTGCCGATTGCTATTGGCGACGCCTCAGGCACCTCAGACTCAAGTGGCGAATTCTCCCTCGAAGTGCCTGGACATCGGTCCCTGTCAATCACCTCCGGCTTGGCTGCGATCTCCTTCCCGCCCATCACCGGCTCTGGGCTCGAGCTCTCGCAGACGTACCACCGGATTGAGGTCTCGCCGCTCATTGAGCCGCTCGAAGTGTGCAAGGTAAGTATCGACGGGGCTCCGTTCCTCTTCTTCTCTTACTTCAACCAAGCCGACTTCCCGCTAACGGTGCCATCTGGCTCGCGGCTAAATCAGTTCGAGCCTAAGCGCGGCTACGAGCCAGAGAGCATCTTCCTGGCGGCAGAGTCCGGTTTTGTTCGTCCATACGAACTTTTTGCGAGTGGTGACCGCTGGAACCTTCTTGGCGACACCATCTCAGTTCAGGAGCCCATACCAGTGTGCACGGATAGGGGTGACACCGGAGGATGCTCGCCGATCCCGAGCGCCATAAAGGCGAAGCCGTTTGCCTTCGCAAAGAGCGCGATTACCACCCTGTCACGCAGAGCCGAGAAACTCCTGCGAGGGCTCCCCCGACAGCCCTCGAGAAGGACATCGCCGCCCTTCTTTGCCAGCGGCTCCGCTGCTCTTGCGGGCATCCGGCGCATCATGAACACCGTTCCGTCTGCGGCGCTGATATGCGACCCGGCACCGAGCATGTGCCAGGTTCGCAAGTACCCCCGGGCAGCCCTGCAGAGGGAGTTTGCCCGGCTGTGCAAGGTCAAGCTGCCGCCAGAGCTGCAGGGCCTTATGACAGACTGCCGGCGCGAAAGACGCCGCTTCCGGAAGTACCTTGCCCGGGAGCTCCCTGGCAGCTTCACGGATTGCTCTGGCTGACGCCCGGCGCTTCACGGTGCCTGCTCATCCCGCATTGGGGCGCCGTAGCCCCCTTGTACAGCCCCTCGTTGACCGCAACCGCTCTCTAAATCCGCGTCCCTAACGCCTTCTTTGCCCTATGCGCCACAATCTGAATTCCCCTCGGAACGCTACATCCGCAAAAAGCCCAGGAAGGGTGCTATCCTCCCCGACATGCGATTCCTTAACACTCTCCCCCCGGGCGCCAATCCGACGTTTCGTGAAGTGGCTTCACCAACGGTCTCATGCCGACCAATGAGTCCGGTCCCGCACGGTGCGGGCAGCACAGCCCTAGAGGATCTCGAGGCACCACGTGCGGGGTCAGCGAAACAGCCAGAAGCGATCGATTCCGACGTCGCTCATCTCGGGCTTTCGGAGCCTGTCCACCTCCTGGGAATCGACGGGCCCCGGCGAATCGATGCTACACGCAAGGAGCTCCGGTCACCTTTTTTCAAGCAGCACCTCTCTATGCACGACCACAACGAGGCGGTGCTTCAGGCTGAGCGGCACCTCTCGGTACAGCAAGGGATCTTGCAATGGAGGACTCAGGGCAATCTCTTCAACGCCGCTGAGGTGCTGCCGGTGGCCGACATCGGAACGCCCTCTTTCTGCTATCCAAACCACTCCTACTGGACCATCTACCCTCCCGTCACCCGGCCGATCGGGCCAACGCTCACAACTCTTTCTGACAGGACGGTCCTCCTTTCAGGAGAGCAGGCCGTCACGCACATCGCTCCAAACCATAAGCGCCGGCGATTCTCAGCATCGCCCTTAACCCCGAGCATCAGCACCGGCGCAGCCCCTGAGGATTTTCGGGAGCCACTGCGCGCGCGGGCCTGGCGCAACGGCGCCCTCGTCCTGCGCCAGCAGCGCCTGGAGCTCTGGCGCCGGGAGCTAAGCGGCGAGTGGGCACGCTCAAGCTTATCCTCTGCTCCGGTGTTGAGCTTCGACCGCCTCGGGGCACACCATGTCCTGATTGTGACTGCGGATCGGCGGGTCTCACTCCTTGAGGTCGGGTATTCGGGGCGGGTGGAGTGGAGTGCCTCCATCAGCCTTGAAGCAAGCGAGCCCGTCCGGGTGCGTGCCGGTGCGCTCAACACCTTCCTGCTCGGGATGTCAGATGGGCGGGTAGTTGAAGTCAATATCGCTGGGTTTTTCCTGCCCACGCAAACATCGCAAGGTGCTGGTCCACGCTCGATCATCGGCCGGAACTCCCCCGTGTGTCGGGAGGTCTCCCGAGATTGGGACCAAGAGGGGGCGCTCTCGGTGCTCAACAACGGCTCTGTGATGCTGTCTAGCCGCTGGGACCGTTCGAGGCTTATCGTTATGGCGGGTGACGAGATGGAGTGGCGGGTCTCATCCCACGTTCAAGTTCCGGACCTTGGATCACCCGTTCGCACGATCTGGTCGCTCGGTGGCACGCTCAAGCAGCAGGCTCCGACCTATATCCTTCAGGGGGACAAGATGCTCTTCTCCTTCAGCACAAATCCCTCCGATGACCAGGACTCCCTGCACAACTCCTCACAAAACCCGGTTCCCGATCAGGACGGGACCATTTGGGGGCTCTTTATGACGCCGAAGGGGCGAATAGGCATCAGTTATCTGCCAGAAGCCCCGAGCCAGGTAGCTCGGCTTGGAGGCTCATAGCGCAAGAGCCCGAAGCAGGATCCCGTCTGAACCCTCTCCCGCCTCCTCTTCCCACTTCTTGTGCCGAGGAGGGGTGATAACCTGCGGGGCATGAAATTCAGAATTGCTCTGCCTCCGGGTGTGCAGCCCCCCCTGCCCGACTGTGCCCCTGCCGCCGCCGCGCAGGTGACCGCACCACCCCCTCACGACACCCCCCCAGCAACCCCAGCCGTGGGTCTCCCCCTGGCCCTAGAGAGCCTGCGCTCCTCAGGGCGCAAAAAAGAGCGGTCGCCGCTTAGATTCTCTTTCCGCCCGGTGGAGAACGAGCCCTGGCACGAACGAGAGGAACAGAAGAGCGAAAAAGCTGCTGTTCAGCTGGCGATGCTTGATGCGCAGTATCGGCCGGTGGCATCACGCGGCATGGTCGCCACTAGGTACATCCCAGAGGGTTACTGGAGCGACGATAGGCACTCTGTGGGCAGCACCCCCTCCGCGGGCGCGATATTCACCCCTCTTTCTGATGGCTCGCTCTTCGTCAACAATGAGCACTCAGTTCACCTTTTCAGGGAGGGCTTACTGCCTGATAACCATTCGGTGCTCGCCCAAGACCACGGCGCGAAGGAGCTTCAGGATGCGCGAGAAAGGCTCCGCTCGCAGCCCTTTGGCCACGGCGCTGTTGCCCTTCGACAGGGCCGATTAGAGCACTGGGGGCGCAGTTCATCCGGCGCCTGGAGCTGTTCAACTGTGCGTGCCAGCACCCGGGTCGTCAGCTTCGACACGGTTGGCAACCGCTTCGTGCTGGCTTTAGCCGACGACGGCACACTCTCTCTCTCCGCGCCTGGCAGCGCTGCCACATCACGCGATGTGGCAGCAAAATCGCTGAGCTCACTCCTCGGGTCGGGATCAGCGCGGCCAGTTAGGATTAGGGCAGGCAATGATGGTGCCGCTTTTGTCGGCACCTCTGATGGACTCCTGCATGAGGTTGATCTAAACGCGGCATTCTTTGGGCAACCCGTGTCCTGGCAGCGTCCCGGAGCGGCTTGCGTACCTCCTGCCAGGGTTATTGCTGCCGACTGGGACCACAACGGTGCGCTTACCGTCCTTCCAAACGGCTCCCTATGCTACTCAGCGAAAGCCACCTTCCCGGAAATTCTCATCCTAAGCGCCCCGGATCGCACCTGGATAATTTCGGAGCGGATCACTTTGCCCCCAAACTCGCCCCAGGTCCGTATGGTTTGGGATTTCATCGACACGAGGGCACCGTTTGGCCTGCCCGCCCTCCTGGTCCAAACTGACCACACAATTATATTCGCCGACAAGATGCCCGATGAATCCTGGGCCAGTGGCGTATTCTTCGGGGGGGGGCACCACGATAGTATCTCAGGGGTTTTCGTTTCACCGGGCTCCAGAGAGCTGATAGTAACAGCGAACGAGGTCGTCAAAGGCGAATCCAGGACGGTCTGTTGTGGATGCCATCGCCTCGCCACATTGTTCCCCTGTTTTCCCTCCTGGGTTCCGGGAGAGAGTCCCTCGTGGTAGCCACCGGAGCTTAGGCGTGGCGCCCGAAAGACATACGCAAGGGTCGCTGTTCACGTCATACACGCGCGCCTTCTATACCCCCTAAGGGAGCGCCGATACGGTGCGCTACGTTCGCCACTGACGCTACGCCTGTGCCCCGCGGGGCTCGGGCGAAGTGGATCTGTCGGAAGGCGGGCTCGGCTTCATTTTTTCCTCAATAGCCATCCCTCCCGAAGCGATCGCACCCCAAAAAAGCAGGAGCGAAGCGCTGCGAACAGCCGCTTTGAGGGCCCCCACCTAAGGCGCTCTTCCTCAGCCGTTCATCAGCATGCATAGAACTCCGGCTTTCTGTATACTTGGTGGCAGAAAGGCAACCCCTGAATGATAAACAGCCATGGCCCCAGCGCTCCCAAACAGAATCCGTATCAAGGGCTCCCTCCTGAGGGTACGCCTGTCTTCTCACCACAGCTCCTCGACTCTCTTCAGGTAAGCTACTTAGGCCTGCGCGGTGTGACGCTTAATTGGGCTGAAACTGCTGCGCATGACGTCGATGGGGTGCGTGCAGTCCTGCAGGGCTCCAATCTCGGCGACTCCGCTATAGGCCGCGACACCGTTGCTTTCGCTGCCTCAAGCCTGCACCGCCTTGCAAAGCTCTTGCACGCTCTTCACATGCTCGACAAGCTCATCTCAAGCACGCCCATAATGCCCCTCTCCTCCCGAGACTACGACGCGCACGTTCGTGACCCGTTGGCAGCGCTCAAGACTCTAGCGCTCGACCATTCTGTCTCTGGGTGCGGCAGCCACTGCGCCGCTGGGGACGGAGGGCCGCGCGATGCCTCGCTGGCCTCCCTGCTCCTCGCTCACGGCCAGGAGATCGACCACCTACTCGCCGCGATACCACAGCACCCCTAGACGGAGCAGCAACTATGTTTTCAGAGCGAAACAACAGGGAGCCTCAGCCGAATGACTCAAGGGCCCGGCCTGTCCGCATCAGTCGAGAGCTGTGGGAGAGCCTGCACCTCTGCCGAGACACCGTCAGGCTTGTGTCCCTAAAGTGCCTGCGCTTGGTTGAGAGCGGCATCGAACCGACCCGCAACGCGCTCAGCAACCCCCAGGCCTCACAAAGAGCGCCCTTTGAGATGTCGCAGGCGGCCGGCATGCTCGCTAAGCTGCTTCAGGCGGAGGGGATCTTTAACTCGATCCTCTCGGTCGACCGAGAGCAATCCCTTGGATTTGCAACTATCAACGAGTCAGTTCATTATCCCTTTGCGCTGCTGCAGAAACTTGCGGAGGACCGCTCCGTTCAAGATTGCGGCAGCCATCATGAGCTCCCATCGGGGGAGTCGATCGACGGGTCTCTCGCAGGCCTCTTCCGTAGGCATCGAGATGAGCTTACCTCCCTCGCACTGCCGCCTAACGATCCCTAGTAGCGCGGGGTGAAGCGATTTTCGGTCCCTAAGCTATCTGCGCCGCGTATCTGCCACGGCATCACAAGATTGTGGCAGCGAAAGGCGAGATGAAGCGCGGCGACTGCCCAGCGCTAATAGAGTCGAGGCGCACCCGCCCCCAGAGAGAGCCAGCGCTCGCTACGGCCTCAGGCGAGCCGCGCGGCTGGGGTCGGCCCACCGATTTACAGCCTCAACCATGGCGGGGTCGTTTGCCCTAATGGACTCAATCATCTTGCCGAGGTCCCCGCCGCACGCATCCTTGAAAGCGAGCCATACGTTCGTGCCAGTCAGGTTCATCTCCTTCATCTGCTTGAAGAACACGAGCGCGTCGCGGGCTCCTAGGGCGTTGGCGACATGGGCCAGCACGGTGAGAGCCCCTGGATTGCCCTGGCACATCTCGATGATGTTGTTTTCTATCTCTTTTCGAAGGTCCATCGAGAAGTTCGACATACAGAGCATGCTCTCCCACAAAGATCGCCCTCAAGTCCCAGGGGCGGAGTTTCCTTTCGCAAGTATAAGTGGAGCTCTCCGCTAAGCAAGCAGGACACCCGGTGCCAGAAGCCCTTAGGAGGCCGACCTCCCGACAGGGCAGTGCGTATTGGCTCAATCCTGACGTGATCGCCCCCGACAGCCCCGTAGCCGCGAGCCCCCACGTCGTGTCATTACCCTCTCGGCACACCGCAGTCTCGCCATGTTGGAGCCAAGCGCAGCGCTCCCAACCGAGCTTGCCTAGGGGCACCCCTGGCGCTACCCTCTCCAGATGTGCCGAATGCTGGCGAAGGTGTCCTCACAGGTCTCATCGGCGGAGTACGAGCTCCTCTCCGCCCCTCATTCCCTGAGTGCCCAGTCGCTCAAGGCAAAGCTCCCCTTTGCCGACCGCCGATGCGGGCCCCACAACGACGGCTGTGGTGTGGCATGGCTAGAAGATGACTCGCTTCGGCTTAAGACTCGAGGCCGAAGCGGATGCTGGGACAGCTCCTTCATCGGCCTTGCCGAGAATCTCGCCTCAACTGCCCTGATTGCACACAACCGGGCAGCGAGCCCGGGTCTCGTGATTAACAGGTCTGCCGCTCACCCCTACCTGGGCTCAATCGCCGGAGAGCAGGTGGCCTTCTGCCACAACGGCGGCATCCGCGACCTCTTTGCCCAAGCCTCTGCCCGTCGCGTGACGGACTCCTTCATCTTTCTCGAGCACCTGTCGAGAGAGATTCACGTGCTCGATATAGGCTCGCTGCGCGGGCTCCTTGCTGCCTGCGCCAAGGACTGGAGCTATTCATCGCTTAACGGCCTCCTGCTCTCTTCCAGAGGGGTCTTCGCGTGGCGCTGTTTTGAGGAAGGTGGCCCATCTGGAGACATCAACTCCGGCTACTACACACTTCACATCCACAGCCGCTCGAGCGGCATATGCATCGCCTCTGAGCCCGTTGACCGCAAGCATGGGTGGCAGCAGCTCCCGAACCGGACCCTGTGTGAGCTGCGCTCGGAAGGAGGCACTGTAGTCATGCGGCAGGCCCGTTTCTAGCGCTGCTAGTGAGCCGCGTCACCCGCAGGGGCAAGCTCAGCGGCTGCTCTGCGCGCGCCAAGTGCTAAACTCAGACAAGAACCTCCCCTCATATCCAAGGGACGCATAGCTACAAAATGGGCCGCTTCTCCTTCGAATCGGAGCTCCCAAGTCGCGAAATCTTGCGCCGGTAGCCCTGCAAAGAGTCCGGGCAGCGCCTTAGTCTCGATCCCACTCACCGCTCTTGCGATTCCAAGCTCCCTAGCGAGATCGTTGGCAGTGCCAAGGGGCATGGTAAGAACGGGAACCTCCGGAAGGTATGTAGAGCAGAGCACCGAAGCAGCCGTTCCATCGCCGCCTGCTACGACCAACAGGTCAAAGCGCGCCGCCCGCTCAAGCTGTTCCGGCAGCCTGCTAAAGTCGAGCGGAACGGAGACCACTCCGGGGCAGCCCGACACCTCCTTTAGCAGCCGTTGGCCAACGCCATTTCCGGACCTCGGATTGATAAGCCAAAGTTGTTTTGAGGCCATGCCACGATAAAGGATATGACGACGCAGCTGGACTGCGCACCACCCCATTTCTGCTGGCACTCAGGGTTCAAGGGTTGGGCCCCTCCCATAGGCACCCCAAGTCCTCAAAGGCCTCAGGATGGGCTCCACGTTAGGGGCGCTCCGCAGCCCTCTACTCAATCGTCCAGCTTATCGACCTAAGGGACCGGCTCTTTCCCTTGGCCCGGACCCTGAACACATGAGTTCCGCTGCTCAGGCTCTTGTAGCGCTTTGGTGACGAGCAGCTCCTAAAGGGCCTGCCATCCAGTGAGCATCTGAACTTGTGCTTTTTCTTGCCGGTCCCGAACCGAAACTCTGCATCCCTCTCTGTGGTAATGTCATCTGGCACCGCCACGAAAAACACGTTTGGGTTGTGGCTGAGGGCATACGCCACGATTCCCTCGCCGTCATACTGCGAGGCCGTGTAGAACTTCCCGGAATCGTCGAAGGCAATGCCAGAGAGCGACTCGAAATGCGCGACGTGGCGCCCCTTGACATCGGCAGCGCCGCCAAAGAATGTGCTAATTACCCTCCCGTCTGGCGAAAAGCTGACCAAAACGCTTAGCGTCGAATCTGGAAAGCTGCTTCTGGCGCTCACGACAATGTTGCCGCTCGGATCACTAAAGATATTTGTGACTTCAGACGTGTCAACACTCCGGGGAAGAGAGAGCTGCCGCTGGTACTCTCCGGCGCTGCTGAACACGACGATGCTCTCCTCGCCATCACTGTGCATCAGCACGTGGAGCTCGTCACGCGCGCTCATCGCCAGGGCGCTCCCCTGCGGTTGGGCGCCCGCGCTGAGCAGCACAGAATACATAAGGGCTCCTGATGGGCTTATCTTGCGGATCTCCCCTGTGACGGCATAAACATAGTAATTCCCGGCGGAGTCCATCGCCATATCGGTGAAGAGCTCTCCTTCCTGCCGGCTCGTCGATAGGACGTCGATCGTGGACACCACCTCTTCGCCCTCAAGCTGCAGGATGATGCCGCTGCTATCCAGCACATGCAGCACTCCGGCGCGGTCAAATACGATCGACACCGGATAGAAATTGCTGGCTAATCCCATCTCCTCAAACGCCGCACCAGGAACCATCCCAATCAGCCTTCCAGTGGTGGTAAAGCGCAGGAGCGCGTTGGGGGTTGTTAGGTGCAGCAGCCCATCCGGCCCAAAGACGAGGTCGGTGGCTCCCCGCTCCTGCTGTATAGCGAACGTGTAGAGGGGCTTATATCCAGCGAAAGCTTCAGCACCGCGCACTGGCGTCGGTCGGGGAAGAATGAGGAGGAGAGCTGCAGCCGTAAGTAGCGCTGCCCTGGAGACTCGGTCCCTGCCGCTTGATGCTGCCACGTGAAGCTCCCACAACCTGCCCGATGCGTGCTCTGTGCCCCAAGACAGTTATGGAGATCCCTCCCCTGTATGTGCGGTAGGGGGTGCATGTGCGGGTCTGATGTGCCCGGCCCCCATGGCCTCACTGCCGAAAAAACTGCCCCCAGAGACGGCCCTGGGGACAGGCTGGCTCCACGCCGCTGGATAGACTTAATTGATCTTGGTGATGATGCCAGAGTAGATGGTGTAGCATGATCGCCCTGCCGCGTTGCAAGTCCAGTCAACCCTCGCCTCCCCAAAGACGGTGCCACCACCCGGCCCGAGTGTCCGCATCGTAAGAGAGGTGTTGGCACGACAGGCATACTCAGGATAGTACGCCCCTCCAGCCATAAAAACTGTCGTCGGGCTGGAGCGACTGCCACTGAGGGTAATTCGGTCATCTACTCGAGCCGAGATGCGCCCGCGGGTCTCGCGCGCAAGCACGTTAAACGTTTTGGACGTCGGCACGAAGGTGCATGTGTTGCTCGGGGGGGGCGCTGGGGGGCAGCTATTGCTGCAGCCTCGCTGATTGGCGATTGTGCATCGGATGCAGGGCGGCCCTGGCGGCCTTACCGAGCCTGAGATACGCCAGGTGCCAGTCATGTCTGAGGAGAGGCTCTTTGACCTGGCCGTCCCTCTGTGACGGGCGCTCTTCCTGGCTGCCAACTTTGCAAAGGGGCTGCTTGGCGCCTCAAAGTCGCTGCAGGAGCAGCCGGACGGGAGGATGCAGGCCGGAGCTTGCTCCGTGCAGCACGAAGGCTTGAAGATTGGGCAGCTAGCGCCATCCGCACTGCCGGATGCCGGCACCATAATTGCCACGACGGAAACGGCTATAGCCAAAATACACTTGTTCATACACACCATATTCAATAGACGCGGCTCCCGCTTCCTAAGCCCGTGTGGGGAACTTCCGAGGGGACGCTGCAGTTCGGTGTTTCCTATCACTACTGGAACCCGGCGCCGGCTGAGATGGCTTCAGAAACCGCTATCCTGCCGTTCTGCTCTGATTTCTTCGCCTACGGACAGTCGGGGCTTATCGCCGCGCCTGCTGCCCGCGCGCTGAGCCAAAAACCGCGCTGTAGAGACTCGCTCACCATCGGCCCGAGAGCTCCCTTGAGACCTGAGGCCGAACTCCGCACCGAGCAAAAAACTGATCAAATGGCACATGACTCCCCGGCTGCCCCAGCGCAACTCCGCTATCGTTTTGCCCTGTGGCCCGATAATCGCTGAGCAACTCCGCCCCGCTCCACAGGAGCTCAACTCGCACCCTCTTGCAGCAGGAGTGGCGTCTCCGGAGCTGAATGGGAAGCCCCAAGAGGGCCCAACGGATGTCCCAGGCGGCAGGATCTGCTCCCGAGGACTCCAGGCGCGACTACTTCTCAACCGTCCAAGTAACCGTCTGGGACAAATTGTAAGATCTTAGGCGAGGGCTCATAAAGTCAATCTTCAGAGACACCTTGCAGGACTCTCTCGACTGAAGAGACTCCTTCGAGATAGTAATCGAATTGACGTCGAGACCAGCAACGCGGCCACAAACCGTCCATGTAGAGCGGAACTCACCCTCTGACAGCGGAAGCCGGGTGTACTTGAAGGTACGCGCCCGAGCCGCGACACTGAACGGCCCCCTGCTGCTCGGCGACACCCGATCGTAGAGGTTCATGAGCTGTAAAACCTTCGTCAGAAGGCCCTCCTGACAGACAGGACAAAACGGTTTTCCGATGCTCCGCATCATGCAGTTTCTCATCGGCCGAAAAACCCCCGTCGATTTGTACCGCGCCCCTTCAAATGCCCCAACCACATCGTTATAGGCATCATCCTCAGGCGTCGGAAGAAGCACTCCTGGCGTAAGCCATGCGCTCCACTTTGGATTTGTGCCGTTTGAGTCGACATTATACTCGGTGATCTTCTCAGGATATCCCGGATACGGGTTTTCGTACTCGTCTGCCAGCTTCCCGATGGTGTGCCCGAGCTCGTGAACCGCTATTTCGGGCGCATCCGAGTGCATCGAGGTAGTAGCAACAATTCCTCCAGCGCCACCATACTTCGGGCTGTTCACAAAAACGACTATTGCGTCCCAAGCCCCCGCGCCTACGTACTTGTCCGCAGCTTCAATCGCCCGTCGAGTCCCTACCTGAGTCAAAACAAGGGCGCGATCCGTCCCGTCACGCCCAAAAGAGGTTTCGAAGAAGGTCTTGACGTTTACCGGGGTGCAGGGCGTCGAAGCATCTGGCGCACAAAAATCATCAGCACCAGTCTCCGTGCTTCTCACCTTAACAAGGTAGAAATTGGATATCTTGAGGATCTCCCCCCACGGATCCTTGATGCCGAAGGCCGACATTGCTACCTTGGCATCACCCTCGTACTTTCCCTCCGAGATTTCCCGGCTGCGGTACCCGTCGCCCATCATTACCACGGTGAGGCGGTTGCTGTTTACTCCCGTTTTTATCAGCTCGTCTACCGCGTAAGGACCTGTCTTTTCCGCTACATTTGCTTCTTGCCCGTCCCGCCCGAGCCGAAAAGATATTTTGGGGCGTGCAGAAGAGGAAGACGCCTCTGACACCGGCACGTCGAAACGGGCCTTAACCCCTAAGAACTCCACCTCGATTAGGTCCCCTCGACGCGCATCCGCCGGCCCGACTAGGCGGAACACCGTAACTTCCCCGTCCGAGCTCGGACGGCCGTAGCGGTTGCCGAAGGGAACTTCAGCCGTTGTCGAATACAACTTTCTGTTGCGGCGAAACCAGGTGACTCGCGCCTCCTCGGTTTCGACGGCAACATTCATTCCCGGATGGGTGATGCGCCTTGACTGATCAGGAAACTGCTGCGCTGATAGGATCTCCCTATCTCCATCCGTTGAAGACGCCAAGGTAATCTGCCACTTCGACAGAGGCACCTGCCTGCTGACTTCGGCTACAGCCAGGCCTGGGTCAAGCGCCCCGACAACATAAAGGAACAAGAGTGCTAGCCTTTTCATACCGAACGTATATTTGACTCCAGCAAACAAGGGAAGGAACAGCTCGAGAGCCGCACCTAGGCGGCTGCTCTATCTACAGCACAAGTCGCGCCCTCCTCATAGCCTATACAGCCAACCAAGGGCCGAAAGCGCCACTTTTCCCAACTACAGCCTGTAACACTTCCGCCCCACGCTGCGACAACCTTCACGGCCGAAAAAGATCGAAAGTTCAAAGGTTTGCCTAGGGCCTTCAGTCATGCTAACCGACCGCGCACAGCAAGCGAACTAATTCGCCCCGTGAGAACAGACAAAAAAGCTAATGCTTGCTCAATTGGAGGCCGACCCTCTCCCTAATTGTACTGGGGGATCGCCATGAAACTACCGTATCGCAGATTCGTTGCTTCTATTTCCATTATGGCGGCTATCTCGCTCGGCGTTCCAGCGGATGGCGTGTCCGAGTCGAAAGCTGTCGCCGACGATGAGTCTCCAGGCGGCGTCCCAATTGAAGATGTAGCTCCGGGTGTCCCAGACCCTGCCAAAGAGAGCTGCGTCTTCAACGCCCCATGCAGCTCCTTCTATGTGCAGTGCCTCTTCAACTATAACCTCGCCCTCTCTGGGCGTGAGCAATACCTCTATGAAAAAATTAGGCTCATTGAGTTTCAGCTTAAGGAGCTCTGGGACAAGTCGGTTGGGCTTACCCCGGAGCAGCGAAACAAAGAGCTTCTTAAAGTAGTCGATTTAGAGATGGAGAGGGCGAGGTTGGTCAGCGAGGCGCAGGAGCTTGCAAAACAGCGCGGGAAGAGCCCGGCCGCTTGCCATAACGTCTGGACAGCCTGCTGCAAGAGCGCTTAGCAAACCTGCCGCCCGCCCTCTGCAGGGAGCCAAGCGCCACTTTACCCTGAAAGCAGAATCCTCTGCCTCCACCGCTGCGCCTAGCCTCGGCGGCCCCTTTTTCTTCACTAGCAAACGGGGCAAGCTAGCATGACAATGCAAAGGAAGCGCCGGTCCCTCAAAGACAACTACATGCCAGGAGCTACTCCGTCCCATGAAGCAGATCAAATCGCCAACAAAAATGAGATCCTCGGTCCTTTCGGTGGCAGCCTGCGCAACACTTCTCGCCACAAGCTCAGCCGCCTCCGCCCTCGATCACACCGATGGCACGAGCCCAACCGAGGACATCTCTGCCACCGAAATTCAGATGGCTTCCCCATCAAAAACCATTCTGGACCAAGAGTTTAACTACCCCCCCGGCGTGCCCTTGATTCAGGCATACGCTATTGAGATTCCAGTGGGCAAGCAGACTCCCCTGCACAGGCACGCCATCCCGATGTATGTGCACATGACCTCAGGCGAGCTGGAGGTGGATTATGGCAGCAAGGGCAAGCGCACATTCAAGGCGGGCAGCTCCTATGTGGAGGCCATCGATTGGTGCCACTTTGGAAAGGCTCTCGGCAGCCAGCCCGCAAAGCTTCTCGCCGTGTACTTGGCCCAGGAATCCCCGAATCGGGTGAAGCCGGAGCCCTGCGCTAAGCCTGATTGAGCCCTAGCTTGGGCTCTCCTCGGGGCGGCGAGCCGCTTTGGCAAGGTCGTGCGCAACGGAGCTTCACATTTGCCGCAAGCCGCACCTGCTTCGCGCACCGACAACGCTTCTAAGCCCCTTGCAGAGCCACACGATATTGCTCTTAGTCCACGAGGTGCTGAAGGCTGAATCTGCCTCAAAATTTGCTTTTCTCGCCGCTCTCCCGGCTCAGAAGAGGCGCTCCGCGCCACGTTGATGCAGACACAACTGATTGCGCTCTTTCCCAATCATCCGCGGGGCAACCGGCTGTCTGCCGCACTAGTCCATCGGATCAAACGCTCGCCATGCGCCGCACAAGCGCTATCCGCTCGCGTAGCTGCTTCTCTGTGCAAACGGCTTGGCTCTTCATTTTTGACAGGCCTGCGGCCGTCTTTGGCTCACCCGGCTTGCTCCCCTAGCGAGGCGATTGGCCTGATACACAAATTTAGGGCTGGCGCGCTTTAGGCCCCCTGGTCGGCTCAAGAAGCGAGCCTTTTGCGCCGAGCACCGGCACTCCTTACAGGCGCTTTCTAAGGAGAAGATCGGTGTATTCCTCGATCGGGATCTCCAGGGCGTCGAGGATCTCGTACATGCGGGGAAAGTCGATCGGTTTTTCAGGGTTGCGCAGCGCCCCCCAGGTGCCTGTCCGGAGCTCTTTTCCCTCGTGCGTGCGCTTCAGCGAGCCGTGCCCGCCACGGCCATCTGTTGTCTCAACGACGCCCCAGCACGAGAGCGAAGCGACAAAGCCTCGGTAGTTCAACTGTCCTGCACGTGAAATGGCATCCCTAAATCCTCTGCGGAGGGCCCGGCGGGAGACCTCTTCCGACGGTAGGGGCGTCTCGGAAGGCGCGTCAGCGCCTAGCTCAAGGGGCCGCACGAACCAGAGCTCAGGGTGCTCCAGCGCGAGCCCGCTCCGCTGCAGGATTTCGCTGCTGGCAGCGGATTCCGCATGCGCAAAAAACGCCGAACGCTGCCCATTCTCGCCTAGCGAGGTGCCGAGAACAAAGACCTCGGAGCCGTGGAAGACGAGCACCGTAGGCTCGTCTTCGCTCATAATCTCGAGGAGGCCGGGAGCCCGTTGCCAGAGGCCTGCCAGATGGCCCTCAACGAACGAGAGGCAACGCGTCACCGCGTCCCGCGACTCCGCCAGGGCCTCATTTTCACGGCGTGGCGCCAGCCGCTCCTCCCAAGACGTAAAGAGCGCGCCCTGGGCATCCACTCGAATGCCGATTGAGTCGTTAGCGGCGAAGGCGAAACGTTCCGACAAGGCTAGCCCCGATATCTGGTACCAGGTGCCATGCAGCTCGTCGGACGACGCGGCGAGGAATCGGCACCCAGAGTGATGGTCGAAGGCGCCCGAGATGCGCGCATCCCCGTGCTCACCGGCGGCGTACACAAAGGCAAGCTGGCCGGGGATGAAGAATTGCTGGGGCGCCTCGACCGGCGGATGGCAGCGGGCGAATTCGCTCAGCTGGGGCAGGCCGTGGTCAACGAAGTTCTCCCACAGGGCGGCTTGGATGATGCAGTCAAGCACCTCGCTCTGTTTGTTCTTGAAGAGGGTAAGCTTGCGCAGCGTGAGGTCAAATTGGCTGAGCGCAGAGACCGCCATAAGCCGGATATTGCGCTCTGAGATTGCGCTCGCATGCGATACCAGTTCAGGGAGGTGTCGATGAAGCTCGGGCGACTCGAGGATGCGCCGCGCTGTCTCCAGCATCAGGGCGCCACGGACTTGCTGCACTGCGGATGCGGCGAACGAGCAGTACTCCTCTCCCGGGTTCCGGCTAGACGGGGCTACGTACGGAGTCATCGCAGCGAGGAGCTCGCCGTAGACGAAGCGCAGCGCAACAAGGTGGTGCAGCAAGGCCTTGCCATTAGGCACAGAGAAGAGCTTTGTTTGGTCGATCACCGAGAATACGTCCCGTACGACGCCGTCGACCCACTCTGCCACGTCTGGGCGGGAGGACCAGAATGCATGATGGGCACCATCGCGCAGCGACGCCAGGATATCGCGGTGCATCTGGCTCTCCTCTTTCTTCGAGCTGTACAGATCCCGGATGACTGTTCGTCCCTCGGGCATGTTGGCAAGTGCATCACTGAGAAAGTTGAGCACCGGCTCAAAGTATGAGTCTGGCTTCGCAAGGACGAGCGCTGTGAGCTCACGATATGCCCGAATGGACGAGCCGGCCGAAGTTAACGCGCTGTTCCACAGGAGGTGCTGGTCCCGCTCCTTGGGCAGCCTGTCGCGCAGGATAAGCTCAGTGGCCACCTCGATCGAGGCGGCGATCCCTCGGATGTATTTCTCATCGTGCGATTGGGCCGGGGACATGGCTGTATCGTTGCTCCTGCGGGGCAGCGTGATGGCGTGCGCCTGTTGCCCTCCCCTAGTGTAAAGGGTTGTCGGCATTAAAGAAGGGGGCCTGGCAAAAAGGGGTGTCAGGCCTGTTGGTTATGGTCTCCGCTGGACGTGAATAGGCTGGAAGTGAACGGGTGAACTGGCGTGGCAGCAACATAAGACGAGCGTCGTCGCCTCTCTTCTCTGTAGGGGGGCTACCGTCCCAACATGGACTACAGTCCATCCGTATGGACTACCACGAAGCGCCACTACACCCTACAGAGAGAAAAGGCGCCTCCCCTATTGCAGGAGGTGTCCAGCATCATCCGCCCTCTCCTCCGACTCCTCCACCATACCGAAAACGAACTACAGTCATTGAAACCGCTGCTGGCATATGGAGGGAACGTTATGAAACTTGCTGTCGGTATAATACTTTTGGGCCTAGCGAGTGTAGCTATTTCAGACGCCTCTGCTGACGTGTCGGGAGTGGCACTACGGTTTGGCGGAGGCTGCTTGAGCAGCAACACGTCGAGCAGCTGCGTGCTTAAGTCGACTTTTTCAGGTTTTGACCTCGACACCGAAACGGCCGTGCTCTACACCTGCTCCTCCGCTCAAGGGGGCTGCAGGCAGTACTCCCTCCGAACCCATCCTGTTACGGCAGCGGGTGAGGCGGCTATGCGCATCAAGAACATCTCGGGCGGGTGTTTCCAGGTGCGCTCGGGGCCAAACGGCAATAACAAGCCGGATGCACGCTCCCGCATCCTGTGCGAGAAGTGATCTAGGTTACTGGTGGCAACCTTCGGATCCGGCGAACGGTAAAAGAAGCTGATGCTCCCAGAGCAGCCACGGCACTGTCGCAGCGCGGCAGGGGCGCACTGGGATAAGAGCAACGCCGGGCTTCCCGGGGCGGGTTGCGTCGTGGTTGTGGCCAGTTAGCAACGAGCCGTCGTCCGGCTACGCCACCCGCCACGCAGATACGCAGCCTGGAGACTCCCCGAGCGAAGCGTCGCCCCCTACGGAGCGGTGTAAGCCCACGTGGCCTCGAAGTACGTCTGGCCGGTGGTGCTTGTTTGATAACGAACGAGGAATCCCTTCCCGGTGCCGGCGGGTGAGTTCGTTTCGGGAGAGTCCCCTGCAAGCGTCTGGTCGACAATATTTCCAGACATGTCGGTCGGGTAGATGCACACTGAGCCAGCGGGTGCTGTGGGATTGTCGAACGACCCGGTGCACAAGCTGTTATTGGCCTGCTCATTCGCAGAGAGGCAGTTGCTTGAGCCGCAGGTGGCGATCAGGAGCGCGTTTGCGCGGATTGTCACCTGCGCATCCGTGAGAGCCACCACAACCTTGGCAGGAATGGAGGCATACAAGAACACCCAGTCGTTAGCGCTACGGTAGTCTGTAATCCCCATGTAGCCTGACACTGTGGTGCCCGAGGGGATGGTCTCAAAGGCAGAGACTCCACGGGCCCCTGTTGCGCCTGTAGCTCCCGTTGCACCTGTGGCGCCTGTGGCACCCGTTGCCCCTGTTGGACCGGTGGCGCCTGTGGCCCCAGATGGCCCCGTTGCCCCAGCCGGGCCAGTAAGGGCGCTTACCGTTCCTTTGGGACATACTCCATTTGCCGGCAGTGGCAGGGTGGAGAGCTTGACTGACTTTCCCTGCACAAGCGTTGCCTTGACGCACTGCGCTTCGGCGCTACCAGCCAGCACGATTGCTGAGAAGGTCGTGACTATCGCGAAAATGGGCCGGAATGCTCTCATGGATTCTCCTCTATGTTACTCACTCGCCACCGGAGGCGTCAGAAGGTGGTTAGCATCAGTGGGAATGACCTAGAAGGGGGTGTATCTCTGGACGATACAGGTAAGCACCACTGCCTCGGCCAGTCGAACGGCATTAGTGCATCCTCGGCGAAAGGACTCTGGCCTATCGCGCCGCCCCTATTCCGTTAGGACCGGCTCGCCGAGGGCATTCGACCACTCCTTCTGCACAGCGCACCCATCGATTCGCCCCCACAGCTCGGAAAGTGGATAGCCAAGGGTAATCGGAATATCACCAACCTCCCCGAAACGCTTACTGTACCAGCCTAGCTTTCCGGCATTTACGTCCGGATCCGTCACCGCTTCGGTCCACTCGTGGCTTGCCGCGATCGACATGTTGTCCACCGGCCTGGTGGTAAACTGCACCCCATTCCCCTTGTCGGCATACGCGATGGCAGCATAGTAAACCTTCCTGCCTGTTTTCTCGTCGCGGTAGCTGCCGTGGTAACCACCCATGCCGTTGCGTGAATCCGCATAGCCGTCAGTCAGAGCCACCTTTGGTGGGAGAAAGACGGTATACACCGTTTCTCCATCGGGGATGGCTACGGCCGATTGCTTAATGGCCGAGGCCACCATCGTGCGAATATCCCGCTCTGTTACCACCGGGTAAGGCCTGTGGAGCGGCACGCGGGCAGACCCCTTAAACTCGCCAGGCGATACGCCGTACTCCTGCCACACCGTGGCGTGATCACCAGAGGGCACCGAGGCGGAACAACGATCAAGTTTCTCCCGCTGGGAAGCTCCCTGTCCCGTAGACCAGAAATCGCCCGCGTAGAGTGAAACAAATTTCGGCTCCTCAAGAATCCTCCCGCCATAGTAGCGCAACAGGGGGCTAGTTGAGGCTGCTGCAAATTGGCTCGCGTTCTGGGGTATGGTCATAGGTCCTCCTTCAGATGGTCTTCTTTACAATAGTCTTCCGTGAAGACAGTCTTCCCGTGCAGTTAGTCTTCCGGGTAGTTCGGCCACGATGGCGCGAATCACCCTGGCCATTTCGGCAGAGGGGGCATCAAAGTTTCGTGCCTGCTCGGTGATAGATCGCTGCAGCCAGAAAGCTGCGCTAGGTTGCATCGTGCGCAGGTTGCATCGTGCCCGGGCTCCATCGATCCGTGTGCCATGCGTCACACGCAGCCAACGGAAGCTGAACACAGCCGCCCCCATCTCCGAACACCCTCCCCGAGGTCAGGCTCAAGGCTTGCCTACGCGCCCCGTCTCAACACAAGCGCCAGGCTCCATGGAAAAAGCGGCCACCCCCAATCAAGCGAGCTCCTCAAGCGTCTTTACGTAGCCCCCAACGACCTCAAAGGCCCTCCTATAGGTCTCTGGAGAGCCCACGTCGATCCCGACAGACAGAAAGATCTCTGTTGGAGCCCTTGACGCCCCGAGCGAAAGGAAGTTCAGGTACCGATCCCTAACGCCCGTGTCGCCGGCGATGATCTGCGCCCCGATAGCCATCGCCGCACTAATCCCAACCGCGTACTGAAACATGTAGAACGGCGAGTAGAGGTGGGTAAACTGGGCCCACTTCATTCCAAGCCGCTCAGGGTCAAACTCCACGGTATCCCCATACGCCACGGCGAACGCAGCGACCGTCGCGCCCTTCAGCTGAGACAGGCTCACCGCCTTCCCTCGCGCATACCGGCCATGGAGGAGCCGCTCCACACGGCTTAGCGTGGGCATCATGAAGAGGTAGCGGTGCGCGAAGTAAAACGCCTCATCGAGCACTGCAAGAGCAGTGTCGCGGTCAGCAGTCTTGAGCACGTGCGCCCGCAGCAGCACCTGGTTGAGGTTTGAGGCCGTCTCAGCCACAGTCATCGCGTACGACGAGTAGAGAACCGACTGAGCCTGCTCCGTAAGATATGAGTGCATAGAATGCCCGAGCTCGTGGGCGAGCGTCCCAACCTCAGGCATCGTCGGGGCGTAATTGAGCAGAAAAAACGGGCGCGAGCCGTAACACCCCGCCGAGAACGCGTTGCTAAACTTGCCGGGCCGGGGATACACATCCGCCCACCGCTCAACCTCAAGACCCCGGCGCGCGACATCGACGTACTCATGCCCGAGGGGCTGCAACGAATCAAGCACGAGAGGAACCGCCCTCTCGTATGGAATCGGCTGGGCTTTGGGCGAGAGGGGAGCAAAGATGTCGTGCTCTGCGAGCCTTGCGACCCCAAGGATCCTCGCCTTGGCGCGAAAGTACCGATGGAAGAGCGGGTAGTGCTCGTAGCACGAGCCCATCGCTGCGGCGTACACCCCTTCCGGAAGGGACTCAGAGAAAAGCCGGTGCCTAAAAACAGATGGATGCCGCCTAAGCCGAGCCTCTTGGATGCCCGCCGTCGCCTCCCACGTCAGGGTTGCCGCAAGGGAGTGCGCATGCCCGAGATACGCGTCCGTGTAGCTCTCGAAAGCGGCCTGGCGCACCGTGCGATCACTGCTTTGGAGGTGCTCATCAATCGTGCCGTGGCCCAGCTCTGCTGGTCCATGCGGGCCTGCAATCCTCCGAAAGCGCATATCGCTGTCGTGAATGGCGTCGCGAATGCTCTCAGGAGCGCGCAACATAAGAGAGAGCTGCCCGATGACCGCCTCCTCGGCGGGAGAGAGCGTGTGCGGCCTGTGGCGCTCGATCTCAGTGAGGTAGTGCCGGTAGCGCTCGAGCGCCCCGCTCTGCCCCAGAAGCTGCTCCACGCGCCCAGGCGGGGCAGCCAGGATCTCGGGCTCAACGAACGACAGCTGCGCCGCAAGCTGCGCCTCAAGCGCTGCGCCTATCTGCACCATCGAGTTTGCCTCATCCCCCGACATGTCGCACGAGTGGGTCAGGTACGCGAAAGTTCGGATCCGCTGCTCAAGAATCGTGAGCGCCTCGCGCTGCTCGAGAAAAGCCAAGAGCGTTTCCGCATCAGAGAGTATCCGCCCGCGAAACCCTGCGAGCGCCTCAGCGCTCTCCCGAGCCTCAGCGATGCCAGCGTGCCATGCCCGCGTGTCGGCGAAGATAGTGCTGAGGTCCCACGTGTATCGGTCTTCGTTGGTCACAACATCTCCTGGGGATAGGTCAACGGAGACACTACTACGGCACGCGGCTGCTGTCTGCCCTGCGAGTGCCCCCCAATCTGAGCGAGCCAGCGCGACCTCTCGGACACATCGGCAGCCTCCGTGCCGCCATAAAAAAGGGACGACCCGCTAGCACCCTTACTGCCTCTAAGCACTCTCCATACGGCGGCAGAGCGCTAGCGCAACGACACCCGCCATGAGAGCAACTCCCGAGCCGAGCCAGAACGGGGCATCCGACCCAAAAGCATGCCACATCGCGCCTGCAACCAAGTTGCTCGTTAGCGCGCTCAAGCCCAGAAACAGGTACAGAACCCCTATTGCTGTGCCGCGGTTCCCTGGGTCGACAGAGTCAACCACAAGCGCTTTTGACACGCCCTCGGTCATAGCCATGTAGCATCCGTACACCAGGAAGATCGGCCAAAGGGCAGGCCCAGAAAAGAGCGCAACACAGGCGTACACCACGGCGTACACGAGCCAGCCAAGCCCGACAACAGACCATCGGCCGAGCCGGTCGCTCAACCTGCCTGCCGGGAGTGACAACGCCGCATAGCTTACGTTGTAGAGCGCATAGAGCAGCACCACATGCTCTGGCGCTATCCCCTCCTTTGAGGCCTTTAGGAGCAGGAAGGTGTCGCTGCTGTTTGCAAACGAGAAGACTGCCATGATGGAGAGCGTGATCCAGTAACGGCGCCCAAGGCCACGCACACTAAAGAGGAACGCCCTAACTGACCCCCAAAAGATCGGCTGAGGACCCTCGTTCCCCTCGGCGGGCAGCCCGCCTGAAGAGCCGTCGCGCAGCCAAAGGGAGACGAACAGGGAGCCCGCCGCGAGAACAGCAGCCAGGAGCAGCGCTATGCGAAAGCCGCGCGCATCTGGCGCGTCTCCGAACCACCATAGGACGAGCGCCGCCAGAAACACGCCTACGCAGGCGCCAGCGGTGTCCATCGCCCGGTGAAACCCGAACGCCTCCCCCCGCCTCGCTGGCTCCACTGCCTCTGCGATCAGTACGTCGCGGGGGGTCCCTCGCACCCCCTTGCCGAACCGATCGATGAGCCGCCCAAGAAAGAGGAGGTGCCAGGTCCAGGCGACCGCGATGAGGGCCTTCCCCAGTATCGGCAAGCCATACCCCAGTCGCACGAGGGGCACTCGAGCGCTCGCCCGATTGCTAACGAAGCCGCTCACTGCTGCCATCACGCTGATGACAACCTGCGACATCCCTTCAATGAAGCCAAGAGCCACCGTCGATGCGCCGAGCACCGACACTACGTACATCGGAAGCAGGGGGTAGGTCATCTCTGAGGAGACATCTGAAAAGAAGCTTACCCATCCGAGAAGCACGATGCTGCGAGGCAGCTTTTTTTCGCGAGCAGTCACCATCTCGTCATACCAAAACCGGTGACCAATGAAAGCGGTAAAATGCCCTTGTGCCCCCCTGAAGGCGGTTTCGGGGTGCTCAGGCCGCTTAAACGCGATCACCACCGAAGAGCTCACCGCCTTCTAGGGGCCGCACTCGGCCACTTGGAAGCACTACAGGGTGCTTTTGCCGTAAGGCACGGCGAGAACAGCATGTCGGCTCGCAACGCGCAGAAGAGAGACAGCGGCGCTGCCTTCGCCTCTCGCTTGTTTTCACAAAATAGCGGATATTTTGTGGTCATGGTCAGAGTCAGAAGCTTTGCAGCGTGCGCCCTCTTGCTTTGCGCAGGCGCGCTGTCCCACGGCTATTGTCAGGGCCCATATAGGCTATTCCCGAAACTGCTTAGCACCTGGGGAGCAGCTTGTGGGGTGCTATACCGCCAGTGGGAAATTGCCGCGCTGGTTCTGATCGGTTCAGCAGCGGCACTTATGCCCGCACCTGATGTCTCGCCGCAGCCGGCGGTAAAAGCCCCCCCCCGTTTACCCCCACAGATGGATACGGTTTTCGCTTGCTGCCGCGCTGTGGCTCATTGGATATCAGCTCGCGCATTCAGCACCCTATAGTGGCTCGGCCAAGACATCCATTTGGGGCATCTGCCTGGTGGCTGGCCTCCTCGCCCTTCCCAAGGGCCATCCAACCAAGACTTGTCGACCGAGAGGACTCCTGGGCCAGTCAGCTTTTTTCTGCGCGTTGCATCTTACCTTATGGGGTGCGCGGGTTCGATCCTGGCGTCTTGCCTTAATGGGGGATGAGTACGGCTTCTTTCAATCGTCCGTTGTGGCCGCGCATGCCGTCGGGACGAACATCTTTTCTCCCATGGGGCATTTCAGTTTTCCGCTCCTGAGCAACGTTGTGCAAGGCACTATTATCTCGCTTCTCGGCGGCGATCTCTCTGCTTTTCGCCTGAGTGGAATTCTCCCAATTACGCTGTCAATCCCGGCTGTCATTTGGGCAGCGCGAAACTTTGTGTCGCCGCCGGTCCACCTGCTTGCGGGGCTGTTTCTGGCACTCGACCCGTTATCGGCAGCGATTGGAAGCATCGGATACAACAATTCGCAGATGATACCGCTGTGGTGTTGGTCGTTTGCGTTGTCTCTGCACGCTTGCCGTAGCGGAAGCCCGCGAGCTGCTGCGGCAGCCGGCGTCGTGGCTGGACTTGGGTACTACACGCCCTACATCGCAATGATGTTCGTTGGGACTTCGTTGCCGCTGCTGCTTGTGCTTTCGTGGCGACGGCAATCAAGTCAATTTATTCTTCCCAGCGTGGCGAGGGCTCAGGCTGCTGCTTTCTTTCTCGGGTTTTTTGCTGCTGCTGGCCCGATTCTTTTGCACGCAGACCAGCTTGTCCGGCACGTCGCGCATAGGGGGCCAAAGACATGGAGCATGCTAAAGGCGCTCGGCCAGGTTGCTAATGCGGCTTTAGCTCCCCTGTTTTTTTCGGCCCATTCTCATACCCTGACCGGGCGGGTAGTAGTTCCCACGGTAGGAACGCTCACGGTGCTCGGCTTCTTCATGTGCCTTAGACGTTACGGTCGCCCCAGCACCCTGTTCCTTGCGTCTAATGCGATACTTCTTGTTGTGGCCGCTAGCGCACTTGCTCCGTATGACTATCCGGCAGTTACGCGCCTCGTTATCATTTCCGGGCCGGTGGCTATTCTTGGGGCCTTAGGTGCGCAAGGAGCGTTGGATGCCCTGGCCTCAGCGCTCAACTCCCGCACCATCCTCGAAAGAGAAGACGAATCACGCTTAGCACGTGGCGCCCTAGTCTTGGCGGTAGGCATTCTGTGCACATGCAACTTAATTGTCCAACAACGGGGGTTTTGCAATGAGCAGCAAACCAAGGCGCTGGGGCATGTGATACGGCTCGCCCTCAAGCTGCCTTCGGGCAAGGTCTTTTATTTTGTTCGCT
>JAFMJG010000035.1 GCA_017853605.1 bacterium
AAAGAAGAACAGCCTAAGGCAGCCCAAAAGGCCCCCTAAAGATCACGAGACTCAGAGCTGCAACACAGAAATTGTTTCAGGGAGGGGAAGGATGGCCACTCGCATGCGCGCTACGAAACCACCAGCTCCTCTAGCTTAGCTATGTCCCCCTTCCAGCCAATGGCGATCAGGGTCGAGCCGGCCGAGACGATTGTGTCCCCTCCTGGGTTCACTTCGAGGCTCCCCTCAGGGGAAACAACCGCTGCGATGCCAACGTGCGTGCTTTGTCGCAGCGCAAGGTCCTTGAGAGACTGCCCGCACACCTTTGACGAGGGGGGAACCTTGATCTCCTCAATCCGCCAGCCATCACTGCCCGCTCCTCCGACCTCGAAGAAGTCGGTGACAAAGGGCCTCACGAGAGCGTCAGAGAGCTTACGGGCCGCGAGCCGATAGGTCGATATGAGCTTGTCAACGCCCGCGCGCTTCAGGCGCGTCTCCCCAACATCATCCTCGGCACGGCTGACGATAAAGAGCGCTGGGTTAATCTCACGCGCCATGAGAATAACGTACAGGTTGTCTGAGTCACGGGGCAGGAGCGACACGAGCCGTGCGGCCCGCTCAACTCCCGCCTTGGTAAGGGACTCGTCGAGCGTTGCGTCTCCGCGCACGACAAAAAACCCAAGCCGCTCTGCCTCCTCCGCGCGGGCCTCGCTCGTCTCGATGACAACCACCGTCGTGCCGGCTTTCCGGAGCTCTTCAGCCGCCAAGCCGCCCAGCCTGCTAAAGCCGCAAAATATTGTGTGTCCAGTCAGCTCCGCAATCTTCTGCTCCATCCTGCGCCTCCCGTCGAATATCCTGGCAAACTGGTTCTCTATGACGATCTTTGTGGCTGAGCTTATGACTATCGTGCCTATGCCGAGGCCGACAAATATCAGCACAATAGTAAAGAGCCTTCCAGCCGAAGAGAGCGCATGAGTCTCTCCGTACCCGATCGTGGCGAGGGTTATCGTCGTCATGTAGAAGGCATCAAAAGCGCTCCACCCCTCAATGACGACGTACCCGAGGGTGCCGAACGCGAATACGAGCGCGATGAGCGACAGGTAGAGGAGCAGCTCACGCCGCTGCTGCAACCACTTCCGGTTCCCTGACGCGCGCTCTCGTGACGTCATGATGCGGCCGGCGAAACGAGCTCTAGCGATGGCGACAGGAGCTTTGCAACTGCGCTATCAAACCGCTCCAGCACGGCATTCCAGGAGTACTCGCGCTCGACGTATCGCCTTCCAGACTCGGCATGCTCGCCGCGAGCTTGTGGATGGCTGAGGTAGTGCTGCACAACAGCTCCGAAATCCTGCGACGAGGAGAAGTAGAGCCCCCCGCGGGACTCAACTACGTGGTGCCTCGTCACAGGGCACTTCCCGTGCACCACAACCGGGGCCCCAACCATCCACGACTCCATGATGACGATCGAGAACGACTCGTTCGTGGATGGCTGGCACAAGAACAGGGCGTGCTTCAGGAGGCGTTGCTTGTCCCGCTCCCCTAAGTGCGGGAGGTCCACCACATCGCCCCGACCGAGGGCGCCCTCTCGGTAGAGATCGGAGAAGCTCCCCCCTCCAAGCACAACGAGCCTGACCTCCGCCGGAATTCGGCCCTCCTCTTTCGCAGCGCAAAAATAGTCGATCAGTACCTGAACATTCTTGCCCGTCTCCTTACGGCCAAGGTAGAGGATGTACGGGGCTGCCCCGTCCAGGAACGGCTCAAGCTGCTCCACATCCTCCCCTGGTGGCGGCTCAAATCCCATGCCAACTACGCCCCCAGGTATCGGCCCGTACAGCGAGCGCGCCAAATGCATCTCCGGCTCTGAGTTGAAGAGGCATCCCCGAACTTGGCGAAACATCGACGCGATGACGTCAAGGTAGGCGTATGACTCATCGTGCAGGCACGGGACCAGCACGCTCTTTTCCGGATGCATATTGGCGCCCCAGAAGGTAGTCCCGAAGAGGTAGGGGCCATAGAAGAAGAGATCGAACCGGTCACGGTTCGCGATGATGTGGGCGTAGAGCGGCTTGGAGCTCACGCTCTCCGACATCCATGCGAGCTGGTCGGCCGTGCTCACAGGCCTGCCCTCCGAGATCGCAACCTGTATCGGGACCCATACATCAAGATTGCGGGCATCCACCGGGAATCGGGTTACCCGCACCCCATCGACAATCGTCCCGCCGGGAGGCATCTCGTTCTCCCAGGTGCGGTTGTCTCGCGCGCACGTCGTCAGTATTTCAACGTCGTCGCCACGAGCTGCAAGGCGCCGGGCGAGCGAACCCATCAGGGTCTCAGCGCCGCCCGCGATCCCCTCAAAGAAACGGGGCACCACAAAACAGAAACTTCTTCGGCTCATACGTGGGCTCTACACACCGCAAGCTTGCTCGAGCGATCCCAGGAAGTTAGGGCTGCCCCCACAGCAGCCGAAAACCCCTCAAACAGAGGGTAAAGTATGCCCTACATGCGGGAAACGCTAAAGGGATCTAAAAGCTTGCCCCACCGGCATGTTACCCCACTTTTGGGGGAACAGGTCACATCCCGACAGCACCCGACCATAACCCTCTTGTCAACCGTCCGTTGTGTTGTTTGGTTCGGTTGCCAAAAGAGAGGACTAGTATATGACGAATGTACCGCAACCCCTGCTCCTTACCGTAAAGGAAGTTGCCAAGCTTCTTCGGATCCACCGCCCAAAGGTCTACGACCTCATCAAGGCCGGCACGATCGAAGGGTTTAAGCTCGGCTCAGACTGGCGCGTTAAGCGCGAATCTGTCGAGAAGCTCATCGGAGAGATCCCCGAGGACTTCTTCCCGGCGCAGAAGGGCGTCAAGAAGGCTCCAGCTAACGTTGACCACGTTAAGCTCGCCTCGTAAGGCACGCCTCAATCGGCTGGCGGGAACGGGCGGTTTTTTTCGCTCGGCCCCGGCAGGCGCTTCGCCTCACCCAGTTCGCCGCCCATGGCGAGGAGTGATGCGAGGCACACGCCAACCTGCCAGCCGATTTTCCAGGCCCCTCCACCAACGGGGCTGACCCGCCACACCCCTTCACGCCGTGCCCATCGCACGCCGCCCTTAAAAGGGCTTTCGGTCTCGCCCCCTTTGGCTAGACTACGGTGATGCAACAGTCGGGCGGGGGCTCAACACCCGAAAAACTTCTCCATAGCAAGGCGACCGGCGACGGGACCTCCCGACGGCAAGCCCTTGCTGCGCTTCAGGCCGCCTCCCCCCTCGATATCCTGGTAATCGGCGGCGGGATCCACGGGGCTGTCACAGCACGGCTGGCTGCCGCAGCGGGCCTCAAGGCAGCCCTCGTTGAGCGGGCGGACTTTGCTGGAGCTACCTCGGGCCGCAGCTCAAAGATGGCGCACGGCGGGCTGCGGTACCTTGAGCTGCTCGACTTTCGGCAGGTCTTTGAGGGCATCAAGGCGCGCGACGACATGTTCGAGTTCGCCGGCCACCTCGTGAAGCCCTCCCAGTTTCTTATCCCAGTGCCGAGGGGCAGGCACCTCTTGAGGCTTAAGCTCGGCCTCGGGCTCTGCCTCTACGATCTCCTCCTGCGAAGGCCAGACCTGCGGCACTCCTGGATTCCCCGGGAGAAGCTCGCGTACCCGGGGTACGGCCGTGACCGAGATGACCTCATGGGGTGCTTTGCCTATACCGACGGCATCCTGAGCGACACGCGGCTTGTGATCGAAAATGTTATCGCTGCCCGCCGCCTTGGCGTGCCCTGCCTTAACTATTGCGAGGCGATCTCCCGCACCCGGAGCGGTGACGGCTCCTCGGTGGTGGCCCTGCGTGATGCCTTGAGCGGCACACCGCTTGAGGTTCGTGCGCGCCTTGTGGTCTCGTGCGCCGGGCCGTGGCATGCCTCGCTGGCCCGCGATCTCGGATTAGCAAGCCGCATTGGGGCGAAGTACAGCCGCGGCTCTCACGTGGTCTTCGCCAAGCCCTGGAAGGGCCCGAGCCTCTTTCTTCCGATGGAGGGCAAGGCGCGTTACTACTTTGTCTGGCCTCATCCGGCGGGCACGCTGGTGGGCACCACGGAGCGCGAGATCACCGACCTGCCCCAAGACCCCTTGCCCGCGCGCGACGAGCTTGACGAGATCGTGCGGCGGGTTGAGCGTGACATCCCCGATGCTGGCCTAAGGCGGGAGAACGCCTCGTACTGTTTCGCCGGCATCCGGACCATCCCGCTGCGGGGCAAGCCGGGTGAATCCTCGCTCCTCTCGCGCAGGCATCGCTGGGAGGCGGGTGATGGGGTGCTCTCCCTCGTCGGAGGGAAGTACACCACCGCTTGGTGGACCGCTCTTGAGGGGGTGACTCTTGCGGCTCGCGCGCTCGGACGGCCGGTCGACATGCGGGTGTTGTGCGGCGGCGCCAACAACAAGGCCGTTCCAGGCAGCATGAGCGCGCACGAGCTTTCTGAGGTTGCGCGCGCCCTCAGCTTCCTCCCAGAGGGCGACAGCAGCCGCCTCACCTCGCGCTACGGAAAGCGCATTCTCTCCCTCGGCGCGCCAAAGGGCCCGTCAATCGAGGAGCAGGTGGCTTTTGAGGTTGAGGTCGCGCTGGCAACGGAACAGGCCGAGACCCTTGAGGACATCATGCGCCGTCGGCTCGAGCTCGAGCTCCTGCCAGGCCACGGGCTGCACTACCTGCCGGTGATCCGCGAAGCGTTCCAGCGCTTGCGGCCAGGCGCCGACTTCGACGGGCAAGCGGCAGCCTACCGGGCCCGCATGGAGGCTATCGACTCGCTCCTGCGGTAGGAAGCTCGCGGGCTATCGCGGCGAATTCCTCTAGCGAGAGCTGCTCGGCTCTCGTGTCCGGAGAAGCTCCGGCGCGCGCCAGCGCCTGCAAGACAACCTCTTTGGGCCAGATGCCCCGCGAGACGATGCTGTTGACAAGCTTCTTGCGCCGCTGCGAGAAGGCCGCCCGCACCACTCGCTCAAAGTGCTCCGGGCGTTCCACCGCAACGCGGGGCTGGGGCAGAAACCTGAGCTTCATGACCTGCGACTGGACCTCGGTCGGGGGGTGGAACGCGTCCCCCGGCACCACAGGGCCGAGATCGACATCCGCGTGCAGCTGAACAGCGACCGAGATGCTGCCGAATTCCCTCCCCCCTGGAGCCGCAGCAAGCCGTTCTGCAAACTCCCTCTGCACCATGAGCACCGCTTCGCGGACGGAGGCCCGGTGCTTGATGAGATGAAAAACTATCTCCGTCGAGAATACATAAGGGATATTGCCGAACACGTGAAGCGCCGAGCCGAGCGAGGAGAGGTCAAACTCCCGAACATCAGCGTTGATGATCTCGGCGTCCGGAAACCGCTCCCGGAGGTGCCCACAGAAGCTCGGCTCGAGCTCGATCAGGGTCAGCTGTCCCGCCTTTCGGGCGAGGAACTCAGTAAGGGCTCCCGTGCCAGGGCCTATCTCAACAACGTGCGCTCCGGAGGGTATGGCGCCGAAAGCCACAATAGACTCCGGCACATCTGGCCGAATGAGGAAGTTCTGGCCCCGCTCCTTGCTGGGGCGCACACGCAGATCACGCAGCGTATCCTTCTGGCGTGGCGGGCGGCTACGGCTCATGCCAGGCCCCCGTACGCCTGGGCGAGGGATTCGACGGGCCAGCGGCTCACGATCTCCAGCTTCGGCGGGGTCGTGCCCCCGATCAGGTGCCTGCCTGCCACGTACGCGATCATGGCGCCGTTGTCGACACAGTGCCGCAGCGGCGGAACGTGGACCCGTGGGCACTCGGCCTGCAGCCGGCGCCGCAGCTCCGCATTGGCGGAAACCCCGCCACACACGACGACGGGCAGCCCCCGAGACCTCACTTCACGAGCTGTCTTTCTCACGAGGGGATCTACGATTGCGTCCTGGATCGTCCAGCACAGCTCTGAAAGAAGGGACGGATCCTCCTGAAGCTCCCTGCGATGCCTGTTCACGAGCTGAAGCACCGCCGTCTTGAGCCCAGAGAAGCTGAAGTCCTCCATCTCCCTCGCTACCCTCGGGAGCTTGAACCTTGAGGCCTTCCCGCCGAACGCATCCGCAGCCGCCGCCAGCCGGGCGCCGCCGGGGTACGTAAGGCCGAGAAGGTTTGCAGACTTGTCGAAAGCCTCGCCTGCGGCATCATCGCGCGTTCGGCAGAGGCAGGTGTACCTGCCTAGCCCCTCCACCAGCACGATCTCTGTGTGTCCACCCGAGACGACGAGCGCCAGGTACGGCGGCCGCAGGGCTCGCTCGTGAAGCTCCCCAGAGAGTATGTGCCCCTCAATGTGGTTTACGGGAAAGAGCGGAACGCCCAGAGAGAGGTTTATGCCCTGCGCGAAGGTGACACCGATCAGAAGGCACCCCTTCAGCCCCGGGCCGCTGGTCACCCCTATGCCCTCGATCGCCCCTAGCGAAGCGCCGCTAGAGGCGAGAACCTCATCGAGCAGCACGGGCAGGCTGCGCATGTGCTCACGCGAGGCCAGCTCGGGAACCACTCCGCCGTACTTCTCGTGCAGCGAGACCTGCGACGCCAAGGCCTCGGCGAGGATCGTTGCGGAGCCGTCCGGCGACACATCAAGCAGCGCCACCCCTGTCTCGTCACAACTCGACTCAATTCCGAGGATCTTCATGCCCCTCCTAGTCCGCCGGAATCGTGCGGAGAAACGAGATCATCGCTTCCACGTCTTGGGCTGGGGCCCTGCCGTAAAATCGCACCGGGCAAAAACGGGGATCAACCTGTCGGCCGTCGCGAGTCTTGCCAGAGGCAAAGAAGGCACGGTAGTCCTCCTCGGTCCACTCACCAAGGCCGGATTCAGCGTCGTGGGTGATATTGGGTGCTACCCGTGTCTCGCCGTCAAACGAGATCTCCTCTCCCCCTGCCATGTAGCGGCTCGAAACGATAATCCCCTCAGGTTTGGAGTGGCAGCTGCTGCACCGCGCAACGTGGTTGACGAGGTACTCCCCGTACTCCTGCCGAAAGGACTGCGGAAGCTGGGGGATGAGCCCCTTGACCTCAGGCTTCGAGTCAAAGAAGCCTACCGTGTACCGGTCAAGCCACGAGATATCCCTCGCAGGAACCTCGCTCTCCACCGGAGGGAGGCTGCGCACGTAGGTCATGAGAGCGCCCAAGTCAGCGTCCGACATCCATTGGGCGCCGGAGTGGAACGCCGGAGACACGATCGAGCCGTTGGGCTTCACGTATGCGCGAAACACCCGGATAAAGTCACCCTCGCTCCACGTGCCGATGCCGCTCCTCGCGAGCGTAATGTTTGGGGCGAGGATCTCCCCGTACTGGTCCTCCATCTGGCGCCCGCCGGTAAGCGGGGCGCCCGGCTCGCCTGTCATGGAGTGGCAATGGCCGCACGCGCCGAGCCCCTCAGCGAGCACCTGCCCTTGGCGCGCCAGCTCAGGCGAGGCCGGCAACGGCGGCACGGGGGAATCCACTCCGCCACAGGCAACGAGGACTCCCAGTAGTGAGGCGCCGGCGATGGCCGGCCAAGTGAGGGACCGCATGGCCGATAGCCTACACCGCCCCGTCATGGCGGAAAAGCGAGGGAGCAGAGATTCGTGCCTGCCAGGGAGGGCTGGCCAGCCTGGCACCCCTTAAAACGGAGGGGCCCGGCAGGCATGCGCTTTTTGCGTCAGCCTGCCGGGCCCCTGAACAAAAACGAAGGGCTACTTCCCCGAGCCAGCGGCCATGCCGAGGGTGTCTCGGCGAGCGCGGGGCTCCTCGAAGAAGCGGCTTAGGCGCCGGCGCAACATGAGGCGACTGCGGTGCAAGCGAGACTTCACTGCAGGAACGGTCAGGTTGAGGATTCGACCGACCTCTCGGCTCGTGAGGCCATCGACATCGCGAAGCACGAACACCGGGCGGTAGTCATCCGGTAGCTTTCGAATGGCGGCTTCCAGCGCCTCGAGCATCTCATTGCGGATCGTCTGGGAATCGACGTAGGCAGCTTCTGGACTCTTGAGAGCTGCTATCGGGTGTGACTGCTGCACGATGTCCTCAAGGGGAACTGCGGGATCCTGCCGTCGCTTGCGCAACTTCATGAAGGCGGCGTTAACAGTAACGCGGTACAGCCAGCTCGAGAAGGACGACTTCCCCTCGAAGCCTGCAATTTTGCGGTGAACCGTCACGAACACGTCCTGCAGCACCTCTTCAGCATCCTCGTTGTTGCGAGTGAGCCGTGACGCGAGGCTAAAAACCTTGTTGCTGTACCGGGACAGCAACTCCTCAAACGCGAGCTGGTTTCCCTTGCGGAAGTCAGCTATCAACTCTAGGTCGGACCTCTTCTTCACCTGCATAGAACCTCTCGTAGACACCTCGGGAGCTGCCACTCTGGCCGCTCGAAGGGGTCACATGCGAAAACCTTGCCACCCGGCGGAAACCGCGATGCAGGATGTTAAAAAAAGGATGCAGCCCGTGGCGTCAGGGGGTTAGGCTTGCCAGCCCGGCGCAGCTGTTTAAAAAAGCGACACCGGTGTCAGTTTGCCGCTGGGGGGTGTCAAAAAATAGGGCATTTCTTGCCCGGCAAAAACGGATACTCCTTCCGCAGCCCTACACGGCGCGTCCGCACTGCCCTGCGGGGCACTCTCCTACCCTACTTTTTGGATGCACGGCTCACGTACGACGTTCTAAGAGAATGGAGAACCTCCTCGAGGAAGCGCCCCTCTTCAGCAGACAAGTTGCCCCGCGTGCGCTTTTGGAGCATGGCTATAATGTCGATGGTCTGCCGCGCGGCGCCAAGGTCCACCGGTATCTCCATGCCGTGCGGAGCCGGCATCTCGCCAAGCTGCACCAGGACCTGAGTCGCCAAAGACATGACGAAGGAGCCAAACGCCACCTCCTCCTTGCCGTTGGGGTCTCCCTCAATCGTAAACCCGTTGTCCCCGCCGGCAGCAGCCCCCTCATTGTGGGGCGCTTCTCCACGCTCCTCGCCCGCCGCATCGAAGCGGCGGCGATCGACCACGTTTATTTTTTTCTGATCATTCTCGTCGTTGTTCGGCATATCGGAGCTCCGGCCGCTATCCTAGCACCAGCCAGAGGGACTTCAAGGGCCTTATTTCGGCACGAAAGCTCTGTTGGCATCCCCGGCGGAAGACGGCTATAGTCCCCTTCCCACGCCGAGTGCTTCGCGCGAGATGGCTCATGATGCGATTTACCCTTTTAGGTTCCGGCACCTCAACTGGGGTTCCCCTCGCTGGCTGCCGCTGCGCCGTGTGCACCTCCACTAACCCGAAGAACCTCCGCAACCGCACATCGGCCCTCATTGAGCTGCCCTCGGGCTTCGCGATCCTCGTTGATGCCGGACCCGACCTCCGGCACCAGTGCATTGCCCACCGGGTTCGCCGGATAGATGCGGTGCTCTACACCCACGGCCACGCTGACCACATACTCGGCACAGACGACCTGCGCTCATACAACTTTATCGGCCGGCACCGCATTAGCTGCCACGGCTCTCAGGAGACGCTCGCCAGCCTGCGGCGCAGCTTCTCGTACATCTTCGACCAGAGCTCGGGATACGTTGGAGGACTCTTGCCGCAGCTCGACCTCCATGAATTCCCGCATGAGGGGGTGATCGAGATCGGCGGCGCCTCCCTTGAGACCTTTCCCCTGCCGCACGGCGATGTCCAGGTGACGGGCTTCCGCCTCGGAGACCTCGCATACTGCACGGACTTCAAGGGGCTGCCTGACTCGGCCGCCAAGAAGCTCCAGGGCCTGAAGTACCTCTTCATCGATGGAATTCGGTACGAGCCGCACAACACGCACAACACGATAGAGGAAGCGGTCGACATCGCCGCCAGGCTCAAGCCCGAGCGCACCTTCCTCATACACACCACCCACTCAGTGGACTACGACGAGGTCAACCCGCTGCTGCCCCCCGGCATCGAGCTCGGGTACGACGGAATCACCATTCAGTTTTAGCGGCGCCCTCGGCGGCTCGCGACGGGAGGGAGACCCGGGGAATCCGGGTGTCGAGCTCGCGCAGCAGGTCGCCGATTCCGGCCCTACGGGCCGCGGACACCACTACGCCTGGAAGCTCGTTTAGCAGCGCGCGAAGCCCGTCGCTGGAGGCGAGGTCTGACTTATTGAGCACCACAAGCTCCGGAGCGGCAGCGAGGCTCATCTGGTCGAGGATGCGCCGCACGGCCCGGTACTTGCCAATGGCGTCCGGATCAGAGGCGTCCACAACGTGCACAAGGAGCGACGCCTCGTAGAGCTCCTCAAGGGTCGCTCGGAAGGCGGTCTCGAGCTCGACCGGAAGCTTGCGTATGAAACCCACCGTGTCGCTCACCACGATGGTCCGCCCCATCCCTCCGTCAGTGTCGGGGCTGGACGGCGGCAAGAAGAGCCGACGCTGGCTCGGGTCGAGCGTGGCGAAGAGCTTGTTCTCGGCAACCACCGAGCTGTTCGTCAGCAGGTTAAAGAGGGTAGACTTGCCGACGTTGGTGTAGCCGATGATGGCGACCAACTGCACCTGGTTCTCACGCCTCCGGCTCCTGCGGAAGTCCCGCGACTCCCGCACCTTCCCCAGCCGTCTCTCAAGATCCGATATCCGGTCCCGAATGCGCCGTCGCCCGATCTCGAGCTTGGTCTCTCCAGGGCCCCTGCCCCCGATCCCCCCGCTCAGGCGCGACAGCCCCGCATCCTTCTCGACGAGGCGCGGCAGGTTGTACTTGAGCTGGGCCAGCTCGACCTGCAGGCGTCCCTCGCTGCTCCCCGCGCGCTGCGCGAATATGTCGAGAATGAGCATGCTCCGGTCTATCACCTTGAGCTCGGTTGAGTTTGTGATCGCGCGCCACTGCGAGGGCTTCAGCTCTGCGTCGAAGATGAGCATGCCTGCCCCGAGCCGGATGCAGCGGATGACGAGCTCCTCAAGCTTGCCGCTTCCGATGAATGTCTTCGGATCCGGCTTGCGGCGCTGCACCACTGCATCCACGATCGTCACGCCCGCCGTGCGCGCCAGCTCGCGCAGCTCGGCGAGCGAGATGTCCGGATCGTCATCACGGTCGTACACACCCACCACGACCGCGCCAACGCTGTCGCCGCTGTCAAGCTGCGCCACCTCGCTGGAGAGGCTCTGCTCTACCGACTCAACAAGCTCGCGGAAGTCCAGCCCGAACGACCCGAGATCGCGCACGAGCTCAGTCATAGTTGTGGCTCCCTCCGAGCGGTTTGCCGGCACGAGGTGCGCGTACGCGAGCGACACGCGGTTCTTGGCGGCCCGAAGGCTCGCCACCGCGTCAAGCCGCAGCCGCTCAAGGTCGGTGTAGATGTCGTACGGGATCGTGGCCTCCTCTCCCTCGTTCGAGAGGTCAGTGAACACCAGGCGCAAGTTGCGCAGACGCCCCCGCCCGAGACGGTAGCGCCCAAGATCCGGGAGGAAGAGGATCTCTTTTGTGCCGAGAATGACCTCCACGATGTGGCCCTGCCGGTCTATCAGGATACCGACGCGCCGACGAAGCCGCTCAGCGAGCAAGCACATCTCCCGCGCGAGATCGAGGGACACGACCTCACTGGCGTCCACCGGACGCGAAAAGAGCTTCTGGGCCGCTCGAAGCTCCGATGCGGCCAGGCCTTTAGTGTTTCCTGAGACCTCTTTGGACATGCTTGGCAGCTTACCCGGATTCCCGGATGTTTTCACCCCCGCAGATCCCCAGTTTTTTGGGCCACCAGGGCCTACTGCTCGGGGGCATGGGCCAAAGTGCGCTCGGCAACCTCTGCAGCCTCCACCAACGACCGGGCGACCGACGGGTTGGAGCCAAAATGAAGGAAGTGGAACGTGCTGCATGTCTGGGCTGAGGCTGAGTATCCCTCATTGCTGGGCTCACATCCGGGCAGGTGAATCCGCATTGTGTTCACGATCGGGCTGCCCGAGCCCGTAAAGAGCCCGCCAACCGCCCAATCTCCCGGCGAGATGCCCCGCAGCGCAATCCCTGAAAACCCCAGCACTGAGTCGTCAACGGTCTCGGCCTTAATCGCCGTGCGGGGCTGCTGCACCGGAAAGGCATCAGCCGGGATGATCCCAACACCTGGCAGGGCGGGCCCGCCCTTCGTGAGATGGTACGGGCGGCAGAGGAATGCAGTGCCGGCGCCCTCGGAGTACACCACCCCGCCCGCGGCGGCAAACTGCTTGATAGACCGTCGGAGCCCCTCGTTCCTCGAGAGTTCCTCGCCGTACGACTTGAGGTACGCGCCGGTCACGTATAGCCCGCCAATCTTGCGGGGCAGCGCGCTATCAGCGAGCGGCGAGAAGGGCACAAGCTCCGCCCCACAGTACTTGAGCAGGTCAAGATTGTCCTGGTAGCACACGTTGAAGCAGCCATCGTCAGTGACGGCGATGCGGCACTTCCTGTTCCCCGGCTCTGGCAGCTTGGTTGAGAGGGTGAGCGGAGCCGCGCTGGCTCCGGCCCGCAGCAGCGCATCGATGTCGACGTCGTTGCTGACTAAATTGCCAACGTCGATAAAGAGCTGCATCGGGAGGGATGTCGAGTTCTCCTCCTGGGAGACCTGAGAGGGGGGAAGCTGCGCAGAGATGGAGGAGTCAGGAAGGCCCCCAAGAAACCTCGGGGCGCGGTATGCATCCATCACCTGGTTGAGCATCTGGACCGCCGGGTGCGGCAGGAACGGATCACCATCCGGAATCGGGGAGAGCCTATTGGCGATCATCCCGACAATAGGGGGGGCGCCCTTGAATTGCGCAAAGCCCTGCGCGATGGCGGCGATGCTGTTGCTGAAATCGAGCGGCTTGTGAACCAGCACCACCGGGGTGCCTGTAATCGCAGCTATCTCCGCGTCTGAGCCCAGCTCATTTCCCGGCGACACGCCGTCGTAGAGCCCCCCCCTGCCGTCGATGATCACTACGTCCGCGCCGAGAGACGCCTGGTAAAGGGCTGCCACGAGCTCCGCGTGCCCGAGGGCCGTGCGGTCAAGCACCCTCGTGTAGCGGCGGGTGATGCGGCTATACAACAAGGCGTGGTGCAGCGCGTCGCCAGTGACGCAGCAAGAAACACTCAGGCCTCGCTTGCGCAGCGCCACAAGCAGGCCCAGCACGATGAGGGATTTTCCCACCTGTGAGCTGGTTCCCCCGATGAGGACACGCGGCACTGAATGTGTGACCATGAAGCCCCCTCCTGGCAGCCTGCATACCGTGCTTCCACTTGGTTAGTCGGCACGACTTCGGGACATCCGGAGGAGAAAAACAACCGCCAGGCTTTCCAGCTACTTGCGGCGCAGGACGACGAGCTCCGCCGCGGTGTCTTTCACCCGCTCCGGCCCAGCCTTTATCACGCCCGAGCCCTTCGCATAGTGCTCAACGATAGTGCCTTCGAGGTGCCAGTACGAGGGCATGCACGCCCGAAGAACCGCTGACAGCTGTTCGCGATAGCTTACCGCCTTGGCGCCGATGCGCCCCTGGCCAACCCGCACGATAGCCCGCCCGCCCCGGCGCACAACTCGCGCCGTCTCGAGCAGCTGCTCGCTCAGGCCCTCTTGCCAGGCCTCAACCGTTGCAGCCGGAGACGGCGCCGCCGGAAGATCAACCCCTAGCCACCATGAGCGGAGCCAGGAACGCAATCCATGCTCAACCGCGCCCGGCTGGTCTGGAGAGAGGAGCGCGAGGTGCGCCTTAGCCGTCCCAACTCCGGCCAAATTGTTCGGCTCCGCAAAAAGCACCGAACGCTCAAGCCCACGGTCAAGCAGGCTCGAAGGGATCCCATCGCGCAGGATGGATGCGGCTTTCTTGATAATTCGGGGGCTCACTGCCCGGTACGACGGCACCTCTCCCCGCTTGCGGTTGAGCGCAGCCTGCGCTTCGGGGGCCAGGGCGACCTGGGGAGAGGTGTAGCCCGAGAGGTGTCCAACTGTATGGCCGTGCAGGATCCCCGCCACTACGAAGGCGATAAACTCGTCTACCCTGTCATTGGTCGAGCGCATGGCCGACTTGACGTTCATCAGCTCGCAGTACGTGTCGACGTCGAAGTAGAAGGGCCATGGCGCCTGATATCCGCGGATATCAACCGGCCTCTTCAGGTTCATGAACTGGAGCCGCAGCACAACCTCCGCCAAGTCAGCAGGGTTCACTCGCGCCCGCGCGAGCTTAACGAGGGCATGCTCGCTTGAGCAGCCGATGAAGTGGCGCCCAAGAGCGAGCACATCCACCCCTGTGGAGCCCGCCGAGCAATGCACATCCAGAACTGTCTCACCTTTCGCCGAGAAGCGTTCAACTAAGTGCCTCACAACCGTGGGCTGCCAGAGGGAGAGGTACGACAGCGCGCCCTGGAGGGAGTGCGCGTGGCGTGACGCACTATCGAGGTCAACTTGGACCTGCTCGCTGAACTGTTGAGGCTGAACTAACTTTAAGACCGCAGACATCGTCCCCACACCAATTAATAACCGTAATTAACCAGCGCTGGGCGAGAACCGAACCCGCACTCGAGTTCATCACACTCACCCACCGTGAAGCTACACAAACCTAAACCGGAACCGTACAGCCTCCGACTGCGAGACGACCAGGATGACACGTCTCACAGTCCTCGTTGTGTTCGCCGGAGTATAGGGGCCGCCGCATACCTGCACTACGGAGATAGTACAAAACAAAGTTCCCGGTACAACGCGCTTAAAATTGGCAAACTGCTGATCTGACAGCCCTAAAAGCTTAGCAGAGGGCAGCTGCGAAACGGGCTATTTTTTTTCTAACGCCGTCCCCCAACTCTGGCAGCCCATCAAAAATGCCGCCTCAACCATGGAGCCACTCGCGCAACCACCTGATCTGCATGGGCTCGGCGCACCAGCTACTCTGCACCGACCGCTTCAAGGTTCTTGCGGGCAACCTCCAGCAGGGGATTGAGCTGGATCGCCTCCCGGAACTCTTTGCGCGCCGCATCAACCTCGCCCTCGCGCTGGAGCAGAACCCCTAAGTTGTTATGGGCATTGGCGTTTGATGGATCAAGGAGGATCGCCTTCCGCAAGTTTTCCCGGGCTAGGTCAGGCCTCTTGGCCTCCAACTCTGCATGGCCAAGCGCACTCCATACCTTAGCGCTCTTCGGGTCGAGCACGCTCGCCTTCGTGAGGGCACCAACCGCCTCCTCGGGCCTTCCACGATTCAGAAGGAGGACTCCGAGGTTGGCCTGCGCATAGAAACTGTTCGGCCCCAGCTCAACCGCACGGCGGAAGGCCCCCTCGGCACGGTCCAGCTGTCCGCGCTTCTCAAACACCTCTGCGAGCGCCAGCTGCACCCTAATATCGTCAGGCCTCAGTTGCGCTGCCCGCCCTAGGGACCTCTCTGCGTCGAGCAGTTGCCCCTCTCGCGCCTGCGCTCCCCCAAGGTAGAGGTGCGCCAAGGCGTTGTTTGGCTGAAGCTCGCACGCCCGCTTGTACGCTGCTATGGCGAGGCTGTCCCGCTTCAGCTTCTCCTGGAGCACCCCGAGATTGAAAAAAGTTGTGGCATTGCTGGCGTCATACCCCTCCGCCTTCTGCAGCGCCTCAACAGCCTCGCTCAGCTTCTGCTGTTTTTCAAGGATCACCGCCACGCCCTGCAGGGCCTGCACGTTGCGGGAATTCCTCCCTAGCACCCTGTCGTACTGCTCCCGGGCTGCAGACACCTCGCCCTTCTGCAGAAGCAGCGCCCCGAGACCGATGCGAAAGTTCTCCTCATCCTTGAGGGAGATCGCCGCCCGCAGCTCCCTCTCCGCCTCTGGCAGCTCTCCCCGCCTCTGGAGAGCCACCCCGATGTTGAAGTGCGCCTCTGCCATCTTCGGGCAAAGCTGGTGGGCCCGGCGGTACAGTTCTATCTCGCGGTCTGAGCCGTCCCCGACCTCCACCCCCTGCTTGACCAGCCGAGCAGCCTCCGCACAGGGCGGCTCTGCAAAAGAGCTCCGCGCCCACAGCGCCGCCGCACCCCCAAGCGCTAAAAGCATTCCACGAATGTGCGCCGAGTTCCTCATAGCTAAACGGGCATCACCGCGTGTTTGCGTGGCTCGCCGAAGATATGGCGGCCACCACGTCCCTAATCCGCTCCTCGCTCACAACTGCAGCAAAGCGCACATACTCATCGAAGCCGTCCCCGAATACCTTGCCGGGCGCAACGAGGATACCGAGCCGCGCTAAGAGCGACTCTGCCACCCGAATAGAGGCAGATCCCTCCCCTCCCCCTTCCGCCGCTGCCGCGATCGGGAACCGCGCCCAGACACAGCACCCTGCCCGCGGCTCAACAACCTCCCAGCCGATCCTTGAGAGCCCGGCCGTAAGCACGCGCACGCGCCGCTCGTACGCCGTGACCGTGGGGCGAACGAGGTCCTCCTTCGAGGTGAGCGCAAGCGCTGCGGCATACTGGAGCGGGAGGAACAGGCCGTAGTCGGCGTGGGCCTTGAGGCGCGCGACGGCCCGGATCAGCTTTGCGTCCCCGGCCAGCGCTCCCACTCGCCAACCCGGAACGTTGTATGCTTTAGACAGAGAGTACACCTCCACGCACGTGGCGCCCTGCGCCCGCACAGCCAGCGCGCTCGCCGCTGCAGCCCCACCGAAGCACATCTCCCCATACACGAAATCGTTGATGATAGTGACGCCCCTCTCGGCGCACACTCTGCCCACGGCGGACCACCACTCGGGCGCCACCACGGCGCCGGTCGGGTTGCTTGGTAGATTCAGCAGAAGCACCTTGGCCCTGGAGGTATCGAGGGCCTTCGCGAGGCTGTCGGCCGCCTGCCCGGGATCGGGCAGGCACCGCCACTGCACTGCCCATCCGCCAACCAGTGCCACTGCGGAGAGGTGTGCCGGGTAAGCCGGCGCGGCAACAACCACCGAATCCCCCGCGTGAATCAGAACGCGCAGCGCATGAAATGTCGCGTCCTTGCTGCCAAGACAGACGCACACCTCGGACTCCGGATCGAGCTTCTGGCCGAAGCTCGTGTCATACTTCTCAGCGAAAGCCTCGCGAAGCCTCCGAACGCCTCGCGACACGGCGTAGCGGTGCGTGGACATCTTGGTGACTGACTCGAGAAGCCTGTCAATGATAGGCCGTGGAGGGGGCAGATCCGGGTTGACCATTGAGAGGTCAAGCACCGGCAGGCCCTCCATGAGGCGCTGGTGCTGCAGCTCCTTCAGAGGGCGCAGGAAATCCTGCCCGAGAAGCTGGTCAAAGCTTGGGGCTTCAACGGGCGCGGCAGCCGCGCCACCGAAGAACGAGGCCGTAAAGGCAAGGTTAAACGGGGATTTCACGAATCTCTTCTCCGGTCAGGGGACGCCGATCAGGAACCCAGCAAGAGATACAATGCTGGGGCATTTTATTCAATCGCCAGCCCATCCCTGAGGCCAGAAGGGAGCCAAAAAAGCTACGAGCGCACCCTCGGTGCCACGAGGTTGAAGAGGTACACCGCCGGGCCGACCTTGCCCCGCACCTTAATCTTGTCCGCAAGCATCGCCACCTGCGGATTTAAGTCACCCGAGCGCACAGACATGAGGTTCTGCTCGCTAAGGGAGATGATGCAATCAACAACCGATGGATCGCTGCCCTCACCGATGCTGAGCGCCGCTTCCTTGGTGATTGGGGTAACTTTCGGGTCCTCTCCCCTCCAGTCAAAGAGGAATCTCTCCCCGGAGTTGGTGAGCTCCACCGCCATCGCGCCCGCCAGGTAGGGCTTGAGCCGCAATTTGGCCCTCTGTGCCCGATCTGGAAGCTCTTCGCACAGGACATCGCGCCCATTCTGGATCACTTTGCGAGGCGCTGGCTGATGCTCCTCATCATCCTCGTCCTCGAGATCATCAAGGGGCTCGTCCTCACGCGCTTTGTCGGCCCCCGCAGGCTGGTTGGTCCAGGTACCAGGATCCGGGGCGCCCTTGCGCCTCGCATGCCCTGCCTCCTCCTCGGCGATGAGCTGCTCGTGGGCAGATACCGTCTCCTCAGCCTCGTGGGCCGGCTGATCATCATCTTTTCTTTCTGGCATGGTGGTATCCTGTCTAAACGCCCTTGGGGCTCGCGCCCCGCGTGGGGCAAGCCCAGATACTCTATACTTGCTGGGCTTCCCAACTCAACCGCTGATCGCAGGCCCCAAAAGTTGAGCCGGTTGTTGCACCTACGGTCTTGGTGTAGCGTCTGGGGCGGTTCCTGATGAGACCTTCGCGGTGCCATGAAGAGCAAGTCCCCTCCCCCCACAAAGCGCAGCCCCAACGTGGTGGCCCTCACTGGAGGCATCGGATCGGGCAAATCGAGCGTGGCGAAGATGCTAGAGAGGTGGGGCGCCGCAGTGGTGGACGCCGACATCTTGGCGCGGGCGGCAGTCGAGCCCGGCACCCCGGGACTGGCGGCGCTCGTTGAGAGGTTCGGCGGGGAGATCTTGGATGACGATGGCCGCCTCGACCGGGAGAGCCTTGGCGCGATTATCTTCGCAGACAAGCCTAGCCGAGCGTACGTTGAGTCCGTGCTTCACCCCCGTATCCGGGAGATGTGGCTGGCAAAGCTGGAGCTGCTAAGGCGCAGCCCCCTTCTCGACCTCATCGTCTACGTGGTTCCCCTGCTCTTTGAGTCAGGAGCAAAATATCCGGAGATCAAGAAGATCATCCTGGTAACCGCGCCTGAGCCCCTGAGGGTGTCGCGCATCGTTGAGCGTGATGCCCTATCGCCCGAGGCGGCCCGGGCCCGCATCGCTGCGCAGCTTCCTGATGAGCAGAAGGCCAAGCGCAGCGACTACATCATAACAAACGACTCCTCCCTGTCCCAGCTCGAGGAAAAAACGCGCCTGATCTTCCGGGAGATCGCCCGGCGGTGCTGAACGCCGGCGCCCCGTCACGACGCCCGCTGGCACTCGTCCAGCAGCGGCGTCAGCACCCTGTGCAGCGCACTGACAGCTCCCGGGATGTCCCAAGAGCTCTTGTCACGGGGGCCCACAAAGTCTGAGATCGCCCGCAAGGTGACGCAGGGCACCCTGGCTGTAAGGCAGCCATACAGGAAGGCCGCCCCCTCCATATTGGCAACATCCGGCGCGAACCTCCGCCTGACCCACGCGATGCTCGCCTCATGGCTGAGCACCCGATTGAGGGTCACGGAGCGGGCGCGCGGCAGGCCGACTAGCGACGTGAGGCCCAGCTCGGGCGCAATGAGGCTTCCCCCGCAAAACGGCGGGGCGTCGCGGTCGAGCAGCCCCATCTCAAAGAGGTCGAGAAACCCCTCCCGATCCTCGGCTCCAAGGTCTGGCAGCAGCTCCTCTCGCACCACGACTACCTGGCCCTTCCGGAGCGTCGGCAGGAAGCTTCCCCCGATGCCCGCCTGAACCGCCAGCCTGTGTTCCTTCCTCTCCAATGTCCGCACAAGGTGAACGGCACACTGAAGCTGCCCGACCCCCGTCACAAGGCAGTCCACGTGCGGAGACTCAATAAGCTCTCCTGGCCGGCCGAGCCCGGACTCAAGCGCCTCGATGCCGAAAAGCTCGCGCAGCGCAGGCGCCACCTCCAGGGTCGTGGCCACTACCAACAAAATCTTCATCACGAACAAGCCTACGCCCCTTTCCAGGGGCCAGACAACAGGGCCTTCCTAATAACGGTTCGCAGGGCACGCAGCCCTTGGGCCCTTAGAACTTTGCCCCGAACCCGAGGTGGTACCCCTCAAAGCTGTCACCGGAGATGTAGCTGGCCCCCCAGTTCATCTGCGAAAAGCCCACAAACTTCTCCTTGAAGTCGAAAACAAAATCCGCCCCTACCTCAAACAGGTTGTAGAGATTGAGCCCCTGGGCAGCCTTGCCGCTGATGTTGCTCCACTGGAAGAAGGGCCGCAGGGCGGTTGCCGCATCACACAGGCTGACGCCAAGAGGCTCGGTATAGGCGATGCGCGACCACAGGAGGCCGGTCGAGGAATCGATATTGATGGCGGAGCTCGAGGACCCGATCGAGTTGTTGAAGAGCTGGCTGTACCCAACCGTTGTGTTGATGATTCGCTCGCCCCAGGCGTGCTCGTAGATCGCCCTGGCAGTCGGCGAGTAGGTGAAGATGTCCAGCGACCAGTTGTAGTACAGACTGCTGTCCGGCTCGAGGAACTGCTGGCTGTAGCTGTTGTTGAAGTCGTAGCGGTTCTTGAGGTGTGAGTACGTAAGCGCAGCCGAGGCCGAAAGCCGCAAGTCGTCGCTCACCCGCAGGTAGGTGCCTAGCCCTGTGGCGAGCGCAAAAAGCTTGGAAGTTGAGAAGTCGTCCTCGCCTGCTGCATCCGGGGGCTTGGCAGCCCCGGAGGTCACCCGAAGCAGGGCGGCGCTGCCGTAAACGTAGGGCAGCCATCGGTCACTCTTGTCGCCGAGACGCACCTCAAACGGGGTGCGGCCAGTGTCGTAGTGGTTGTCCGGCTGATCCGCGCGATGCTTTGAAAAGCGGCCGGTCGAAAAGATATCCTGCGACGCGAAGAGGGTTGTGGTGTTGACGGTCTCATTTATGACCGTGTTGGCGAACTGCTGCTGCGAGGGCGAAGAATCCTGCGCCCGTGCGCCCACCGGCAAGAGCATCGCCGCGAACAGGTGCGCGGTTATCGCCAGGCGCCTCGACAAGGTTATTTCTCCCCAATTAGTAAACAACCACTGAATAGAACGTGTCCGGATTGAACTGCTTCGTGCAGCCGAACGAGAAGTAATCCGCGCTCGCCGTGGCCTGGACGACCGAGTAAATGCCCGGCCGCCTCCCCTGCAGCGTCATCTTGAGCTGCGCCTCCGCATCCGACGGCGATGATGCGTTGTCGAGATCTCCCGAATCAAGCGAGAAGGCGAGAAAGCTCGACCCGTCGGTGCACTGCAGCACATAGGGCGCCACCTCGTAATTATCGCTCCCCGCCGCGTTAATGACCGCCGAGTCGCGCACAAACGAGAGCTCTCGCGGAAGCTTGACTACGAGCTGCACCTCTCCCTCATCAAAAAAGACCGCGTTCTCGTCGAAATCGAAGTCAAAGTAGAAGACCGTCTCCGAGCCGTCCTCAATTGCGTCGTCGTTTGACGAGATAGAGATGACCTCAGTGTTCGTATTTCCGTTGTAGTTTGCGTCCTCGGTGCACCCGGAAAGGGATACAAACAAGGACATACAGACAAGGAAAAAACTGCACCGCATACCGCCCCCCAAACAACGAGACCCCAGATAGTATCCGTATTCCCATCGTAAAGGGAGGGCGGCCAAAAATAGGCGCAACTCCCTGCCCGCCACCGGCGATTACCTCCCTGTGGGGTAATCCTGAAGGCCTTGCGGATGATGGGCCTTCGCGAGCCCAAAGCAAAATAATTACCGCACTTTAGAGGAAACCTTATGGCAACACCCCCGGTTCAATCTGGCAGCTATCCCGCCTCCGCTTGGCAGGCGCAGTACCCCAATCAACCGTTCCAAAATGACCTTTCGAGGCAGGAGAAAGCGGACCAGCTATGGGGCCAGGTGCTCCCCACCTCTTTGGCGTTTGGGCTGGGGACCTTGGAGGCATCGGCGCTCAGCGCTGCGGAGGGCGCCGCAACCGGAGCGGCCGTAGGTGCAGGCGCCGCAACAGCCGGCGCATCGCTCGGTGCAGCAGCGTGGGGCGCGACGATCGTCGGGGGCTTGTATGGCGCCATCAACCTCGCCACAAATTGGGGCCGCTCCACTCCGGCGGCAGGAGCAACGAGCGGCGTGGCGCTGGGTGCCTCGATCGGAACGATGATCGCACCGGGTATCGGCACTGGCATCGGTGCCGCTATCGGCGCCCTGGCTGGGGGGCTTCTGGGGAGCGTAAAGACCGGAAAATCCCGCGACCAGCGGGTGCGGGACCGCGTTCGGGCAGCGTTGCTTGCAAGCAACATCATCGACTCAAACTACTGCGTGACGCTCGCCGATGGCTCGAAGTACGACATCGGCAAGGATGGAAAGCCGCGAGCTGAACTGGGTGGGCGGCGGCCATTCGAGCTGGACTTCAGCCATCCCTTCGCAAAGTACGCCGTGTCGTGGCTCAATCCCCTGATCGAGTCGATTAGCGGCGGCAACAAAAAAATCCAGACGGATTTTGTCGGCTACTTTGCAAACGCAGCGATGAGCAATGCCAAGAGCCTGGATGATGTTCGCAGGAACGTGAACGCGATCTTTGCCCGATTCGGAGTCAGCGACGAGGCTCTCTACCGCGCAATTACCGCGGCAGCGCGCAGCGGCCAGCTCGACCAGGGTGTCGCCAACGCATACCTTAACGGCCTCCGAGAGCGCCGGGATCCGGCCTTTGTGGGCGACTCCGAGACCCGCGAGACCCCGCTGAGCCCAAAAGCCGCCCCAGCGCCGTAGGGGAGGCGGCATCTGAGTGCCCTGGGCCGCAGGGGTGGCGCCCAAACTGCGCGTGCCCCTAGTCGCTCCTGGCCACAGGTGTGGTATAGTGGCTCAATGCTGTCTCACTTCCCGCGTCCAGGGGCGGGCCACACCCTTACCTTCCAAGAGCTTCGCGCCCGCCCAAGCGGGGGATTTGCGGCCACCCCTGCCTCCCTCGCTGAGTGCGCCCTGCGCCAGCACGAGGCGCTCCTCGACCGCGGGGCCCTGCTCCATGAGATCCTCCCCCAGCATGAGCCCATTCGCCTTTCGCCCACAGAGGTGCCCCAGGAAGTCGTTGTAACGGGCCGCTGGCTGGCGGAGGGTGTCTTCACCGTTGCGGTAGCGCTGCCCCAAGGCCAGCTGCTTCCGGCCTTGCTTGATATGCCCCACGCCCTCTCCTTCAACCCGGGACTCACTCCACTCGGGACAGTTGATCCTGGCGAGCCTCCTGACTGGCGGGCATTCCTCTCTGGCTACCTCACTCCGATGAGGCAAACGCTCCACTCAGCCATAGTGCGGGCCGGGAATGAGGCGGCTGTGTCGCTCTTGGAAGCCTTCCCAGGCCGGGTGGATCTGCGTCCCGAGGGGCTGGTCTCTCCGGGTGATCGCCCCGCTATTTCGGAGATCGTGCAGTGGCAGGCCAGCCGGCTGGTTGCAGAGATCTCCTCCGGCCTCCGGCTTAGCTCACGCCTCAGCGGCGGCTGTCCCCAGGAGGAGGTGCAGAGGGCGGAATCATCGTTATCTCAGTGGTGCGTGCGGGGCATCGAGCACCAAGCCCTCTCATTTTTTCGTGACACGAGGCTTCAGGTCGCGCAGTTTGAGTTTGAACACTACCGGGCGGAAGGGCCGATCGGAGCGCTCGTTGAGGAGTTGGTAAGGCGGACAAATCCGCTTGCCTCCTCGCTGATCGCCAAGGAGATGTTTCGCCAACCGCTCGGCCCGCGCCAGCCTTCCCTGCTGAAGCCGGCCCTAAAGACCTCCCTGCTCAAAGCGACCGCCAGCTCGCCGCTGTTTAAGGAGCTGTGGGCGTGCCTCCCTCGATCGGAGCGGGCGTCAGTGCTCCGATGCGCCGCGAGGCTCGCCTGGTCTCTAGGTGCCCAAAGGTACGCAAACTCCAACTAGTTGCAGATCTGGGTTGCGCGCGGTGTGAGGCCGCCCATATCCTGTAATCTCACCCGCCTGGAGGCGGTTTTGACTCGCACAAACGCAACACCTGGGGAGGTTGTACACTATGTGGCTCCGCATCTTTGCCCTACTTGCCTTTGCAGCAGCACCGGTGCTCACCGCTCCGTTCTGCCCATTCAACGCTCTTGGCCTGCCGATCGGGCCCTCGGCAGCGTTCGCCCAGGTGCCAACCCCTACCCCCTCCGACACGCCGACCGACACCCCGACTGACACTCCAACAGAGACCCCGACCGAAACTCCCACCATCACCCCAACGCGCACCCCCCGGCCAACGAGAACCCCAACCCCGAGCCCAACGCCGACCCTCTCGCCACCCAGCCCAGAGCTGCAGAAGGTGTGCTACGAGCTGCGAACGGTCCAGAGCAACGAGTTCCTGTGGAAGTCTGAGATATCGCGCCACATCGGCAACGTCGATCCGAGAGCGACCGGGCCAACGCTCGTGTGTAACAAGATCTGCGCCCGCCGATTCCCGATGTCGTTCTACTACTCAGATGGCGTCAAGGCGGGAGCGGTGGGCTACTACGGCCGCTTCAGCGGAAACAACAAGCCGCGGGCGTACTGCGCGGCAGGCGGCACGCCGCAGTGCTTTATCGAGCAGATTAACGAGCAGGCCTCAGCCGAGGGCCGTGACGGGTTCGTTTACCTTCAGCTAAGCGGCCGGCGGCGCTTTGACAAGACATTCTGCTACAGGGTAGCCCCGCTTGGCAGGACCGGCAGTGTCGCGCCGTTTTCAGCCCTCCCGACCCCGACCCAGTGAAGCGCTGAAGGGGCCTGTGAGCTCCCCAGTATCGCCCCCCGCTTGTGGGCTGATGCGGCTCCCGGCGTCCCAATTGGGAGCCGGGCCGGGCCGTTATTCCCAACCGTGGTCTCCTGGCTTGCCTTTACGCGCTGGTGCCGCTAGAGTTCCTGCATGCGAACCGTTTCTCCCTACTCGTTTGTGTTTTTTAGAGGCTCATAGGGGGCAGAGCGCACGTTCGTGACGAATGAAGAGGCTCTGCGGTTCAGCGGGGCCTTTTTTTTTGTG